>DASWON010000066.1:0-22665 GCA_036398735.1 Rhodopila sp.
ATGTGGGACAAGCTGGGCAATGTCAGCGAGGAGATTCTCGCCAGCTACCTGAAGAATGAGTATCCGCAGACCGTGGCCGTCGTGTTGTCCATGGTCAAGGCCGATCATTCTGCCCGCGTGTTGACGCTGCTGCCGGACTCCTTCGCGATGGAAGTCGTCATGCGCATGCTGCGGATGGAGTCGATCCAGAAGGATGTGCTGGAACGGGTCGAGCGCATCCTGCGGCAGGAGTTCATGTCCAATCTCGCCCGCGCGTCGCGGCAGGATTCGCACCAGTTGATCGCCGAGATTTTCAACAACTTTGACCGTAAGGCAGAGACGCGGTTCCTCGCCGGACTCGAGGAACGCAGTCGCGAGTCGGCCGAGAAGGTGAAGTCGCAGATGTTCACCTTCGCAGATCTGACCAGGGTCACGCCGAGCGGACTGCAGGTGCTGCTGCGTCAGATTGACAAGGAAAAGCTACCGATTGCGCTGAAGGGCGCGTCGGAAGGCATTCGCAATCTGTTCCTGGCGCAACTCTCGGAACGGGCCGGGAAGATGCTGCGTGAGGACATCGCCGCCCTCGGTCCGGTCAAAGTGAAGGATGTCGAGGATGCGCAGGCGTCCATCGCCAATCTTGCAAAGGAGCTGGCAGCCGGTGGCGAGATCGAGATCAGTACCGGCAGCGATGACAGAATGATCGAATAGCTCCAGGGGCGTTTCGAATGTCGACCGATACGATGATGGCGGTGTTTGAGGACTTTAACGAGCCGGGTGCGGAGCCTCCCCCGGCGCCGGTTGAAAACCCGCCGCCGCCGCTCGAAGAAATCGACGGGATGCGCGAGGCAGCCTGGACCGAAGGTTATCTGACCGGACGACAAGAGCGCAGCGCGTATATCAGCGTCCAGCCGCTGATGCCCAAGCTGCTGACCGCGCTGGACGCACTCGAGGCAAAAACGTCCGAGGCTGTTGACGCGGCGTCCCTGGCGGTAGCGGACCTGCTGGTCAGCACCGTCCTCGCGGCGACCTCCGATTCCTGGTCGGCACGCCTGCTGGATCGCGTGCGGATAGTTGCCGACCAGATCAAGCCGGCCTTGAGCGTCGCACCGGAATTCGTGCTGCGCGAAAGCAACGGAACCGAACATCGCTTCGGCGATCTTGCCGACCTGTCGCAGGCGCTGGATGCCGGCGATAACGGCGAAGATGTCACGATCCGGTGGCAACGCGGCGAGTCGACGATCAGCCGTACGGCACTGCTGGAAAACCTCCGGGAGGCGATCATTCCGCTCCTGGTGGACCAGTCAAACGAGCAGAACCCCAGGAATCAGTCATGAGCGACCAAGTCCCTCCGGCAGGCCCGGACCTGCGCGAACCATCCGATGTCGGCACCGCCAAGGAACTGGAGGCGGTGTGTGACATCTCGGTCACCGTCAGCGCCGTGCTTGGCAAGGCGACGATGCAGGTATCGCAGTTGCTCAAGCTTGGCCGCGGCGCGGTGGTCGAACTCGACCGTCGGCTGGGCGAGGCGATCGACATCTATGTCAACAACCGCCTGATCGCACGTGGCGAGGTGGTGATGGTCGACAATACCAGGCTCGGCGTAACGATGACAGAAATCGTCAAATCGGATCGCTCCCAATGACAGGCTATTCCGCGTCCGGCCTTCTGGTTCCGAATGGCCCGGAGAGCACGATTGCTCCAGAACCAGACGCATCCGCCGGCCGCGTGGCGGCGTTCCCGACGGCGCGACAGCGGCCGCCGCCCGGCGACGGGCTCGTCTATCGTGACCCGGCCATGCTGGCGGTGGTGCAGCGCGCCCAGCGTATCGCACGATCGGACGCCTCAGTCCTGATCAGCGGTGAATCGGGCACCGGCAAAGAGGTCATTGCACGCTACATCCACCGCCTCTCGCCGCGTTGCAATGGCCCCTTCGTCGCCGTCAACTGTGCGGCTATTCCAGAGCAACTCCTTGAATCCGAACTCTTTGGATACGAGCGCGGCGCGTTCTCCGGCGCACTGGGGCAGCGGATCGGCAAACTGGAGGCGGCGCAGAACGGAACGATCCTGCTCGACGAAATCAGCGAGATGGATCTGCGTCTGCAGGCCAAGCTGCTGCGAGCGCTGCAGGAGCGTGAAATCGACCGCGTCGGCGGCCGGGCACCGATCCGCCTGAACGTCCGGATCATTGCGACGACCAACACCGATCTCGAGCGGGAGGTCGCGCGGCAGACGTTCCGGGTGGACTTGTATTTCCGCCTGAACGTCGTCGCAATTCATCTGCCCCGCCTGCGGGATCGACCCAAGGACATCCAGGTTCTGGCCGAACATTTCGTCGAAAAGTATCGCTGGGACAGCGGCAGAGCCTCAGGCCAGTTATCGGCGGCGGCGATCGGCGCGCTGATCGGTCATGACTGGCCAGGCAACGTCAGGGAACTGGAAAACACGATCCATCGCGCGCTGGTGCTGACCGCGGATCCCGTCATCGGTGTCAAGGCGCTGGAGATCGGATCGTCATCCGGCACTTTGCCGGCACTGCAGGCGATCGATCCGACATCCGATTTCGTCGGCCGGCCGCTGCATCTGATCGAGCGCGACGTCATCATCAACACGCTGCAGCATACCGGCGGCAACCGGACCAGGGCAGCGGTGATGCTGGGGCTTTCAATCCGCGCGCTGCGTAATAAAATTGGCCTTTATGCCGCACAAGGCGTTGTCGTGCCGCCTTGTATGGCCTCCGGTGCCGCCGGTACACCACGATCGCCCGCCGTTCCGGGGGGCGTACTTGCGGTCGTCGTACCGACCTCCGCACCAGCCGCCGCTACACCCGCGGGCGCCGTCGTCGCCTCCGCCGCCACCACCGCGGACGCCGTCCTCACGCCCGTCGCTACACCCGCCGGCACTGTCCGCAGATCCGCCTCACTCACGGCGCCGGACACATCTGCCATCGCCCCACCTGCCGGCGCCGGCAGTTCAGCTGCCGCCGTGCCGGAAATCGCCACCGCAATCCCGATGGATCGTAGAATCACCGACGCAAGGATGCCATGAACCGCCTTCTGGGCGGTCCCGTAACGGACCGCCTGTTGACCACGCTGCAACCATACAGACGCCTCATTCCCGGTGGTGACATTGGTCTGGCTCTTTGCGTGCTGTTCCAGCTCTCGATCCTCATCATGCCCATTCCGACGGTCCTGTTGGATATGGCGCTCGCCCTCTCGTTCATCGCCTCAATTCTCATCCTGCTGATCTCGCTGTCGCTCGAAAGGCCGCTCGACTTCTCCAGCCTGCCGACCCTGCTGCTGATGACGACAATTCTTCGGCTGTCGCTGAACGTCGCCACTGCGCGCCTGATTCTGTCGCACGGCAGCGAGGGCCCCTATGCGGCCGGCCAGGTGGTAGCGGCATTCGGCGCGTTTCTGATGGGCGGCGACATCGTCGTGGGCGGCATCATCTTCTGTATGCTGCTGCTGGTGAATTTCGTCGTCATCACAAAGGGATCGAGCCGCATCGCGGAGGTCGCTGCGCGGTTCTATCTCGATTCGATGCCGGGAAAGCAGATGGCGATCGATGCCGACCTCTCGTCGGGCACCATCGACGAGCCGACGGCACGTGCTCGTCGCGCCGAACTGTCTGAGGAGAGCGGGTTTTATGGCGCGATGGACGGCGCCAGCAAATTCGTCCGTGGCGATGCGATCTGCGCGCTGGTCATCACGCTGATCAATATCTTCGGTGGTCTGGCGATGGGGCTGCTGCGGGCTCACATGCCGATCGAGAGTGCGTTCGCCACCTTCACCGCCCTGACAATCGGCGATGGTCTGGTGTCTCAGATTCCTGCCTTGCTGGTGTCCACCGCCGCCGGCATCGTCGTCTCCAAGGGCGCCATAGAAGGCAAGATACATGGCAAGCTGGCCACGCAACTGGGGTCGAGCGTCAATCCGCTCATGATGGCCTCGGGCGCCGCTGCCATTCTCGCGCTGTTGCCCGGGCTGCCCACCACGCCATTCCTGTTCGTGGCGGCTCTGACCGGCGCCGCGGCATGGCAGCGGTTCGGCAAGCGGCGGACGGAACTGGCGGCGGCTGCGGCACCGCCTGCTCAGGCACCGGACAGCGGCCAGCCCGCCGTGTCGCTGCTCGACATTGTCCGCGTTGAGCTTGGCTACGGTCTTTTGGAACTTGCCAGCGGCATGGGCCAGCAACTGCCGGAGCAGATCAAGCGGTTGCGCCGAGCTATGGCGACCGATCTGGGGTTCGTGCTGCCGTCCGTGCGGATCCAGGACAACGTCGAACTTGAGCCCTACAACTATTCCTTCGCACTGAAGGAAATCTCGGCCGGGGCAGGGGAACTCCGCCCTCTGATGATGCTGGCGATCAGCCCGGGCGACGACGCATTGGCACTGCCTGGCGAAAAGACGGTCGAGCCGACCTTCGGCCTGCCAGCCTGTTGGATCGCTCCGGCGATAGCGGACCAGGCGCGTTCGGCGAACTGGACCGTGGTCGATCCCGCCACCGTCCTGACGACGCACCTCGCCGAAGTTGTGAAGGAGAACATCGCGGAATTCCTGTCCTACTCGGAAACCCAGAAGATCCTTGCCGGCCTGCCGCAGGAGCAGCAGAAGCTCGTCGCGGATCTGATCCCGTCAACCATCACGGTCGGCGGCTTGCAGCGGGTCCTGCAGATGCTCCTGGCTGAGCGGATCTCGATACGAGACATGCCCACCATTCTGGAAGCCGTCCAGGAGGCTTGCGCCAGCAACATGAAATCGGTCAGCGCGATCGTCGCGCATGTGCGAACCCGTCTGTGCAGGCAGATCAGTGACAGCCTGATCGGGCCGGCAGGCTATATCCCGGTGGTCGTGCTCTCCCCGGAATGGGAGGACACGCTGGCCGGCGCGCTCGTCGGACCGCTGGAAGACCGGCAACTGGCACTAGGGCAGGAAAAGCTTCGAGAACTCCTGGAGCGGTTGAGGGTCGTCGTCGACTCCGCAGTGAATAACGGCGACAAGCCGGCGCTGCTGACCAGCATGCAAATCCGCTATCACGTGCATTCCATCATCGACCGGATCCGGATGAACGTGCCGGTGATCGCCCAAGCCGAGGTGCACCGCCGGGCGCGGGTCAAGGTCGTGGGGTCCATTTAGCCGGGTACCGGAGGATGACAATGAGCAGTCACACCGCAGCAGTCACACCGCAGATGCACGTTGACGGGCGCTGCCAGATCAACCGCGCCCCGGAACGTCGGCGGCAGAGCCCGGAAACGAGCGCGCCGCTGCGGAATAGACGTCTTCAGTTCAACATCGACTTCAGGATATCCAGCTGCGCCCGAACGCTGTTGGCGACCGAACCCTCGGGCACGAGGTCGAGGAAGCGCTGGTAGCAATCCCGGGCCGCGGCGACCTGTTCGAGCTTCTGGTTCATCACGCCGGCCTGCCGCCACAGCTCCGCCTGGTCGGGCGCGATCAGCAGCATGTCCTCGGTGCACCGCAGCCCGCCGCGCAGATCGCCCGCGTCCAGCCGCCGCGTCATGATGTTGTTCTGCAGCCGCAGCAAGACGCGCCGCGTGCTCATCGGCTGCAGCAGGCCGGGCCGCAACTCGGCGCTGTCGCCTTCGACCCGCTTCAGCAACGCCCGCAGTTCGCGCGCCGTCATCACCTGCCCGCCATTGAAGACGTCCAGGACGACCTGGGTCTTGTGTCCCTCCAGAGCGACCAGGAAATGTGACGGGAAATCCACGCCATGGCTGCCCCAGCCCGCAGCCCGCGCCGCATGCAGCCAGATCACGCCAAGTGCTACCGGCAGCCCGCGACGGCGTTCCGTGACCCGGATCAGATTGGCATTCGCCGGATCGTCGTAAGTTTCAAGATCGCCTGCGTAGCCGAATTCGCCCGCCAGCAGTGCCGACAACACGGCCGCTCGCGCGGGCAGATCCTCTTTCTCCAAGGCGATGGCGCGCTTCACCGCCCCTTGTGCCAGGTCCGACAGGTGGCGTGCCGCGCGCTGCCAGTCCGCGTCGGGGGCATCCACGCGGGCGAGTTGCAGGGCGGCGTTTCCGATATCGATCTCGGAATCCGCCAGTTGACCGATCGCCGTCAATGCCACCCTGGGTTCCGTCATCGCCCCCGCGTCGCTCCTACTCCGCTGCCTGCTGTGGCAGATAGATCTCCTTGCCGGCTTCGGCGAACTCGGCACTCTTCGCTTCCAGCCCGGCCATCCGTTCGGCTTCCCCGCGCAGATCCTGGGTGATCTTCATGGAGCAGAACTTCGGCCCGCACATCGAGCAGAAATGCGCCACCTTATGCGCTTCCTTCGGCAATGTCTCGTCATGGAAAGACCGTGCCGTGTCGGGATCAAGCGAAAGGTTGAACTGATCCTCCCAGCGGAACTCGAACCGTGCGCGGCTGACAGCGTCATCGCGCAGCTTCGCAGCCGGATGCCCCTTCGCCAGATCCGCCGCATGCGCCGCGATGCGGTAGGTGATGACGCCGGTCTTCACGTCGTCGCGGTTGGGCAGCCCCAGATGCTCCTTCGGCGTGACATAGCAGAGCATGGCGGTGCCGTACCAGCCGATCATCGCCGCGCCGATCGCACTGGTGATGTGATCGTAGCCCGGCGCGATATCCGTGGTCAGTGGCCCAAGCGTGTAGAACGGGGCTTCACCGCACTCGCGCAGCTGCTTGTCCATATTGATCTTGATCTTGTGCATCGGCACGTGACCGGGGCCCTCGATCATCACCTGGCAGCCTTTGTCCCACGCCACCTTGGTCAGTTCGCCCAGGGTCTCGAGCTCCCCGAACTGCGCCGCGTCGTTGGCATCGGCGTTCGACCCGGGCCGCAGCCCGTCACCCAGAGAGAACGACACGTCGTACTTGCGCATGATGTCGCAGATCTCGTCAAAGCGCTCGTACAGGAACGATTCCTTGTGCCGCGACAGGCACCACTTCGCCATGATCGAACCGCCGCGCGAAACAATGCCGGTGACCCGCTTCGCCGTCAGCGGCACGTATTTCAGTCGCACGCCGGCGTGGATGGTAAAATAGTCGACGCCCTGCTCGGCCTGCTCGATCAGTGTGTCCTTGAACACCTCCCAGTCCAGCTTGGTCGGGTCGCCGTCGACCTTCTCCAGCGCCTGATAGATCGGCACCGTGCCGATCGGCACCGGCGAATTGCGCATGATCCAGCCGCGGATGTTGTGGATGTTCCGCCCGGTGGAGAGGTCCATCACGGTGTCGCCGCCCCAGCGGATCGCCCACACCAGCTTCTCCACTTCCTCGGCCACGCCCGACGTGACCGCCGAGTTGCCGATGTTGGCGTTGATCTTCACCAGGAAGTTGCGGCCGATGATCACCGGCTCCAGTTCCGGGTGATTGATGTTGGCCGGAATGATCGCCCGGCCGCGCGCGATCTCGCTGCGAACGAACTCGGGGGTGATGAACGCGGGAATTTCCGCGCCAAAACTTTCGCCATCGGCGACGCGCTCTTCCGCGCCCTCGATCATCTTCGCACGGCCCATGTTCTCGCGATGGGCGACGTAGATCATTTCCTCGGTGATGATGCCGGCGCGGGCAAACTCATACTGGGTGACCATCTGGCCGGGCTTGCCGCCATAGACCGGCAGGTCGGCCGGACAGGCGGGAACCAGCTTGTCGGCGCCGATATTGCCGTTGTCCTCGGGTTTCACGGCGCGGGGCGTGATCCGGTCGAAGCCGCGTCCGGCGATCCATTCGCGGCGGATCGGCGGCAGACCCGCTTCCAGGTCGATGGTCACGGACGGATCGGTGTAGACGCCGGAGCAGTCATATGCCCGATACGGTTCCTCTTTCGCGCTCGGGTCGAGGGCGATTTCCCGGAAGGGCACCAGGATGTCGGGCCGGCCCTCGGGGCTGGAGTAGATCTTGCGGGAGCCGGCGATCGGGCCGGTGGTCACCGAACTTGGGCGGGTGGTGGACTTCGACTGGACCGTCATGGACCTCTCCTTCGTCATGCCGAGGCATGCTTGCAAGCAACGTCACTTTCGGATGCAGGCTGACGATGGCAACAGGGTCTCATGGCGTCGACCCGTCCCTCCGCCGGCATGACCCGGATCAGGTTCAAGGGTCATCGCACCCCCGGTTTGGCCGGTTTGTCGCGATATCTCAGCCCCGCTGGTGGGGCACCCCTGGGTTAATGGGGCAGACTGCGGCGCGCAGGGGGTGCCTGTCAAATCCGGAAACGACGCGTGTGGCTAGCCCTTGGTCTGGCCGGCAATCGGGCGCGGCGCACTGAAGCGGGCCGGGCCGGAATGGAGCCTTAGCGACAGGGCCGGATTGTTCCGGCGCGACCGTGCCTGCCACCGCCCGGGGCCGACGGAGCCGAGGCAAACGCAGCCGGGGTGGCCTGGCGAATGCGGTAAAGACACCCGGGTGGTTGGAGCGGGTGACGGGAATCGAACCCGCACAGCCAGCTTGGAAGGCTGGGACTCTACCATTGAGCTACACCCGCGTCGGGGCGGGAACCTAACGGGACGGGGCGCGAAGTGCAATCGCCGTGGATGACCCTGTCGTGGATCACTGCAGGAAACCCCAGCGTTCAACGGCCGGTTCCGCCGACGCCCACTTCCATTTTTCCGCCTGCTTGCAGATATCGGCGGTGAACCACGCGCGCTTGATCTTGTCGCCGCTGCCTTCATCGACCGAAAACGCCACCTCTTTGCAGGCTGTCAGCGGCGAATCGATTGCCCGGATCACCCGCAGTTGCCCGTGCTCGTCGCCGATCGGAATGGTATGTTCAATCTTCCAGGCCGCCTTCGTGCCGAGCGGCAGATCGCCGGCGACCTCGGCGATCGCATCCTGTTCCGCACCTTGGCGCGTGCGCGAATAATAGCGGAAGGCGTAGTTGGCGCCGGCGTCGGTCGCCACGCCGACGGCGAAGCCCACGGCGGGATTGCCGGTTGACGCCCCGGCGATTCCCCCGGTGACGACGGCGGCGATCTGCGGCGCCGCCTTGCATCCGGCCAGCAGGACGACGGCCGCCAGGGGCAAGACCCTCGCCACAGGGGCCAGCGGCAGGATCCTCACTGCAGCGCGCCCCATCGTGCGGTCGCCGGTTCGGCCGAGGCCCATTTCCAGGCAGTCCCGTCCTGGCAGACCGTTGCGGTGTAGAACGCGCGCTTCGGCGTGTTCTTCTCCATCGTATCGACCGAGAAGACGATCTCCTTGCAGTTGAAATCGGACGTGCCGACAAGTCGGGTGACGACGAGATCGCCGTGTTCGTCATCCTCGATCGGGATGCGGTGCGAAACGCTCCAGTGCCCGACGACGCCGGGCGTCAGCGGTCCTGCCGCCTGTGCAATACGATCCTGCTCGGCGCTATGGACGTTGCGCTCGACGATCTGCAAGCCGGCGTTGGCGCCTGACGCGATACCGAGACCGATGCCGGCAGCGGCCGTCGGGCTCTTGGTGACGGCGCTCGCAACGCCCGCACCGGCGATGCCCGCGACGTCCGAGGTGGTTGCGCTCAGCACGGAGCCGCAACCAGACAGGCCAGCTGCGCACAGGCACAGCAAAAGATAACGAGACAGCATGCAGCGTAAACGCATCGGCGGGCTTCGCGACGGGTCCAATCACAGGATCGTTGTATTGCTCAGGAAATGTTTATTTCATCCCCGTGATCGAGGCAACCATCGCTCGAGGGTCGCGCTTCGGCCAGCGCCCCGCGTCCACCTGCACGATGAAATCCCCGACCAGCCGATTGAACTGATCCGGGTCCTCGAGGTTGATGGTGTGCCCGCAGTTTGGCATCACCGACAAGGCGGCTGTGGGGATGGTCTGCTTCATCAGCAAAGCCGGTTGCAGGCATGGCCAGTCCTCGTCGCCGGTCAGGATCAATGTCGGCACGGTCAGCGCAGCCATCTGTTCGGTTAGGTCATACAGCGACGGCCGCTCCCCCTGCACCCCAAGCTGGGTATTCCGGGCGCCGATCGCCGAATGTTCAGCGAGCTGGCGTCTGAACTCGTCGAAGCCGCGTGGGTCCTTGTTCTCGAACTGCACGCGCGTGGGGCCGTAGGCGTATTTGGCGGCGAACGCCTCGATGCCGTGTTCGTCCAGAAAGGCGGCGACCGCAGCCACTTCGGCGCGGAACTTTTCCCGCTGGCCTTTCTCGGCGCCGTAGCCGCAGCCGGCAACGCACAGCGACAGGGCGCGCGCCGGATGGCGGAAGCCGAAATGCAACGTGGCGAATCCGCCCATCGACAGCCCGACGACGTGTGCCTTGTCGATCCCCAAATGGTCGAGCACCGCGGCAATGTCGTCTGCGGCCCTCGCCTGCGAATACTTCGCCACGTCCTCCGGCACATCGGACGGCGGATAGCCGCGCGCGGCGTAGGTGATCGCCCGGTAGCGCTGACCGAAATGACGCATCTGCGTCTCCCAGGCGCGATGATCGCCGGCGAATTCATGTACGAAGATCACGGGCACGCCGGAGCCGCACTCTTCGTAGTGCAGGCGAACGCCATCGTCGGTCGTGGCAAAAGGCATCAGCGAGTCTCCTGTGTCTCGTCCGATTCTACGCGATCGGGCGGCGTTGACCAGAGGGCTGATTGGCGCATTGCCCCAGCAAAATGGGGGCGGACGTCGGGGGGCAGTCGTAACAAAGGCGTTCCGCGCTATGCCTGATACAGCGCTCGTGCGGTTTCCGCATCGATGCGGCCTTCCGCGAGGTCGCGCGCCAAGGTTCGGGGGTCTCGCGCCGACGGCGGGCCGTACCCTCCCGATCCGCCGGTGACGACCGCGATCAGATCGCCACGCCGCAGCATTCCCGATCCGTGGTGCAACGGCACCGAGGCGGTAATCGAGGCCATCCCTCCGGCCAGTCCACCCGCCAGGCCCCAGGGGGCGGACAGAATGCGGGCACCATCGACGCGGACATGGCAGTCGTGATCCGCGCGATAGACCCGGCGTATCGCCATGCCGCCGCGGTACTGGCCGGCGCCGCCTGACCCGTCCACGAGTTCATAGCGCATCAGCGTCAGCGGGTATTCCACTTCCAGCGCCTCCACCGGCAGATTCGAGGTATTGGTCATGTGCACGTGCACCCCATCGAGTCCGTCTTTGTCATGGCGTGCGCCGGACCCGCCGCCGATCGTCTCCAGATAGACCCAAAGCGCGTTGTCCGCCGGCTGATGCCCCGCGAATGTTATGGAGAAGCAGGCGCCGTTGGAGGCCGCCGTCACCTGGTCCGGCACTGCCGGGGCGAGCGCGCCGAAAATCAGATCGACCACGCGCTGGCACAGCGACAGGCGTCCGTTCACTGCGGCGGGATGCGAGCAGTTGACGATGCTCCCGGCGGGAGCGGTCACGCTCAGCGGGCGCGCCAGTCCCGCGTTCGGCAGGATGGTCGGGTCGACAATCGCCTTCACCGCATAATAGACCGTGGAGAGCAAGGCCGTCATCGTCATGTTCAGCCCGGCCCGCACCTGTTGCGGCGCCACGAAATCCAGATGCATGGCATCGCCTCGCACGGTGATGGCGCAGGACAGGTCCAGTTCACCGTCGACCTCGGGGCAGTCATACCGATCGGCGAACCGGTAGATCCCGTCCGGGATCCGCGCGATGCCTGCCCGCATCTTCCGCTCCGCGTAATCCTGCAGCGCGGCGCCGGCCAGCAGCACCGTTTCGCGGCCGTATTTCGCACACAGTCCCTGCAGCCGCTGCACGCCCAGCCGGTTCGCCGCCATCTGGGCACGGAAGTCGGAAATCCGCTCCCGCGGCACCTGGCAGTTCAACAGGATCAGCGCCTGGACGTCCTCCTGCAGCACGCCGGCACGATACAGCCGCACCGGCGGAATCCGCAGCCCCTCCTGATAGATATGCGCGTGGCCGCGATCGGCGAAATCGGCGTGATGCGCCAGGTTGACCGCCCAGGCGATCATCGCGCCGTCGACGAACACGGGCTCCGCCAGCACGATGTCGGGCAGGTGGGTTCCGCCACCCTCATAGGCGTCGTTGCCGCAGAACACATCGCCTGGCCGCATCTCCGACAGGGCGTGCCGCTTCATGATGTGCGGGATCAGGTCGAGGAAGCTGCCGAGGTGCATCGGAATGTGCTCAGCCTGGCACAGCGTCTTGCCGTCCAGGTCGAACAGCGCGGTGGAGCAGTCCCGCCGCTCCTTGATGTTCGTCGAGTATGAGGCTCGGATCAGCGCCTCGCCCATCTCCTCGACGATCGACGATAAGGCGCTGCCGATCACCTCGACCGTGATGGGATCGATCATGTCGCCTCCAGGATCAAGTTGAGATAGGGTTCCACGCGCGCCTGCATTTTGGGAAGCACCATCGTCGTGGCGTCCATTTGTTCGATCACGGCAGGTCCGTCGAACCGGTTTCCCGACCGCAGCCGCGCGCGGTCATACACCGGACAGTCAACGAAGCCGCCGGCCTCCGGCAGCCAGATCGAGCGATGGGTGGTGATGGCGTCACGCGCATCCGGCCCGGCGTCCGGATGGGCAGTGAACGCTGCCTTGGGCACCACGGCTGATGCTTCCAGACGAAACGTAACCAGCTGGACGGGCTCATCGTCGGCGGCAAACCCGTACAGGCGCCGGTGCGATTCGGCGAACGCCCGCGCCAGGTCGTCCTGCAGCGGGATCGCCAGCTCGTAGTTCTGGCCAGCGTAGCGCATGTCCACGGTGCGCACGATGCGCCGCGCCTGCGGGACGATGCCTTCGCTGTCGAACCACGCGTCGGCGCGAGCGGACAATGCCGCGAATGCGTCGTGCAGTACGGGCCAGGCCGCGTCGTCGAGCCGGGTCAGCCGCGTCAGCGCGAAATCGGTGCGCAGATCCGTCAGCAGCAGCCCCATCGCGCACAGAATGCCCGGCGACAACGGGACGACGATGCGCCCGATCTCCAGTTCCCGCGCCAGCCGAGCGGCGTGCAGCGGTCCGGCGCCGCCGAAGGCCACGAGGGAGTAGTCCCGCGGGTCATAGCCGCGCTGCACCGAGATCACCCGGATCGCCCGCGCCATGTTCGCGGTCACCACAGAAACGATGCCCTGCGCGGTCGCCATGACATCCAATCCCAGCCGTTTCGCCAGCCCCGCGACGGCGGCCAGCGCGAGGTCATGCCGCACCGGCATCCGCCCGCCCAGCAGGAACGACGGATTGAGCGTGCCGAGGACGATGTTTGCGTCGGTGACGGTCGGCTCCGTGGCACCACGGCCATAACAGACCGGACCGGGATCAGCGCCGGCGCTGCGGGGCCCGACCTTCAGCAGCCCGCCACTGTCGACGAACGCGATCGAACCGCCGCCGGCACCGACCGTATGGATGTCCAGCATCGGAGCCTTGATCGGATAGCCGTGCACGACGGCCTCACTGGCCAGCCGGCACTCTCCGCCCGAGAGCAGCGCCACGTCGCTGCTGGTGCCGCCCATGTCGAACGTGATCAGTTCGGAAAAGCCGGCCTGCCGGCCTACCTCCCGCGCGCCCACGACGCCGGTCGACGGGCCGGACAATACCGTCCGCACCGGCAGACGGGCGGCCTGCTCGAAACTGATCACACCGCCGTTCGATTGCGTCAGGTGGGGCGGTGCCGCGAGGCCGTGGCTTTTCAGCCGGTCTTCCAGACGTCGGATATACGCCTGCATGACAGGGCCGAGATACGCGTTCACGACGGTCGTCGACATGCGCTCGAATTCACGAAATTCGGGGGCGACGGCGTGGGAAATACTGGTGAATGCGGCAGGGAATTCTTCGGCCAGGATCGCGGCGGCGGTCGCCTCGTGCTGTTCCGCGAGAAAGCCGTAAAGAAAGCAGACCGCGACCGCCTCCACGCCGGCGTCGCGCAATCGTCGCACCGCCGCGCGTAGTGCAGCCGGGTCGAGCGGAATTTCGACCGTGCCGTCGTGTCGCACGCGTTCCGGGACCTCCAGTCGCAGATCGCGGCTGACCAGCGTGGTCGGCTTGTCGACGCGGATATCGTAGAGGTCGGGTCGCTTTTGCCGCCCGATCTCCAGCAGGTCGCGGAAGCCGTCGGTGGTGATCAGGCCGGTGCGCGCACCTTTGTGCTGGATCAGGGCGTTGGTGGCGACCGTCGTGCCGTGTCCGAAATAGCTGACCGAGGCCATGGCCGCGTCGACCCGTTCGAGCCCCTCGGCTGTTCCGGCGGCGATGCCGCGCGAGGGATCGTCGGGCGTGGAGGCGACCTTCCACACCGCGACCGCGCCGGTTTCATCGTCAAACAGACAGACATCCGTGAATGTTCCGCCGGAATCAACGCCGATACGCCACGCCATGCAACCTCCATAGCCACGCAGACACTCGGATCGTGGCATGAACCGCGCGTGCCGGCCAAGGCGGGGCGGCGCGGCGATGATCTGACGTCACGCCCATTGGGGGCGATCGGCCCATCGGCCCGGCTGGACCATGTGATCTGTCGGTCGCCTCGTAACGCCCTCAATCCGACGGTCGAGGTGATCATCGCCAGCCTGTTGCCGCCCGGCACCGTGTCGGTGCTGTATTTCGCGGACCGCGCGCGGCAGTTGCCGCTGGGGGCGATGGCACTGCGGTCGGAACGGCGTTGTCGCAGCTGCTGTCGCGGCAGGTCCGACCCATCGTGTCGCCCCTTGTGTCGTGTGCATTGGCATGACCTCGACATCGGCTGTTCGCAACGGAATGCCGCGTCCGCCGATCCGAGTGGAACCGATTGGGGTGGATCAGAGGGCTTTCACGCTGGGTGGAAACGCCGCCGGGCAGCCTGCCTCTGTGTCACCGCCGCGCCAGTAAACCCGCCGTGAGGGGCCGGGACCGGTGATCCCCGTTTTCCATCTCGAAGGCCAACCGTTCGCTAGGTCGCCGCTCCCTGTTGCCAAGAGACGAGCCACTCGATTTCGACCGGAACGAAACGCTCTCGCGTCCCGATGCCGACGTTCATCGTGCCATCGTGTCGTCCGATGGATCACTTCCCCGCCGAATGTTCGGATCGAGATGGGCACCGGCAAACCCTGGTTTTTTTAATGCGGTTCATGGCTCTGAAGCCGGTCTGGCGCGGATCAACGGTATGGCGGGCTGCAGAACCACCACACCGGCTAACCGCGCGCGCTCATCAGCCGCGCCTTGTCCCGCTTCCAGTCGCGGTCCTTGATCGCCTCGCGCTTGTCCTGCTTCTGCCGTCCCAGGCCGACGCCCAGCAGCACCTTGGCGCGTCCCCGGTCGTTGAAATGGATCTGCAGCGGCACCAGTGTCGCGCCCTGTTTCGCGACGGCGCCCAGAAGTTGGACGATCTGCTTTTTCTTCAGCAGCAGCTTGCGTGGCGCCCGCGGTTCGAACCGCGACAGGACGCCGCCCTGGTACTCGGGGATATAGGCGCTGAACAGCCACATCTCGCCGTCCCGTTCGCCCGCCCAGGCCTCGGTCAGCGTCGCCCGCCCGTGGCGCAGCGACTTCACCTCCGGCCCTTTCAGCACGATCCCGGCCTCCACCGTATCCTTGATGGAATAGTCGAACCGCGCCTTGCGGTTCTGCGCCGCGACGCCGTGGGAGATCAGGCCCTTTTTCTTCGTTTCAGCCATTTGAGACCGTCATTGGTGGGAAGCGGGACGCGCGTCACCGCTCGCCCTGCCAGATCCCTCAGTTCAGCAATCCGACTTCGGTCATTGCTGTCTTCACCCGCTCGCGCGTTGGCGGCAGCAGCGGGGCGAGTGGCAGGCGGCACCGCTCCGATGTCTTGCCAAGCAGCGACGCGGCGAACTTCACCGGGCCCGGGCTGGTCTCGGCGAACAGCGCGTCGTGCAGCGGCAGCAGCCGGTTCTGCAACGCCATCGCCTCGGTGACCCGCCCCTCGGCCCACGCCGTCTGCATCTCGCTGCACAGACGTGGAGCGACGTTCGCGGTCACGCTGATGCAGCCAACCCCGCCGGCGGCGTTGAATGACAGCGCGGTATGGTCCTCGCCGGACAACTGGCAGAAATCGTCACCACAGGCGCGGCGCGTATGCAGCGGCCGCTGCAGGTTCGCGGTCGCGTCCTTCACGCCGATGATGTTGCGGTGCTTCGCCAGCCTGGCCATCGTCTCGACACTCATGTCGACGACCGAACGGGGCGGGATGTTGTAGATGATGATCGGCAGGTCCACCGCGTCGGCGATGGCCGTGTAATGCAGGAACATGCCCTCCTGGGTCGGCTTGTTGTAGTACGGGGTCACGATCAGCGCAGCGTCCGCTCCCGCCTCCTTGGCGTGGCGGGTCAGGGCGATCGCCTCTTCCGTGCTGTTCGACCCGGCGCCGGCGATCACCGGCACGCGGCCCTTGGCGACCTCGATCGCGATTTCCACCACGCGGCGATGTTCGGCGTGGGACAAGGTCGGGCTCTCGCCCGTGGTGCCGACCGGGACGACCCCATTGGTGCCTTCCTTGATCTGCCAGTCGACGAAGGCGGCATAGGCTTTCTCGTCCACGGACCCATCTTCCCGCATGGGCGTGATCAACGCGACGAGTGATCCCTTGAACATAACCCCTCTCCCGACCGGATTTTCTAGCGAAGAGGCGGAACCTAGGCGCGCGATGGATGCGCTGCAAGGCTGACTTTGCTAGAAGGAGCCATGTGCGTTCCGATTCGCTTTGTCCTGGCTGGCTTTCTGCTCCTGCTGGCCGGAGGTGTTTGCGCGCAGGAACCGAACCCGCTCAGCGCGGTTCGGACCGACCGGTGGGCCGATGCGCAGGCTGCAGCGGCCCGTTTTGCTGATCCGGTGCCGGAAAAACTGGTGCTCTACCTTCGTTTGCGTGCGCCGGGCGCCGCCACGGCGTCGGAAATCGCCGACTTTATGCAGCGCAACCCCGACTGGCCCGCCCAGGCGATGCTGGAGCACCGCCGCCAGGAAGCCATCGCCACTGACCCCGACGATGCGGCGGTGCTCGCGCAGTGCGCTCCGACCCCGACGCTGGCGACCGCCATGCTCCGTTGTGCCGAGGCGACCGCCAACGCCGGACGTACCGCGGAGGCAAACGGGCTCGCCCGTCAGGCCTGGATCGAGGCCATCGACACCGCGACCGGGGAGGCGACGTTCCTGCGCCGCTGGGGTGGCATCGCCACGGAGGACGATCAGTGGGCGCGCTTCCAGCGGCTGGCCTGGCTGTCCGATTCGAGCGCTGCGGCGCGTCAGATCACCCGTCTGAACGCGACGCATCATGCGGCCGCTGAGGCCCGTCTCGCCGCCAAGCGGGACGATCCGCAGACCGAACCGCTGGTCGCGGCGCTGGCGCCCGCACTGCGGGCCGATCCGTGCTTGACGCTGGATCGCGCCCGGCTGCTGCGCCACAACGACCGCGCCGCCGATGCCGCGGCGCTGCTGCTGCAAAGCACCGATGCCGACAATCCGGCGGCGTTCTGGTCCGAACGGAACCTGCTGGCGCGCAAGCTGCTGCATGACGGCGACGCCAAGACCGCATATGCCATCGCGGCGGGGCACGGCCGGATCACCGATGAACAGCGCGCCGATGCCGAATTTCTCGCAGGCTTCATCGCGCTGCGCATGCTGCATGATCCCGCCACGGCGGCGAAGCACTTTCAGGCGCTTGCCGCCGGTTCGCATGCGATCATCACGCAGGGGCGGGCGCATTACTGGCTCGCCCGAGCGGCTGCCGCAGCCGGGAAAGACCCCCGGCCCGAGTATGAGAAGGCCGCGACCTGGGCCAGCACGTTCTATGGCCAGCTCGCCACGCTCGCACTCGGCGAGGCTCCGGCGGCCCGCATCGGCAAGCTGAACGACCCGATCTGGACGCAGGACAATGCGCTCGCCTTCACCGGCCATGAGGTCGTCCGGGCTGCGGCTTGGCTCATCGCCTGGGGCGACCCGCAGCGCGCTCGGGTCTTCCTTACCCGGATGGACGAACTGGCGCCCATTCCGGCCGAACGCTCGCTGACCGCGGCCCTCGCGCTGGCCGCTGGGATGCCCGACGGCGCGGTTTTCGTCGCGCGCCGTATGGGACGTGACGGTCTGGTGCTGCCGCGTGCCGGATGGCCCACGCCGTTCAACCTGGCCGGGCCCCCGGATCCGTCCTTCTCCCTCGGCATCATGCGCCAGGAGAGCAGTTTCGACATCGGGGCGCTGAGTTCCTCGGGCGCGCGAGGGCTGATGCAACTGATGCCGCCGACCGCGAGCGCGGTGGCGAAACAACTTGGCATCCAGGTCTCGCTGCCGGCGTTGACGTCGGATGCGAGCCACAACATCCGGCTTGGCACGGCCTACCTGCAGGAGATGCTGACGCGGTTCGACAATTGTCTGCCGCTGGCCGCTGCCGCGTACAACGCCGGTCCGCGCCGCGTGGCGCAGTGGCTCGAGGAAAACGGTGATCCACGAACCGGGCCGATCGACATGGTCGACTGGATCGAACTGATCCCGGTCGGCGAAACCCGGAACTACGTGCAGCGCGTCACCGAGAACGTGGTGATGTACCGAAGCGGCCGCAACGATCGGACGCCGATCCTGACGAATACGCCATGGACGCGATGATCCACCGCATCAGTGCGTGGGACGGGCTGCCGCTGCATGTCCTCGAGTGGCACGGTGGCGACTCGCTGCCGCCGATTCTGTGTCTGCCTGGCCTGGTCCGCACCAGCGGCGATTTCGAAACGCTCGTTCCGGCGATCGGGCAGGGACGTCGGGTGATCGCAGTGGACTATCCCGGACGCGGCGCTTCGGGCCGTTCCCGCGACGTCAATCGATATGCGCCGGAGCCGTGCCTGCGAGACGTCATGGACGTGTGTGCCGCGTTGCATGTGCACCGGGCGGTGGTGATCGGCACCAGCTTCGGCGGGTTGCTCGCCATGGGGCTGGCGGCGGCGCGCCCGAGCGTGCTTCGCGCGGTGATCCTCAATGACATCGGTCCGGACATCGGGGCGGAGGGAGCGGATTTCGTCCGCGATTTCGTCGGCCTCGATCCGGCACTGGAAAGCCTCGACGCCTGCGTTGCGTTCCTGCGGGGCAATCTGCCGCCGATGTCGCTCGATGGCGATGCGGCCTGGCGGCGTATGGCGGAACTGACATACCAGCCGGGTCCGGATGGCCGCTTCCACCCGGTCTGGGACACCACGATCGCCGGCCTTCTGAACCGGCCGCCCCCCGATCTCTGGGCGCTGTTCGGCGCGCTCTCGCATGTCCCTGTCCTGCTGGTTCGTGGCGCGGTCAGCAATATTCTGCTGCCGCATACTGTCTGCCGCATGCAGGGCGTCCATCCGGACATGACCGTTGTGACCCTGCCCGGTATTGGCCACGCGCCGATCCTGACCGAACCGGTGGCGCTGGCCGCCATCGAGCCTTTTCTGGATCGGCATGCATGAAGCGCGCCGAAGGGCACTTCCCCGGCGACACGCCCGATCCGCAAGCCGGCCGGCCTGTGACCGGCCCGGCTGAAAACGCGCCGGGTGTCACCGCCGGCGGCGGGGGAGCAGCCAAAATACCAACCGGCGGCGTGCGGGTCTGTGGCATCATCGCGGCGGGCCTCGGCGTCGGACATGCGCCTTTGGCGGCCGGCACCGTCGCGTCGGCCGTCGCGGTGATGACAGGCGCCGGCCTGTTGCTGCTGTCGCCCTGGCTCTTGGGGCTTGCGGCATTACTTGCAACCGCCGGTGGCTATCTTGCAGTGAAACGAGCCGCCATCGAGGGGGACCCGGGCTGGGTCGTCGTCGACGAGTTCGCCGGTCAATGGATCACCCTGCTTGCCTTGGTCAGTCCCACGGTGTTCGGGGTCATCGCGGCCTTTATCCTGTTCCGCCTGTTCGACATTACCAAGCTGGGTCCGGTCGGCTGGGCGGATCGCCGGCACGGCGCTTTCGGCATCATGGCGGACGACGTCATCGCCGGCGTCATCGCGGCGGCGCTGCTGACGGGACTGCGGTTGCTTCGGCCGCACTGGTTCATGTGACAGTATCGAGACAGATCCCGCCGGACGTTGCCAACTCATGCTGCGGGGATGCAATTAACACTTGCGGTTGGGCCAGTTGAAGGTGTGATATATTAACATCGTCCGGAAATGACCCAATGCCTCTGGAGCACATGCAGTCGGCGACCGTCCTGCCCGTGGCGGAGCGGCGTCACGCTGGACATGCCCTGCGCAAGATCGTGCCTCGGAGTTTGCAGGCGCGGTGGGTTCCGTCTGTCTCGCGCCGTGATCCGGTCGAGACCCTGATCGAGTGTGATCGCCACCGGGTCGCCTGTCTGCTGCGGATTCGTTATGATCGCATGCGGGCCTCGCCCTTCGCGTTTTTCCGCGGCGCCGCCGCCGTCATGGCGGCCGATCTCGCCGATACGCCGATGACCGGCCTCTGGGTGCAGGCCTGCGGCGACTGCCATCTGGCGAATTTCGGCACCTTCGCGTCGCCCGAGGGTACGCCGGTGTTCGATGTCAACGATTTCGACGAAACCCTGCCGGCGCCGTTCGAATGGGACATCAAGCGCCTGGCGACCAGCTTCGTGGTGGACGCCCAGTCGCGCGACCTCGGTGACCGGGCCGCTCGCAATCTCGCTGCCGCCGTGGTGCAGGCCTACCGGCGCCACATCCATGAACTGGCTCGACTGGCGCCGCTGGAGGCGTGGCGGTCGCGCGTCGATGTCGCCGGGGTCGTCGCCGGGATACAAGACGAGAGGCTGCGCGACCGCGAGTTGAAGCGGCTGTACAGTTCGGTCGAGGCCGCGCACTGCGGCTACCCGAAGCTGATCGAGAAGATCAAGGGACGCTGGCGTATCAAGGAAAAGCGGCCGCTGATCGTTCCGCTCGCCGGCAAGCGCGACGACACGCACGAGATCGTCGCCCGGACCGCGTTCGAGTCCTACAAGCTCTCGTTGCCGGAGGAGCGCAGGATTCTGCTGGATCGATACGAACTCACCGACGTCGCCTTCAAGGTCGTCGGTGTCGGCAGCGTCGGCACGTTCTGCGCGATCGGCTTGTTCGTGACCCGCGACGACCAGGCTTTGCTGCTGCAGCTCAAGGAGGCGCAGGCGTCTGTTCTGGCACCGTTCGCGGGGCCGAGCGTGTATCGCAACCAAGGTGAGCGCGTGGCGGTGGGGCAGCGGATCATGCAGACGGTGCCCGATATGTTCCTCGGCTGGACGGAAGATCGCGGCGACGATCAGCAGTGCTACATCCGGCAGCTGAAGGACAGCCGGCTGGCGCTGATCGGCAGCGATCTGGCGGAAGGTGCGCTGCCCTATCATGCGACGCTGTGCGGCGTGGCCCTGGCGCGGGCGCACGCGCGATCGGGGGATCCGGCGCGGATCGCCGGATACGTCGGCACGGGCATGGCATTCGACTCTGCAATTTCAGCCTTTGCACTGGCCTACGCGACGCAGACCAGGGTCGATTACAGATTGTTCCAGGAAGCGATCAAGGCCGGGCATATCGACGCCGGCTGAGAGGTGGGCGCGTATCGGACCTTCGGGATTGGGTGGCCGGCTCGGGCGGTCGCTGCCGTACCGCCGGTGTCGGGAGCCGCGGCGTCGGGCGGCAGCGCCCCCGTCAGACATCGCGGCCACCGGCGTCTCGACCACCGGCGTCTCGACCACCGGCGTCCCGACCATCGGCGTCCCGACCATCGGCGTCTCGACCATCGGTTGAGCTGACCGTCGGACAGAGTGCGAGCCGATTGCGACGATCGGAGTGCGGCCGCCTTCGGTCCAGCACTGCTTCGCTGCCTCTGCCAATACGGTGATATGGTCGGGGCACCAGACGCTCCGCGCCGTGGCGCCTGCCGGATCCGCTTCCTTAGAGGGTGGGCTGCGCAGAGGGTGGGCTGAGCACGCGATTCGCAGCCTGCATTGACATGTGTCAGGCGGCACCCACCACTGCGTCAGGCGCGGTGCGCGGATGCGTGGCCTACGCTTCAATCCCCCGCGAGAATATCCTACCCTATGCCGAACTTCGGGAAGGATATTGATGATGAATGACCTCTTGCCGGCGAGTGAGGATCTGGTGGCGACCGACCAGCGCCATCTGATCCACCCGCTGCATTTCGCCAAGGACCACGCCAACCCGAAGGTCTACGTCTCGGGAAAAGGCGCGATGCTGCGTACCGCGGATGGGCGTGAATATATCGATGCGCTGTCTTCGCTATGGAACGTCAACATCGGCCATGGGCGCAAGGAACTCGCCACCGCAGCCGCGGCGCAGATGGAACAGCTGGCTTATGCGTCGGCCTATGCCGGTTTCACGAACGAGCCGGCGATCAAGCTGGCGGAGCGGATCGTAGACCTTGCCTACGACAACATGGCGGCGGTGTATTTCACCACCAGCGGCGCAGAGTCGAACGAGAGCGCCTTCAAGTTTGCCCGCTACCACTGGAAGCGGCTGGGCAAGCCGAACAAGGTGAAGATCATCTCCCGCCGCTACGGCTACCACGGCGTCACCATGGCGGCCATGAGCGCCACCAGCCTGCCGAACTACCACAAGATGTTCGGCCCCCTGGTGCCGGAATTCCTGCAGGTCGCGCCGCCGTATCCGTATCGGTGGCCGGGCAACGGTGATGCCGGCATCGGAGCGGCCGACGCGGTCGAGGAAGCCATCCTGGCCGAGGGTCCCGATACGGTCGCCGCCATCATCGCCGAACCGGTGATCGGATCGGGCGGCGTGATCGTGCCGCCGCCGACCTACTTCCCCCGGCTGCGGGAGATCTGCGACCGCCACGGCGTGCTGCTGATCGCCGATGAGGTCATTACCGGCTTCGGCCGCA
>DASWON010000067.1:0-3318 GCA_036398735.1 Rhodopila sp.
TGTCGGCCACGCCAACCCCTGCACGCGGTCCGGTCCGGAACAGCGCCACATGGCAAAGCCGCCGAGCTTCGCGCCGAAACGTTCCGAGGCGCTCGCGAGATGCGCCAATCCCTGTTGATCCGTGACGCCTGGCCCTGAGGCCACTGCAGCGCTTCGTCCAGCAATGTCGTCCTCATACATCGCCGGCGCATGCCTCCGGTCATGCTCCGGTCTTCCATGCGCAGTGAATGAAAGGCTTCTTGGAGAACCTCCGCGCGGTTTCGGCGCCCTCCGAGGCCCGCTGATCGCGTGCCCGCGACCCTTGCCGTCGCCGGCGGCCCCGACGATCCAGGCCGATTTCGAAAAGGCCTCGTCCGACGATCGGACCGGGCCCGTGTTCCCGTCCCGCCGAGCCTGCTCTACGCTGCGCATTGCAAAGCGGGAGGACACCTATCATGAAGGTCGGTTTGTTCATCAACACGCAGTTTCCGGAAGGTTTCACCGTCGCGGCGCGCATCCCGGAGATCGTGGAGCAGGTGCGGGCGGCCCGCGACGCGGGCTTCAAATCGCTCTGGTTTCCGCACCACTGGCTGACCTACCCGATGCAGATGCTGCAGATCATGCCGATGATGGGCTATGTCGCCGCCTACGCCCAGGGCATGACCATCGGCTCCAACATCCTGATCCTGCCGCCGCTGAACCCGATGCACGTGGCCGAAGAGTCGGCGACGCTCGACGTTCTCACCGGCGGCAACTTCATCCTTGGCATTGGCCAGGGTTATCGACCGCCGGAGTTCGAAGCGTTCGGTATCCCGCTGGCGGAGCGTGCGCCGCGCTTCAACGAGAGCATCGGGCTGATGCGGCGGCTGTGGACCGAGGATCGTGTCACCCACAAGGGGCGCTTTTACACGGTGAGCGATTCCGGCATCGGGGTGAAGCCGGTGCGGACCGGCGGGCCGCCGCTGTATATCGCCGCCCAGGCCGACGTCTCGGTCAGGCGTGCGGCGCGCGTCGGCGATGCGTGGCTGATCGTCAACAGCAGCGGCCTCGGCAAGGTCGTGCCGCTGATGCGGACCTACCGCGCGGCGTTGGCCGAATATGGACGGGACGCCGCGGAATTTCCGATCACCGTCGAGTGCTATGTCGGCGAGCATCACGCCACCGCTCATGACGAGTGCCGCGGGCCGCTGGAATACAAATACAATGCCTACGCCTCCTGGGGTCTGTCCGGTCGACGCACGGAAACCACCTTCGAGGACTTCGCCCGCGACAGATTCATCATTGGCGACAAAGTATCGGTTAAGGAAGAGATCGCTCGGTACCGCGAACTGCTTGGTGTCGATCACTTCGTCATGCGCTGTAACTGGCCTGGCCTGCCACAGGAACAGACCCTGGCAACGATCAGGCGGCTGGGGGAAATCTTCGCCTAGCGCCTCGCCCGTGGACCAAATCCGACGCAGGGAACCACCTGATTCGTCCACTGGCCGTTGATTGCCGGGCTCATTCACCCGGCGCCGGAGAACCGAGCGTCCGGATCAGACCACCAGAGCGTTTTCGCGCCGACCGGCAACCCCGCCGGGTAGCCAACATCTGTGTCATCACCGAGCGGGCGAGGGGCGGCCCGGCTCCTGTGTCATCATCGGGCGAGCGAGGGGCGGCCCGGCTCCTGCGTCGTCACCGGGCGAGCGAGGGGCGGCCCGGCTCCTGCGTCATCACCGGGATCCGGCCTGGTGACCTGCGACTTGCACTTCGAAATCCGACCGGTCGTATGCGCCCGGGCCATGACGCCAGGGACCGGCAACACGGTCCCGGTCCCCGTGAAGCCGCACTGGCTCCTGCCCCGATGGACCTGCGCCGACTGTCACGGGGGCAGAACGGGCCGGACGCGTGATGCGCGGGTGGGCGTGACGGACTGCCTGCATCCGGGCCATGATAACCCCGCGACACAAAGGTCTGACGAACTGGCGGCATCAACAGGGGAAGCATGATGGGACAAGGTTCCGGAATTCGCGAAGTCGCCTGGCTCGACATCGCAGGCGGCGGGCAGGTCGTCCTGGACGGCAACCACGCCTACATCGGGCATATGGACCCGCCACATGGAACTTCGGTCCTGGACGTGTCGGACCCGGCGAACCCGCGCATCATCGCCTCGATCGACATCCCGCCGGGCCTGCACTCGCACAAGGTGCGCGTGGCGAACGACATCATGGTGGTCAACCGCGAGCGGGCGCGCGGCGAAAAGCCGGCGGATGACTTCGTCGGCCTGCGCATCTTCGATGTCAGCACGCCGGGCAGCCCGCGCGACATCTGCCACTGGGAATGCGCCGGCATGGGCGTGCACCGGTTCACCTTCGACGGACGCTACGCCTACATCTCCGCCGAACTGGACGGCTATGTCGGGACGATCGTCATGATCCTCGACCTGAAGGACCCGGCCCGGCCGGAGGAGGTCGGCCGCTGGTGGATGGAGGGCCAATGGACCGCCGGCGGTGAGACGCCCAGTTGGAAGGGGCGAAATCATCGGTGTCACCATCCCATCCGGCGCGGCGACCGGCTGTATGTCAGCTACTGGTATGGCGGCGGCGTGATTCTGGATATCAGCGACATGAGCAAGCCGCGGATGATCTCCAGCCTGGATTGGAGCCCGCCGTTCGGCTGGCCAACCCACAGCCTGGTGCCGATCGACGTGCCGATCGCCGGCCACCGCTGGATGTTGGTCGCCGATGAGCACGTACAGCCGCTTGACCCGGCGTTGTCGCCGGAACTGCCGGCGATGGTCTGGATGGTGAACATTACCGACGAGACGCGGCCTGTCCCGGTCAGTTGCTTCCAGTTGCCTGAACTGGTCGGGGTAAAGACACCCTTGATGACGGCGTGCCACCAGCCGGTGGAGACGATCACCGGCAACGAGGTCCCGGCGGCCTGGTTCGCCAGCGGTCTGCGGGTGATCGACATCTCCAATCCGCTGTCGATGAAACAGGCCGCCTGGTGGATGCCGGACGTGCCCCCCGGGGCGCAGCGCGTGTGCAGCAACGATGTCTATGTCGACCATCGTGGCCTGATCTACCTGATCGATCGCAACCGGGGCTTGTCGATCCTCGAGCGTGTGTAGACGCGCCGTAGCCCACGCGGTAGCTACGCCAGAAGCCGGAACGGAGACAGGCCGCCGATGTATGACGTTATTGTAGTGGGCGGTGGCTCCGCCGGGGCTCCGGCCGCCGCCCATCTCTCCGCTGATCCGTCGCGCCGCGTGCTGCTGCTGGAGGCCGGCCGTGACTGGCGTGCCGCCGACGCTCCTGCCGCCATGCGCAGCACGAACGTCATCCCGTTCATGAACGA
>DASWON010000068.1:0-3911 GCA_036398735.1 Rhodopila sp.
GTCGGCGACAGTCTCGGCATGGTGGTGCACGGACTGCCGACGCCAACGGCCGTGACCCTCGACATGATGATCCTGCATGGCCAGGCGGTCGTTCGGGCGACCTCACATGCCCTGGTCGTGGTCGATCTGCCGTTCGGCACCTATGAGGGTTCCGCTGAACAGGCCTTCGCATCCTCCGTCAAGGTGATGCAGGAAACCGGCTGTCAGGCGGTAAAGCTCGAGGCCGGGGAGGCGCTGGCCCCGACGATCGCGTTCCTGGTCCAGCGTGGCGTCCCGGTGATGGGGCATGTCGGGCTGCGGCCGCAGGCGGTCCACATCGACGGCGGGTTCAAGGCGAAGGGCCGCAACGACGCAGAGCGCAGCCGTGTGATCGCCGAGGCGCGGGCGGTGGACGAGGCAGGCTGCTTCGCGATCGTTCTCGAGGGTGTGTCCGAAGACCTCGCGGCCGAAATCAGCCGCAGCGTGCGGGCCCCGACGATCGGAATCGGCGCGTCGTCCCACTGCGACGGCCAGATCCTCGTCACCGACGACATGCTCGGTATGTTCGAGTGGACACCGAAGTTCGTGCGCCGGTACGCCAACCTGCGGACGGCAATCACCGAGGCGGCTGCCCAGTACGCCGCCGACGTCCGGCAGGCCACGTTTCCCGGCGAGGCCGAGGTCTATCGCTTCAAGCCGAAGGGATGACCGGTCAAGCCAGAGCGGTGTCGGCCCGAGGAGCAGCGCCGGCCCGCTCCGTCGCGTTTCGTCGGCGCCCGACCGGCAGCCCGGGCAGGTGGCCTCCGGGGCACGCGGCGTCCGCAGCGGGCGCGCGGCGTCCGCAGCGGGCACGCGGCAAACGGGGCGGGCGGGCAAGAACACCACGCCAGTCAGCGCGGACGTCTATGGGCTTCGCGCAGGAGGGCGTGGCGGCGTGGCGGCTGGGCGCAAAACCAATGCGGCGCCGGCCGCTGATGGCCGAAGCGGCGGCAAACCGGCGCGCCAGCGGCAGGTCCATCCCGCCGCTTGATCGTTATGGCATCCATTCCCACGATTGCCACGAAGTCCAGCCATCGCCACGAAGTCCAGCGCGGCGGGCTATGACGCTCACCGCAGTGTATCGCGGCCAGCGCGGCGGCCTATGACGTCCAGCGCCGTGTATCACGACCCGCGCGGCGGCCCACGAAGTCCAGCGCGGCGGGCTATGACTCCCAGTGCGGTGTATCACGGCCCGCGCGGCGGCCTATGACGCCCACCGCAGTGTATCACGACCGGCGCGGGGCTATGAGGTCCAGTGCGGCGGCTGCCAGACCCAGCCTGACGGCGTCGGCGACCACCAGCCCGGCATCCACAGGCTGCCGTGGCCAGCCGCCGGCACATACTGGCCCTTCGCCCAGACGTAGCCGCTGCCATTCCAGTCCCAGTGACCGGGTTGCCACATCAGCGGCTCCGCCGTCACCGGTGGCTTCGGCACAACCTCCGAGATCAGCGGCGGCACCGGCGGGAATGAGTTGGTGTCGGCCGGCGGCGGCGGCTTGGAGCAGCCGGCCATCAGGCCGACGGCCAGGAGAGCGGCCAGCGTGGGGAACTTCTTCATCGTCGCATGGTCTCCGGCGAACCTCTGGATCATTCGGGGGTCAGGATGGATACCACGGCCTGGGCGGCGATTCCCTCGCCCCGACCGGTGAAGCCCAGCTTTTCCGTGGTTGTGGCCTTGACCGAGATGCAGCCCGACCCGACGCCAAGCAACGCGGCGAGGCGCGCGATCATCGCCGGCGCATGCGGGGTGATCTTCGGCCGCTCGCAGATCAGCGTCACGTCGGCGTTGACCAGCCGCCCCCCGCGGGCGGCGATCCGCTCCGCCGCATGGGTCAGGAACCGCGCGCTGTCGGCGTCCTTCCAGGTCGTCTCGCTGGGCGGGAAATGCCGCCCGATGTCGCCCTCCGCCAGCGCCCCGTAGATCGCGTCGCACAGCGCATGAATCCCGACATCAGCGTCCGAATGTCCCGCGAGACCCTTTTCGTGCGGCACCTGCACGCCGCACAGGAACAGCGGCCTGCCGGCTTCCAGCACATGGACATCGAAACCGGTGCCGACTCGCGGGACCAGGACAGGAGAAACCGCAGGCTCGGTCATGATTCGCTCCAGCCGGATGAGGTCTTCCGGATAGGTCAGCTTGATGTTGTCATCCGACCCGGGAACGACCTCCACCGTCTCCCCGGTCGCTTCCAGCAGGGAGGCATCGTCGGTCGCGCCGGTCAGGCCGGAGCGATGCGCGGCCAGTAGCGCCGGAAAGCGGAATGCCTGCGGCGTCTGCGCCCGAAACAGCCCGGCGCGCGGGACAGTCTCGGTGATCACGCCGCGAACCACGCGCTTGAGCGTATCGGCCACCGGCGCCGCGGGAATGGCGCCGGTGGCTTCCTGCAATGCGGCCAGCAGGGCCGGGATCGTGCCCGTGGGAATGACCGGACGCGCGGCATCGTGCACCAGGACGACGTCGGGCGCATGCGGGGCGAGCGCCTCGAGCCCGGCGCGCACGCTGTCCTGGCGCGTCGCGCCGCCCGGAACGACCGGCAGACAGCCAGCGACGCCGTGCAACGCGGCCTCGATCGGTTCGGCCTCGCCAACCGGCTGCAGCAGCGCCGCGTGCGCGGCCAGCGCCTCCGCCGCATGACGGATGACCGGCTTGCCGGCGATCGTCAGGAACTGCTTCGGCAACTCGGCGCCGAAGCGCGTGCCCGATCCGGCGGCGACGAGAATGGCGGCGATACGCATGGGGCGGACAGATGCCGTTACGCGCCCCGTCCGTCAATGACGGACAGGCAGACCGGGGACGCCGCCGATGGTCCGGCCACGCGCCGGCGGCCACTCGGCCCGATGCGCGGGATCAAAGCGAGCGCCGCCCCCTTTGCGGGTCCAGGGCGGCGCCCTGGTCCACCATGTCCCGTCGTTTGCCACGCAGCCGCCGCATCTCGACAAACTGCCAGATCAGCAGGATCGGCACGCCCGCCACGATGTCCCGCGCCCGCCGCACCAGCGACACGCCCAGCGACAGTTCCGGCGGCACGCCGAAGATCGCCCCGAGGCCGGCATACCCTGCCTCCTGCACCCCGGCATTCACCGGCACCAGGAACGCAACGGCGGCGGCGGCACTCAACAGCGCCTCGATCGCCAGCGCGTCGTCGAAATCGATCGGCACGCCCAGCGCCCGATAGGCGATCCAGCCCGCCACCCCGGTACTGATCCAGCCGACCAGGTGCACGAAAAAGCCCAGCGCCAGCTTGGCCGTATGCCCGTAGATCAGGCCAAGCTCCGTCTGCAGGATCTCCATGCGCTCCTCGGCGTTGGAGAACCAGTTGCCGGCGATACGCCGCCCGATCCGGGCAAACACCGGCGCCGCGCCTTTCTGCGCCCAGACGAAGCCGAAGCAGGCGAGCACCGCCAGTGCGATGCCGACCTCGACCGGCACGGCCAGTCCCGAAGCCGGCGCCCGGGCCAGCAGTATGCCCAGCCCGATGCAGGCAAAGGCGATCTGCGCCAGGAACTCGGCGGTGACATCGACGATGGTGGACGCGGTCGCGGTATGCCATTCGACGCCGTGCAGAGTGACCGCGCGGGCGCCGAACACAAACCCTCCGACCTGCGAGAACGGCAGGCAGTTGGCCGAGGCGTCGCGCACCATGCGGCCCCAGATCAGCACCCAGGGCCGCCGCATCGTCCGCGCCGGGGTGATCAGGTCCCACGCCAGGCCGAGCACGATGAACAACACGATCTGCCAGGCGACGATCAGGCCAAACTCCGGCCAGCCGATGCGGCCGATGGCGGAGACGACGTTGCTGAACCCGTAATAGGAGACGAGCAGCAGAGCGATCAGCACACCCAGCAGAGCCAGGACATAGGACAAGCGCTTCATGATGCGCGGCTTCTGCCCG
>DASWON010000069.1:0-3895 GCA_036398735.1 Rhodopila sp.
ACTGCTCCGCGAGGCCCGTCTGCCGTTACGATTTCGCCGCTCCTGCTTCTGGAATCGCGCCTTCTTCGCCGATCGTGACGCCCACGCCACGCGGGAATGCAGGCACCCTCCACGTCATCGAACCCGCAATGACTCCCATGCAGTCCACGAATGTACTGATCAAGCATCGAATATCGTACGGCCCGGGTATTGTACTGTCCCCACATCATCAACTTCTGTCACCACCCGCGTCATGGCCCGGGACCGCCTGGCACAGCGCGCGTGCGGGCGACGATACCCTGTGATCGAAACCACCATCAGCTGATGCCGCCGCCTCGCAGAGTGCGCCGGCGGACGACGGCGCCTCTGATCCTTATTCGTAATTTCATCGCATCGTGGATCAGCTGCCAATGAACTTTGGCATCGACAAGAACATCTAAGAGCCGTGTCGCGACATCGGCTCTCGCTGATGGGTGATACGCCAGGCATATCGTTGCGCCCATGCCTCGGGCTCGCCCCCGGAACCACGATACAGCGAACGGCGCCATGTCCGCGATCGTCGAGACCGCAGCAAACGGCGCCGGCTCTGCTGGCTCCTGAACGGATCTCCCCTAAACAGGCCTCACCCTGTCAAGCGGCGGCAACCGCCCTTGGCGGCGGTGTCCGGCTCTATGCCGGGCAGCCGTGCTGTTAACTTCCTGACGACGGCGGCTGGCCGCTATCTCATTCATTTCCCGCGCAGCCGCCCCGCCGGACCTGCGCCCAACCCGCTCACCGTCAGCCCCCGCCGGCGACACCGGACGCGACGCGACGCGTCGGCAGCTCCCGCACAGGGGCGGTCAGCCCGCCGGGCGCCACTTCCATCTCGGTTCCGCCAGTGGGCAACAGTCGATAACCCGGTCTTCAAGCACTGGGTCTTCAGAAGAATTGTCGACGACAACCCGCCACGTCAGGACAAACCACAAACATCCAGACTACAACGACAGTTTCACACCGGCTTTGGGCTTTGCGGCCGACAAACCCACGACGCGGATTTACTTGCACCCCGTTCTCCGGCGATTTCAAAGTGATCCGCCCCGGACTTCATCCTGTGCATAATCATTAGTTGCAGGACTGCGATATCGCACAAGACGACATGTTGCAGCGCACATAATTCATGTTGCGGCGCACTAAAGGTCCCGGGATCACAAAATCGTGGGCCTAATAGTATTCAAGTGGCCAGTGTCCGTGGTTTTTGTTTCAGCAAGAGCAAAACAGGATATTGACAAAAAGACAACTTTGTCCGAAACGCATGCCGCTACGAGGAAGCCTCTCTTCACGACAACGGGCCGGAGAGGGCCGATTATCAGGAGGGACGATGATGAACGACGTGTGGCAACCGGTTCCCGGCACGCGGTTCTATTCCCGGAACGGTGAAGGCCTTTATGAGCGCTTGACCGACCGATTGTTCCTGCGTGTCGACGACGTTGATGAAACCGACGCCCGTGAGGTCTGCAGCCGCTTTGCCGAAGCCTTTGAGGCGCGCGCGCCCGTGCGGATGGTCGCCTGAATTGCAAGCATGGCCGTCGCCGAGATGGCGCCAGGTGCGCCCTGCTCCGTCACGGTAATTTTTTGACACAGACGTCTCACGTACTCATTTAAGCCTGCCTCGCCATTGTAACGAAATCATCGCGGCCACCGGTTGCCTTTGCCGCTCGCCGCAGCGTCCATCTTTTTCTGTGAACAACCGGTCGCGCCTGCCGCATTGCTGTCCTGAGGCAGATCATTGACGGCCGGTTGCACTGATACCGTCAGCGCCGATCCTGACCGGCTACGCGCCCAAGATGGCGTGGCGGCCGAGCGCGAAATCAACGGGTTGCCGGCCGGCCGCCTGTCGCCGAGGAGACAACAATTCGACCGGCCGGTGGGTCACCCCGCTTTCCCTATTCGGCCCGGATCAGTCCGCGGTGGCTTGGCGCGTCGATAAACGCAAGCACCTCAGCCACCAGGGGATCGTCGCCCAGGGCCGCCCGCGTCGCCTTGAGACGCTGCGCGAACACGCCTTTCTTGCCGTAAAGCATACGGAATGCGACGTGCAGGCGCTGCACCGCCTCCTTGTCAAAGCCGCGGCGCCGCAGCCCGACAACATTCAGCGCTGCGAGCCGGGCGCGGTTGCCGATGACGCTGCCGAATGGGATCACGTCGCCCTCCACGCCGGACACGCCGCCAATCATCGCCGCCCGACCGATCCGCACAAACTGGTGGATCGCCGCCGCGCCCCCCACGACTGCGTGGTCGCCGATGGTGACGTGCCCGCCCATCACAGCGTTATTGGCGACAATGACGTTGTTGCCCAGCTGACAGTCGTGAGCGATGTGAACCACCGCCATCAGCATGCAGTCAGCGCCCACCCGGGTCACGCCGACGCCGGTCGCTGTGCCGCGGTGAATGGTGCAGTGCTCCCGCACCAAAGTGCGGGCACCGATCTCGCACCCGGTGGGCTCGTCCCGGTACTTCAGGTCCTGCGGCGCCATACCGACGGTGCAGAACGGAAACAGCTGAACGCCTTCGCCGATGCGGCTGTGACCATCAACCACCACGTGCGAAACCAGCTTCGCGCCGGCTTCGATAACAACGTTCGGTCCGACGGTGCAGAACGGTCCGACTTCCACGCCCGGACCCAGCTCAGCGCCGTGCGCGACGATCGCAGTCGGATGAATGCTCGCGCGCTCAGTCGTACGCAGACCCATATCCGTCATCGAATCCATGTTGTTCCATTCCGTTGCGGCAGCTCTGCGGCGCGATCGCGGTCAACCTATGGGCGGTTGGCAGTCATCGCCAACTCAATCATTGTTGCCCGATGTTTCCGATCGCCCCCAGTAACACACTGTTTCCCCTGCCATTTTGGCGTTACTAAGGCAAAGGTGAAAACGTGCCCCCGGGGTTCGCCCGAATGCCGCGTCAAAGCGGCGCGGCGCGGTCCATGATCATCGCCGAGTACGTCGCTTCAGCAACCGCGACGCCGTCGACCCTGGCGATCGCGTGGAACTTCCAGACGTTGCCGCGGCTGCGCTCCTTGACAATGTGAACGCGCAGTTGATCACCCGGCACCACCGGGCGGCGGAACTTCGCCCCCTCGACCGACATGAAATACACCAGCTTGCCGGCCGCATCGTCGCCCAGCGTCTCGACGACCAGCACCGCCGCCGTCTGCGCCATGCTCTCGATAATCAGCACACCCGGCATGACCGGGTGGTTCGGGAAGTGACCAGCGAAAAAGTTCTCGTTGACCGACACATTCTTCACGCCGACCGCAGAAGCGTTCAGCACCACATCAACCACGCGGTCCAGCATCAGGAACGGATACCGATGCGGGATATCACGCATGATCCGATGAATGTCGATCAGTTCGATCGTCCTGCCCGCCTGAGCCGCCGTGTGCGTCTGCGCTACTTCCTCATCCATGATCTTCAATCCGGGTCCGATTTCGATTCCGCGCCTGATCCCTTGCGAACGGGAACGCCGCCCTGGCGGATCCAGCGCCTGATGGTTGCGATTTCCTTAAAGAAGGTTTTCACCGGCTGGGCCGGCGCCCCGATCATATCCGAACGCGGCGGCACATCTGCCATGACGCCGGACTTGGCGCCAATACGCGAGCCGGCGCCAATACGCAAATGCCCCACGATACCGGCCTGGCCTGCCAGAACGACCTGATCCTCCAGCACGGTGGAGCCGGAGATGCCGGCCTGTGCCACGATAACGCAGGCCCTGCCAAGCCGTACATTGTGAGCGATCTGCACCAGGTTGTCGATCCGGGTGCCGGCGCCGATCACCGTGTCTTCCAGGGTACCTCGATCGACCGTTGTGTTCGCGCCGATTTCAACATCGTCCTCAATCATCACGCGACCGAGTTGCGGCACCGAGTGAAACCCCTCCG
>DASWON010000070.1:0-8462 GCA_036398735.1 Rhodopila sp.
CATGTCGAGCAGGAGGCGGGGGCAGCGGTTGAGCGCATCGCCACCGATACGGGTGAAATGGCTCGCCAAGCCGAAGGTGTTGCTGAAGTGACGCAGAGGGTCAGCAGCAACGCCCAGAGCGTGACCGAGGCCGCACACCAGGCGTTGGCGAACGCCCAGGCGGTCGGCGCGGCAAGCGAGCAACTGTCCGCCTCGATCCAGGAGATCGCCGCCCAGATTGGCCGAGCGAGCGGTGCCGCACAACGGGCCGTCAGCGACAGCGAGAACGGGCAGCAGCAGATCCGATCGCTTTCGGATGGTGCGTTGCGGATAGGCGACGTCGTGCAGCTGATCAGCAGCATCGCGGCACAGACGAATTTGCTGGCGTTGAACGCCACGATCGAAGCGGCGCGCGCCGGGGAAGCCGGGCGCGGCTTTAACGTCGTGGCCTCCGAGGTCAAGAGTCTGGCCGGCCAGACCGCCCATTCCACTGCGGAAATCTCCCGTCAGGTTGAGGCGATCCAGGCCGCGACCAATGGCGCGGTTGCCGTCGTCGCCGGCCTTGGCCGGTCGATTGGAGCAATATCGGAAGTTTTCACGGGCGTTGCCGCCGCGATTGAGCAGCAGGCGGCGGCAACGCAGGAAATCGCGCGCAATGTCACTGAGAGCAGCGTTGCCGCGCAGGCGGTCTCCGCGCGGATCGCCGAAGTCTCGCAGGATGCGGAGGTAAGCCGGCAGCGGGCGGAAGAGATTCGAGCCGGTTCGACGATGGTCGCCGACGGTATCGCCGCGTTGCGCGCCAGCATCGTGCGCACGATCCGGACGGCGACAGACGATGCAGACCGTCGGCTGGAGATACGCTCCACGGTCAGTGAAGCGTGCAATCTGATCTGGCAAGGGCGCTCCGTCCCTTGCTGCCTGCTCGATGTGTCAGCCCACGGGGCGCGTCTCACATCGTCGGCGGCGATTCCGATGGGTGGTACCGGCACGCTCTCGCTTGGCCACGGTGGAGGCGTTACCGCCGGCTTCGAGGTTCGATCGATGCATCCGGATGGCAGCGTGGGTGTGGCCTTTGATCAAGCAACCACATCACCGACTTTCACGACGACCCTTAAGCGTTTGGCCGAGACCCGCGGGATCCGGGCGGCGTGAGCGGGTGGTGGTCGACCGTGCCCGAGCGGTCAAAGATGCGGTCAAAGATGAGGTGGTGTCGCCGGAATGCTGCCTGCCCTGTAATCGAGGCCGGGATTGTTCAGTCGCGCGCCGGAATCAGGATTTCCAGCGCGTCGGACATCGTGTCAAACAGCTTGGTTCGACCCATCGCGGGTTGCACCACGATGCCGTCGCAGGAGCGCCAGAGCATCCAGCGACGGAATGCACATGTCCGGTCGTAAAGTGCCAGAAGTTCCTCGTACTCCTCCGCCTCCGCGCAGACATCGAGCTCGATCACCATGCGCAGATCGTGGAAGTCGACCCAGGCCCGCAGCATCAGGAGATCAGGAATATCGAACGAAAGGCCGGTGGGAGCCTTGACCGTCATACGCCGCAATTGCATGGAGACCTCCGTTGACGATGACCGGTAGACCGCCGGCTTGATTCACGAACATGTGATTATCTGTGACACGCGTTCGTGAGCCCGCCAACCCTTTTATTTCGAAAGAAATACATCAGCAACGACCGTTCCCCGGCGCATCACACGCCACATGACGTAGAGATCACAAACTTTTGAAATGACGTCATATCCGGCAATGGATGGTGCGTAAAGACATCATTTTACAATCCGTATTTATTTCGAAGTATTGTTACCACATGGCCATGAATGAGCGAAGGCCGCGAATTCGATTCGATGCCGTCCAGGAATTCAAGTTGTTGTGTGCTCACCGGCCTGTTATCGACGCCCCCTCGTGACACCCAGCCAAAGGAGCGTCGGGTGCGACAACATCTATTCATGGGACGGTCAACGGTACAGCTGCGCTCACGCTCGGGCGTGACGAGCGCACAGCAGGAGGGGATGGCGCGCGGCCTGCTCTACGCTGTCGTCCTCTCATTGGCGGTGTGGAGCGCCGCCGGCGGTCTGGTCCTTATTCTGCGCTGAGCGTTCCAGGCGTGAGGGCTCGAGGGCGCGGTATCGCTTCACGCCGGCCCGCAAGACGCTCCAAAGCCAGATAGACAACGGGAGTCGTGTACAGCGTCAACATCTGCGACACGATCAACCCGCCCACGATGGCTGTTCCCAGCGGGCGGCGCAGTTCGGACCCCGTGCCGAAGGCGAGGGCAAGCGGCAGCGCGCCCAGTAACGCCGCCAGCGTGGTCATGGTGATCGGCCTGAAGCGCTCAAGGCACGCGGAATGGATCGCCTCGAACGGCGACAGCCCGTGCTGGCGCTCCTGCTCCAGGGCGAAATCAACCATCATGATGGCGTTCTTCTTGACGATGCCCATCAGCAGAATGATGCCGATCATGCCCATAATCGACAACTCGGTTCCGGTGACCCACAGCGCCAGCAGCGCACCCAGGCCGGCCGACGGGAGCGTGGAGAGGATGGTCAGCGGGTGCAGCAGGCTTTCGTACAGCACACCCAGCACGATGTAGATCGAGATCAGCGCCGCGGCGATGAGCATGGGCTGCGTGGCAAGCGACTTCTGCAGGAACTGGGCGTTGCCGGCAAACCCGGTTCTTATGCCCTCGGGCATGCGCAGATCGGCGGCTGCCTTTTCCACCGCCGCTTCGGCAGTCCCCAGCGCGACGCCGGGCGCGAGATTGAAGCTGATCGTGGCCGCGGCGAACTGGCCCTGGTGATTGACCGCCAGAGGGGTGGTGCCGCGCTCGAACCGGGCGACCGAAGACAGCGGCACCTGGACGCCTCCCGCCGCACCGACATAAAGCCGGTTCAGCAGCGAGGGATCGGTCTGCAGCGCGGGATCGATCTCCAGCACCACCTTATACTGATTGCGCTGAGCGTAGATGGTGGAGACCTGACGCTGCGAGTAGGCGTTGTTCAGCGCATTGTCGATGTCGACGGTGCTTACGCCCAGCCGTGCGGCGGCGTCGCGGTCGATCGCCACCGCGACCTGCGGGCCCGCCTTGTCCTGGTCCGACGTGACATCGACCAGTCCGGCCGTCTGTTTCAGCTTTTCCTCCAGCGCCAGCGCCCAGTACCGCATCGCGCCAAGATCCTGAGCGACCAGGGAATACTGGTACTGCGCACCGCCCTGTCGTCCGCCGCCGCGCAGATCCTGTGCCGAATACAAGTGGGTCTGAATGCCGTCGACACCCGCCAGCTTGTCGCGCAGCCGGTTGATCACCTCATCGGACGACACCCCGCGCTGATTCAACGGCTTGAGGCTGATGGTCAGACCCCCGCGGTTGAGCGAGGCCCAGCCGGAGGACACCCCGACGGTTGAGGCAACCGTGTCGACCGCCGGATCCGCCAGCAGCACATCGACCGCCTCGCGCTGACGGTTCTCCATCGCCCGAAACGACACGTTCGGATCGGCCAGGGTCGACCCCATGATGATGCCGGTGTCCTGCTGCGGCATGAAGCCCTTCGGCACCAGCCCGTACATCCGCACCGTCAGCACAATCGTCAGCAGCGTAACCAGCAGCATGAACACCCGGTGCGCCAGAGCCCACCCGAGCGTGCGGGCATACCAACGCTCCACCCAGTTCAACATGTGGTCGATGCCACGCCAGATCGGCCCGTGTCCGCCGGAGGGTGCGGCGACCCGCATGTAGCGGGCGCAGATCATCGGTGTCAGCGACAGCGACACCACGGCCGAGACCGCGATCGCCATGGCCAGGGTCATGGCGAACTCATGGAACAGCCGGCCGAGGATGCCGCCCATGAAGATCAGCGGGATGAACACCGCGACCAGGGAGATGCTGATCGACAGGACGGTAAAGCCGATCTGCCTCGCGCCGACCAGAGCCGCCTGCATCGGCGGCATGCCGCGTTCGGCGTGCCGGACGATGTTCTCGATCATCACGATGGCATCATCCACGACGAAGCCGACCGACACGGTCAGGGCCATGAGAGAAAAATTGTCAATGGCGTAGCCCAGGAACCACATGCCCGCGAGCGTGCCGCTGATCGAGAGCGGCACCGTAACCGCCGCCGCAAGGGTGGGAACCAGCCGGCGCATGAAGAGCAGCACGACCATCAGCACAAGCACGATGGTGATCAGCAGCGTGTACTGCACATCCGCCACACTGGCGCGGATCGTCGTCGTGCGGTCGGAGATGACGGAAACCTGGATATCGGGCGGCAGCCAGCGCATCAGCTGCGGCAGCAGGGCGCGGACGCCATCGGCGGTTTCGATGACGTTGGCGCCGGCCTGCTTGCTGATCGTCAGCAGGATCGCTGGCTGCTTGCCATCCCAGGCGGCCAGTCGCGTATTGGCGGTGCCGTTGATGACGCTGGCGACGTCAGACAGACGCAGGACAGCGCCGTTGCCCGCCTTGATGATCAGCTTGCGGTATTGCGACGCCTGCCACATCTGCCCGTTGATGCCGATCGTCTCAGCCCGTTCGGGTCCTTCAAAGCCGCCCAGCGGTTCCAGCACGTTGGCGTCACGCACGGCGGCGTAGACATCCTGGGCGGACACGCCCGCGGCGGCCAGGCGTATCGGGTCAAGCCGAACGCGCACGGCGGGCTTCTCCGCGCCGTTGACGGTGACCTGCGCCACGCCCGGCGCCTGAGACAACCGCTGCGCCAGGATGGTGTCAGCAGCGTCGTAGATCTGCGCCGTGGACAATGTTGCCGACGACAAAGCTATCTGCATGACCGGCGCATCCGCCGGATTGACCTTGCGGTAGAACGGGCGCGTCGGCAGATCGGCCGGCAGGTCCACCGTCGCAGCATTGATCGCAGCCTCGACGTCATGGGCCGCGCCGTTGATGTCGCGATCAATGTCGAACTGGATGATGATCCCGGTGTTGCCGATGGACGACACCGAAGTGATCTCGGTCACGCCGGCAATTTCCCCGATGCGGCGCTCCAGCGGCGCGGCGATCGAGTTGGCCATGGTTTCCGGATCCGCTCCGGGACGGGCGGCGAAAACCACGATGGTCGGAATGTCGACACTCGGCAGGGCGGCAACCGGAAGAAACCGATAGGCGACGAGGCCGGACAGCATCAGGCCGATCGACAACAGGATGGTGGCGACCGGACGGGCGATGAACACCGCGGAGAAGCCCATGGGTCAGGTCATCCCTACGCGAATGTTACCGCTCCGATGCAACCGAAGGATGTCTGGCCCGTTGGGATTGTCTCCACTTTTGAAGAGAGTTTCATGCGCCAATCGCTGCTGATCGCTACCTGTGCCCTGATGTTGGCCGGGCTCGCCGCCTGCCACCAGGAAGGACCGGGCGAACGGGCCGGCAAGAGCTTGGATAACGCCGGGCAGAAGGTGCAGGACACGCTGGATCCGCCGCAGGGGCCGGCGCAGGCGGCCGGGCGCAAAGTCGACCGCGCGCTGGGGAACTGATACCGCGGGCTGAGGACCCGGCCATGCTTTCGCGCGGGTGAGAGCAGGCCGCGGCTTAGACGGCACAAAAACGGTGTCCCACCGCCGCGACCGGCGCGATGCAAGACGTGCCGGTCGCGGCAGGACACCGGTCCGGATCGGACCAGGCGAGGACCTCGGGGACGCCCCGGCCGAGCTTCCGCGATCGCGCACCGGTCGGCAAGGGCGATCGCCTGGTGGCCAGCCTCGTGGCGCGATGCCCGCGACGCCATCCTGCAACGCTGGGTGCGCAGCGTCCGGCGGAGACATGCCGGGGTTCGTTTTGGCGGCGCACAGCGTCGCTGTGTCTGTGGCCGCAAGTTGTGGGATGCCGGGCCCGGTCCGATAATGAGATCGATGAACAGGGAGTGCGCCGGGAACGGCGACAGTGTTCGCGGTCGTCTTCCGTCTCATCCTGTCCGACCTCATCCTATTCGGCCGCCGCCGGTTCGGGTGACCGAGGCCCGGTCAGCCGCATGCGCAAGCGCTCAAAGGCAAGGTAGATGGCGGGCGTCGTGTACAACGTCAGAAACTGCGACAACAGCAAGCCGCCGATAATCGTCACGCCCAGCGGATAACGCAGCTCCGACCCGGCGCCACGCTCCAGCACCAGCGGCAACGCCCCCAGCAACGCCGCCATCGTGGTCATCATAATCGGACGGAAACGCAGCAGACAGGCCTCCCGCATCGCCTCGGACGCGGACAGCCCACGGGACCGTTCCGCCTCGATGGCGAAATCCACCATCATGATGGCGTTCTTCTTCACGATCCCCATCAGCAGGACGATGCCAACCAGCGCGACCAGCGAAAGATCGATGCCGCAGACCATCAATGCCAGCAGCGCGCCGATCCCGGCCGAGGGCAACGTGGACAGAATGGTCACCGGGTGGATCCAACTCTCATACAGCACGCCGAGGACGATGTAGATCACCACGACCGCCGCGAGAATCAGCCAGGGTTCGGCGGCCAGGGACGACTGGAATTCCGCGGCATCGCCCGAATAGCTGCCGGTTATGGTCTCCGGCATCCCGATGTCTCGCTCGGCCCGCGCCACCGCTGCGACGGCATCGCCCAGCGCATATCCCGGCGCGACGTCGAAGCTCAGGGTGACTGCCGGGAACTGCTCCTGATGGGCGAGGACCAAAGGCGCCGTGACCTTGTCGATCCGGGCGACCGCCGACAGCGGGACCTGAACGCCGCCGGGGCCCGGAACGTGCAGCAGGCGCAGGCTGTTGGGATCGCTCTGCCACTGCGGATCGGCCTCCAGGACGACACGATACTGGTTGGCCTGTCCGAAGATCGTGGAAATCTGGCGCTGTCCGAAGCCGTCATACAGCGTGTCCTGGATCGCCTGCATCGACACACCGAGGCGCATTGCAGCGTCACGATCCACGTCGATATAGGTCCGAAACCCCTCATCCTGCTGGTCCGAGGCGACATCGCGAAGTTCCGGCAGCGTGGCCAGCCGGGTTCGCAGCCGCGGCGCCCAGGTTGCGAGTTCCGCGGCATCGGTATCCATCAACGTGTACTGAAACTGTGTGCGGCTGACCCGGGTACCGATCTGGATGTCCTGTACCGGCTGGAAGAACGCGGTGATCCCCGGGATGCCGGCGATCGCGCTCCGCATTCGCGCGATTACGACGTCCATGGGATCACGTGCGCCGACCGGCTTCAGCGCGATGGTCAGCCGCCCGGTGTTGGGCGTGGTGTTGATCGTCCCGACGCCGGTGAACGAGACGACGCCGGTGACTGCGGGATCGCTGCGGATGATCTCGGCCATTTGCGCCTGCAGGGCCGTCAGCTTCGGGATCGAGGCGCTCTGGGCCGCCTCGGTCATCGTCAGCACGACCCCGGTGTCCTGCCGCGGCAGAAACCCCTTGGGCACAACTGCATATAGGCCGATGGTGCCGACCAGCGTCAGTACGCCGACCATCAGCATCAGGACGGGATGGGCAAAACTCCAGTCCAGGGTACGGCGATATCCCGCCAGCAGCGCCTCGAAACCGCGCTCGCTCAAGCGCGCCAGCCGGCCTGGCGGATGGTCGTGCCCTGGCCGAAGCAGCCGGCCGCACATCATCGGTGTCAGGGTCAGTGACACCACGGCGGAGACCACCACGGAAACCGCCAGCGTGACAGAGAACTCCTGGAACAACCGCCCGACCACGCCGGTCATGAACAGCAGCGGAATGAACACCGCGATCAGCGATACGGTCAGCGACACGATCGTGAAGCCGATCTGTGCGGCACCCCGGAAGGCAGCCTCCAGCGGGGGCACGCCGCGCTCGATGAAGCGAACGACGTTCTCGATCATGACAATGGCGTCGTCCACGACGAACCCCGTGGCGACCGTCAGAGCCATCAGAGAGAGGTTGTCGAGCCCGAAGCCCAGCAACTGCATGATGCCGAAGGTGCCGATCAGCGACAGCGGCAACGCAACTGCCGGGATGAACGTCGCGCGCGGGCTGCGCAGGAACACAAAGATCACCAGAACGACAAGCACGATCGACATGACAAGGGTGAACTGGACATCACGCACCGAGGCCCTGATCGTCTCGGTACGGTCGGTCACGACGGCGATCCTGACGCCCGACGGGATGGCTCTGCGCAACTGTGGCAGCGCCTCCCGGATTGCCTCGACCGTCTCGACAATGTTGGCGCCCGGCTGACGCTGAATGTCCAGCACCACCGCCGGCGTGCCGTCATAGCTGGCGGAAACGCGGTTGTTCTCCACGCCGCCGACAACGCTGCCGACGGCGGACAGCCGCACCGGGGCGCCGTTGCGCCAGGCAATCACCAGATTCTGGTATGCGGGAGCATCGACGAGTTGGTCATTGGCACCCAGCGAGAAAGCCATCCGCGGCCCGTCGAACCCGCCCTTCGCACCGTTCACGTTGGCCGCGGCGACGGCGTTGCGCACATCCTCCATTGCCAGGCCGTAGGCAGCCAGCCTGGCGGGATCGACCCTTACGCGAACCGCCG
>DASWON010000071.1:0-20420 GCA_036398735.1 Rhodopila sp.
CGCAGGTCGGACGCAGGATGACGGCATCACCCCCGTCGGCGACGTATTTGCGGATGATCAACTCGCATTCGATCTTGGCCTGGCCATAGAGGCTGAGCGGCGGGACCGGCACGTGGTCTTCACGGACGGTTCCGGTTGCAGCACCGTAGACCGCCATGCTGCTGAGGTGCACGATCCTCCGCGGCGGGGCGGCCCGTGCGGCGTCGCACAGCACCTGGGTGGAACGCAGCATCGCCCGTTCGTTGCCGGCGATACAATTGATCACGTATGCAACGTCACGCAGCGCGCCGCGCATTGCCTGCGGGTCCGTCGCATCGATCCGCAGGCCCGAGCGCCGCGATGCCGCGACCGGGCGGTAGATCGCACTGGCGGCCAGGGCGGCGACCACGCGCGATCCAATGTAGCCCGATGCCCCGAGAACCAGCACCGGCTTCCGCGAGAAGTCCATCGTATCAGGCATGATCTATCCAGGTGGTGGGAGGGCAGGAACCCGTCGGGGATGCCCGACGCAGCGCCGTATCGTCATGGTCATGGACGCGGCGCCGACCACATCCGGGACGACCGCAGGCACCAATCCGTCAGCCAGGCCGCGTCGCCGCTCGTCGCCGGGCAGCCCCGTCCCCGCCCCGCCGTGTGGCTGGCGGCCACGATCCGGGCCGCCAGCGCCGACAAGGACGGTGTGTCAGACAGAGCGTGACAACGCGACCTGGTCATGGTCAGACCGGAACAACCAGGACCGAGGACGACCGCCCGCCGATGGACCGCATCTCCGGCACCGAAGCCAGCACCGTCAGCCCCGTATCCATCTCCAGAGCCTCCGGCCGGAGGTAGATGGCCCGGAAGAAGTGCGACACCAGGATCGAGCCGATCGACAGCAGCAGGCTGACGACGACCCCGGCCATCAGAATAAGCCGGCGTGTCGGCTGCGGCAGCGCCGGCACCCGCGGCGGCTGGATCACCCGCACCGACGATTCGCGGTGGGATTCCACAGCCTCGACGGTCTGCCGCTCATCCAGGATTTTTGATACTGCCCTGTAATTGTCTTCCAGGATCGCGCGGCGGCGCTCCAGCTGGTGCAGCTGTGACTCGTCGGCATCGAGCGACGCGACCTGCTTGTTCAGCGTCGCCAGCTGGGCCGCGATGGCGTCATGTGCGGCGAGGCTGGCCCGGAGATCCGCTTCCGTCTTGTTGCGTTCGGCCTGCACACCGTAGGCCTGCGTCGCCTGCATCCGCGCGATGTCGGTCTCCCGCTCCAGCATCTGGCGGCGCGCGTCATCGACCGCGGGCGAGCCGCGATAGCGGGTCTGCGCCTCCTCCTGACGCTGCTGATAGGCCTGCACCATGCCCTGCAAGGCGGCGGCCGCATTCGGCCCGCCCTTGCCCTTTCCGGCAACCGCGGCGAGTTGCTGGGTCTGCTGCGCCAGCCGCGCGTTCTGCTCCGCGATCGTCGCCTCGGACTTCGTCAGGGCGGTTTCCTGGTCGCCCTGCTGCTTCAACAGGATCGCCCGCCGCTCCGAGAAGTTGCTGATATCGTGCTCCTGCTTGAAGTTCTGCAGCGCGGCGTCGGCATCGGCGAGTTGCTTGCCCACCGTATCCCGCTGGGCCTGCACGATCGGCGCCTGGACGTCGCCGTACAACTTCGTTCTGAGAACGAGATACTGGGTCTCGAGAATCTGCAGGGCGTCGGCCGAGACATTCTTGTCGGGATTGGTGAACTCCAGTCCGATCACGCTGGACTTCTTGTCCACGGTGATCGTGAGATTGCGGGCGAACATTTCGACGGCCATCGCCATCGGATCGTTCGGACCGGCGCCGGAGGCCTTCTCGGTCATCCCCAGGGTGTCGGTGATGAACCGGCGCGTGTCAGCGATCCACTGCCCGACCGGACCGGGTTTCTCCAGCAGCTTCGGGTACATCTTCTCGATGCCGATCTCCCTGATCACCGTGCGGTGCAGGTCATCGCTGGCCAGGATGCTCGACTCGGTGCGCAGCACCAGTTCTGCGTCCACACCGCCGCTGTTCACGAACTGCTGGCCCGCCGCCGGGCGGAACGAATGCTCGGTGCCCATCAGGACAAGCAGGCTCGATTTCGCCTTGTAGTCGGGCTGAACCTGGACCGCGATCACGATGCTCAGTGCCATGATGCAGAAGAAGATCAGCAGCACACGGGCTTTTTGGGAGAACGCGGTCAGCAGCAAATCGCGTATCACCAGGCGAGGTGGCAAGGCGAGCGTTTCGTTCATGGCTTGAATCCTGCGAGGTTCGCTTGGGAGGGACGGATGCCCAGTCGGGCGGAGGTCTGGCGTAACGTCGTCAACGCCCGGCGTGGGATGGACACCGCCGGCGCGGTTCGCGGAAATCCGGACATCGCGATCATGTAAGCCGCCATCAGCAACAGATCGGCGCTTTTGCGACCGAGCGAGTTACTGGTCGAGTCGATCAGAATGGCCGCCAGCAGCAGCATCCAGCCGAGCGGATGTGCGGTGGTGCGGCCGAGATGCACGATGAACAGGGCGAGCGCCACGAGGAACACCACAAAGCCGATCGTGCCGAGGTTGAGAAACATCAGCAGCCAGAAGTTCTCGATGTCGGTCGTATCGGAACCGAGACCGATCTGGTACTTTAGAATGTCCAGCCGATCCGGACGCACCCCGAACAGCACGTCGTGCAGATTGAGGTGCTGCAGCACCAGCCATTGCAGGCTGCGAACCTGTGCGCTGTCGTCCACGTACATATGGCTCAGGATGCGGGCGCCGATGTCGGTGCTGGTGATCAGCATCAGCATCAGCGGCGGCAGGATCACGACCGCGGCGGCGATGCTGCCGACAAAGCCCATGCTGAGGTTCCGCATCACCACGCCACGCACCAGCACCACCGCCGCGGCCACTCCGACCATGATCACGGTCGTTGCCAACGCGGCGCGGCCGCCAAAGCTCAGCAGGCCGATCAGGAGCGTGGTGAACAGGGCGGCCTTGAGCAGCCCGGCCATCCGCATCCGCAGCAGCAGGAACGTCGCCATGGAGGTTGCCAGCGCCGCGGTCAGGGGATGGCCGAACAGCCCGGCGCCGCGGAATTCATCGACGTCATCGACCATGTCCTTGGTCGGCTCGTCTCCGATATGCAGCGGGATCAGGTGGGTCTGGGTCGCGCTCTCACCGATCGAAATGATGATGCTGAGCACGCAGAACCCGATGATCCACCAGCCAAGCGCCCGCTTCTGCCGGTCCGATCCCGCTTCCAGCGCAATTGCCAGCAGGCCCGCGGACAGATAGCTCTCGATGTAGATCGCGGCGCCGCTGAATCCGACATTGGCAATCGAATACAAGGCGCAGAACAGGATCAGCACAATGAACAGCGCCAGCGCCGGCGTCTCACGAAAGAACCGGATCAGGCCCGATCCGCCCGGCCGGACCAGCACCAGCGCCATGAACGCGCCCAGCGCGGCCAGATAGGTGCCGGGGTGCAGCTTGATCAGCAGATTGCCGCCCTGGCTGGCGTAGTCGATCCCCAGATTTTCGAGCGTGTTGCCCGAGATCGCAAACTCGATGATCACCGCGAGCAGCCCAACGGTGAACGCCGCGTGCCGCATCCGCTGGTTGCTGACGGATTTCTGCGGGTCGGCCGGACGCACTGGAGCCAGGGTGCGGAGCGCCCTCATGAACGGCTGTCCCGAAGATGGCGGAACTGGTCCTCGATGACCGCGAAGCCGAAGCCTATGGACGCGGTCGCATACCGCTTCCCCAGCCGCGAGGGTTCCTGCAGCAGGCGCCACAGCCATTCCAGGCCGACGGACTGCCACTTCGACGACGCCCGGCGCACCAGGCCAAGCTCGATCTTCACCGCCTGACCGACGCAGAAGGCCCAGCAGGGCGGCAGCCTGGCTCTGTAGGTATCGACGAACACCTCGCTGCGCGGCGCACCGACCGCCATGACCAGAACGGTGGTGTCATGCGCCTTGATCTGATCCGCCAGCCAGTCGCAGTAGTCGGCGTCGTTCTCGAAGCCGAACGGCGGGACGGTCACGTCGGTCGCAACGCCATTGCGGGCACCCCAGACCGCGACGGCCCGCCGGGTGGTTTCGCTGTCGACCACGAAGTACATCCGCTGCGGGATGGGATACGGCGCCAGGCGCATCAGTTCGGATGTGATCTCACAGCCTGTCACCCGCGCGACCTGCAGGCCGCAGAAGCGGGCGTAAAGCTGCACCGGCCAGCCGTCGCAGACGATCCGCGCGGCCTTCCGGTAGGCTCTGGCCAGGGCCGGGGAACGCCGGATCGTTGCGATATGGTCGATGTTCGGCGTCACCACGAGCGCGACCTCCGCGGGCGGCTGGCGGATCGCGGTACTGACGATCTCGCGCGCGGAGTCGGTGCTCAGGCTCAGCCCGAATGGACGGATAAGGCTCATGCCAGCGCCGCCCAGGCCCGGTGCGGTGCCAGCGCCTTGAACATCGCCATGTAGCGCGATGCACAGGCCGCATAGCTGAAGTCTCCGGCGCGCAGGCGCAGCAGTTCGGCGGGGAACCGCTCGCGCAACGTCCCGGCCTGATCCATCGCCTCCGCCAGCGCGGCCGGATTATGCGGTTCCACCAGGACGCCGTAACGTCCATCGTCGAGTATCTCGGCTGGGCCGTATTCGCAGCGCGTCGAAATCACCGGCGTGCCGCAGCCCAGAGCCTCCACCAGAACGTTGCCGAAGCCCTCGCAGCGGGAGCTGAGCAGAAACGCGTCGGCCTGGCGCAGGAACGGCAGGGCATTGGGACGGAAGCCCGCGAAGTCGACCGCCTCCGTCAGGTTGAGCCGTGCCACCAGATCCACCAGCCTGTCGTGCAGCGGGCCGGTGCCGAGGATGATCAGCCGTCCGCCGTGTTGCCGCCGGTGGATCGCCAGCGCCCGGATCATGGTCTCGTGATCCTTCTGCGGCACCAGGCGGCCCGCGGTCACGAAAACCGGGCCGCTCCGATCGTGGAACCAGGGATGATCCGCGGGCTCCTCGCAGCGGGTCGAGAACTCGGGCCCGACCACGGGGTTGTTGATGGTCTGCACCATTTGCGCCGGAAGGTGCGCCAGCGTCTCAAGTTCCGCGGCGACCCCCGCCGACACCGCCACGGCGCGGCTCATCAGCGGCGACAGGATCCGGTAGAACATCGGGATATAGCGGTACAGCCAGGTCTCGCCGTCGTTGAAGCTGCGCGTGATCGGGTTGTGCTGGCAGATGACCAGTTGCGTGTCACTGAAGCTCAGGCCCTTGGCCAGCAGCGCGGCGATGTTGTTCAGATCGACGTTGGACAGCAGGATGTCCGGCTTTTCCGCACGCAGGAAGCGTACCAGACCCGGAACGTCCATCAAGGTGCGGGAGCTGTTGAGGTCCACGATACGAAGACCGGCGGGCACCTGGTCGAGCAACTGGCCGCGCAGCCGGTGCAGCACCAGCGTGACGTCCGCGCCGTGGCGGCGGAATTCCTCGGCGATGATCAGGCTTTGGCGCTCAACGCCACCACCCGCGAGATCGTGCAGGTAGATGGCGATGGACATCGCCCGTGCACCACCCGCGGCCCGGGATGAGGCCGGAACGTCCCGCAGGCGCTTGGCGGAGGAGGCGGCAACCGATACAGACATATTCAGCCCACCCCCAGCTTGGAAAACGAACGGGACACCCGCCCCAGCAGCTTCTGCCGGAACAGTCCCAGATCGGCCACAAAACGTTTCCCGTCGATCCAGAACCGCTCACCGTCATGCACCAACGTGTGCAAGCCGTGCGGGAACGGACCCGACCGCTCCGGCCGCAGGACGGTGACGAGCGACTCGCGGAAATCCGTTTCGGTCAGTTCAAGGATCTCGTGGATGGCGACGCCCGCGCCATAGGTCGCGGCGCAATCCTGGCCGGGCCGGAACAGCCGGTCGCCGGAGCTGAGCAGCATGCCCGCGGGCCGCGCCCCGCGCACGTCGATCTTCACCGGCCAGCGGGCATGTGGCACCCAGGGGCCGGCGAGCGACCGTGCATGAAACAGGCAGAGGTTGTCGTGGGCGCCGAGGTCGAGATCGGTGCAGGCGAGCCAGTAGCGCCCCTGCCACCGGAACAATGTCGGATCGGCCAGCCTGGCGTGCGGCGCGACCTCGCAGTACGGGACGAGGCGACCATCGTCATCCAGTCGATGGATCGTGGTGGCGCCGCGCTCTGTCGCTTCGGGGACACAGTATACAACGTCGTCTTCGCGAAAGCTGCAGGGATAGGAGTGATGGTACCCGTCATCCAGCAGCACGGTGGGCGGAGCCAATGTGCCCCCGGCCACCGAGACCGCGACGATGCGGCCGACGCCACCGCCGCTCACCGGCATCTCCTCGCACAGGATGCGGTCGGTGCCCGGCCAGGGGAATGGATCGGCGAGGTAACGGTCGCCCGCCTCGGTGCGATACCAGGTGACATCACCCAGCCCCGCGCCGGACAGCACACTGTCGAGCGAGACCGTCGTCGTGCCGACGCTCCACCATTCCGCCGTCAGCCGGTCGCGCCATTTCTCCTGCACGGCGCCAATCCAGCCGGGCAGTCCGTGCGGCGCGGCGGCCGGAGCGGACGTCGCGGGACCCCGCGCCCGGCGCAGCGCCGCGTCGCGCACGAAGCGCATCGCCAGGCGATCGACCGCCGCCTTGAACACCAGCCAGGCGCCGCGGGTGCCAAGCGTGCCCTCATCGAGGATCTGCCGCTCTGTCGATCCGGGCTGGTATTGCACCAGCTGAAGCGTCATCGCATAAGGTGGCCGGTGCCAGTGCCGGCGCAGCAGGCCGGGCTGGTTCAGGCTGTCTCCCGACGCCGTCTCCAGGCGCCACAGAACCGCGTCACACGGGGCCGAGCAGCCAGGCTCGAAGCGTGGCAGCACCGCCTCGGTCAGTGCCGTATCGGCGAGCGCGGCATCGACGATTTCGGAGCTGTCGACGCCGGCCAGCACCAGCACGAATGGCGAGCGACTGATGCCAGACAAGAGGTTGGCGCCTCCCCAGGCAGGGGGAAGGCTCGTCATGGTGGTCATCTTAGTGGCGGCCCAGCCAGCGCGGCATCACGCTCCGCTCGCGGTTGAGAACGACGCCCACCGTCTGGCCGCCCAGACGCTCCAGCAGAGCCTTGGCGTTCTCGATCTCCCATTGCCTGGTCTGGCCGGCCGCGACCACGAGCACGGAGCCGTCGCAGTAGCGCGACACAGCCGCGGATTCCGGGGCTTCGGTCGGCGGCGTATCCAGCACGACAACCGGATGGCTGGCACGCAGCATGTCCAGCATCGACTGCAGGCGGTCGCCACCCAGCGCCATCAGCGGACGCTCGCCTGACCCGAGGCGCGCCCACAGCAGGTTCTTCGAGTCGCGCACCTGCGTGATGGCATCGGTCATCGGCAGGCCGCGGCGCAAGGCGTCCGTCAGCGTCGGGGCCTTGGCTTCGGCCGCTCCACGTCGCGGATTTGTGTAGCCGGCGTTGCAATCGATGTAGAGCACCGGCTGAGCGCAGTCATCGGCGGCGACACGGGCATAGCCCGACGCCACCGTGCTGGCGCCGGTGCCCGGTGTCGGCGAGGTGAACTGCACCACCAGCGGCATCGCGCTTGTACGCCGCGCCTCGATTGCGTAATAAAGCTGCACGAACGACGGATGATGTCGCGAGATCGCGCCGATGCCGATACGTACCGGGGCGACAGCACGCTCCTCGGTCGGTTGGACAGCGGGCGCTGACTTGCGAAGGATCGTGAGCTCGGGGTTCGATAGCCTGTTCACGTGGGGCTTCTCCAGATCCTGATTTGGGCTTCAATCGAAATGACCGCGCCTCTGCCGAAAACAACCGTAGAGGTCAATGGACGTCCGGCGAAATCAAAACGCATTGTCATCGGCGAAAACCAGCTTCGCGGTCCGCCACAAAATCTTGAGGTCGAGGCCAAGTGACCAGTTCTCGATGTAGTAAAGGTCGTGGTTGACGCGGTGAACGATTTTCTCGACACTGTCGAGCGCGCCGCGGTAGCCGTTGACCTGTGCCCAGCCGGTGATTCCGGGTTTGACACGATGACGTGAAGGATAGACCGGAACAGCCTCCTCCAGTGCCAGTCCGCCCGCGGTGGTCGCGAGCGCGTGCGGACGCGGACCGACCAGTGACATGTCGCCCTTCAGGACGTTCAGCAGTTGCGGCAGCTCATCGAGGCTCGTCTTGCGCAGCCACGCCCCCACCCGCGTCACCCGCTTGTCGCCGCGGAACGCCTGCAACGTCGCGTCCGCATCGGAAAGGTGCGTGTACATCGAGCGGAACTTCAACACCTCGATCACCCGGTTGTTATAACCAAGGCGGCGCTGGCGAAACAGCACCGGGCCATTCGAGGTAAGCTTGATGGCGGCGGCGATGGTCAGCAGGACCGGCGAGATGAACGCCAGAACCACGCTCGACAGGACAATGTCCTCGGCGCGCTTGATATAGGCGCGCCATCCGCCGATCGGGCGCGTCGACGCCATCAGCAGGGGCAACTCGAGCGCCCGGTCGGCCCGCCGGAGCGGCAGGTCCAGGCCGTTCATTCCCGGATAGATATACACATCCACGGGAGCCATGGAGATGCGCTGGATGATGCTGCGCATCTGCTCGCCCGCCGACCACGGCAGCGCGACGAGTACGGTGTCGACGGCGTCCTGACGGATCATCCGCTCAAGCGCGGCGACGTCGCCGAGCAGCGGCAGGCCGAGGAAATCACGCGTCGCCGGGGTAACGGCTTCGTGTTCGACAATCCCGATCACGTCGAAGCTGCGCCTCGCCCCGGTGGTCATGCGCAGCAGCAGGTCGTCGATCGACTCCTGGGCACCAATGATGACGGTCCGGTTCAACGCCTTGGTGCCGGCGAGAAAACGCAGTCGCAACAAGCGTGCAGCGGTCAGCGCGGCCAGGCCCACCACCAGGAACGCCGGTAGCCACGCGCCGCGCAGGGTTGCGCTCAGCCGATCGGCCCTTGGCGTGAAATTTTCCAGCCCGGAAAAGGCCGCCAGGCAGAATATGGCCAATGTGCCGACGGCGACCGCCTGTAACCATGCCAGAACGATCTTGCGCCACGGCAGTTCACGGCTCACGACCTCCTGTGGCGCATACAGACCACGCTCCAGAAAGCTCAGCATCAGACAGATGGTCAGCGATGCCATCGGGATGACGACGGCGCCGGAGGTCACCTGCTTTGTCGGGTTGAACACCGCGTAGCAGAGGAAGGCGGTGAAGGCCGTGACCGACGCGTCCATCCCGATCAGGCCGAGGGTGAGACCCGCCAGCCGAGGACGCGGTGCGAATGGGTGACGATCATGGATCTCCGTCGTGCTCGTGGCCGATGGGACGATGTCGATGGCTATATCCGGTTCAGCCATTCCTGGCATCCGCCTATTCCTGTTCCTGTTTGGACGACCGGCATCCGCGGCGAACGCGCCATGCGTCTTCCGCCCCGCGGTGCTTGCCGAGGCCGGTAGCGTACGGCGTGTTTCGCAATAGATTTCGACTGACCTTCGTCTAACAACGCACTTCAGGGGCCCGGGTGGGGCGCGAAGCCGACCGGACATGGGGACGGTATCGCGGTGCGAATGCCGTACGAAACCAAATTCTGCGTGTACCGCGATCACATGAAACGTTTCGAACAGGATTATACCGCCTACTCACACGCTCACCGAATGCGACAAAAAATGACCAGACTAACACGCAACCGCGATCAACTCCCGGTCATGTTACGTGACCGGTCCGTACAAAGTCGATATAGCCAACCAAACCTCCCGATACACCGATAACAATGCCGTACCGCAATACATGTCCGATAGTAGAACGTTGCACCATTACTCGCAATTAGTGCGCCGTCCGCTCCGTCCTGGCGCTCCGAACCTTGCCGGTTCAGTCGTCTACAGCTGAAGTCGCAGTAATCATCCACGCAAAAACGTCAGCAATAAGGAGATGACGCCAGCCGGGTTCTCCTGCTGCACCCAATGTCCCGCGCCATCCAGCAGATGACAGCCGCGCACCTGCGTGCATGCGCCGGTCTGCATCCGCTCGAACGCACCATGGGTCTGATACGTGCCCCAATCCTTCGCTCCCGCGATGAACAGGAACGGGACGTCGATCGTCCGTCCGCTGAAAACCTGCAACTCTGCGTTGCCAACACCTTGAGTCCGACACCTGTACCACTGCAGGCCACCCTGAAAACCCGTGCGCTCGTATTCGCCGCTGTACACGCGCAATTCGTTGTCGGGCAGCCAGCGGCAGGTCGCGATCGCCGCGGCCGACGGCATTTCGGCAGCCACCGTCTGCGGCATGCTCATCGCCAGGTCCATGATGTAATACGTTGGCATCCGCGCCAGTTCCACGGCGGTCGGCCCGGCCAGCCGGAATGGCTGATTGCCCGGCCAGTCGGCGCTTTTCTGATGGTAGTAGGCCCGCAGGAAGGCGTGCATGCCCTGCCGACTATGCGTCATGTCAGTATTGGCCTCCCGCGTCGAGTAGTACCACTGGTAGTGCTTACGTGGCCGCTGCAACGCCGCCAGCGCCCGGTGGACATCTGACGCCGCCGCCACTGCCGGAGCCGCCGGCGACAGTGTCGCCGAACCGGCGAACGGCGCGCTCATCAATGCCACCGAACGGAAGACGTCGGGCCGCAGCAGCGCGCACCAGGCCGCGACCGAGGCGCCGAAATCATGTCCTACAACTGCATGGACAGATGCAAGTTCCAGCGACGCCACCAGACCAACGGTGTCGCGCACGAGGTTCATCGGCCGGAACGACGCCAGATCGCCGTCATACGCGGGATCCCAACCCGTGGTGCGGCCGTAGCCGCGTTGATCCGGCGCGATGACGTGATACCCGGCTTCGGCCAGCGCCGGCATCACCTTGCGCCACGAATAGGCCAGCTCCGGGAAGCCGTGCAGCAACAGCACGCAGGGCCGGCCGGGCTGCCCCGACTCCAGCAGATGCACCCGCAGCCCGTTCACCCCGTCCACGAAGCGGGCGCGAACACCCGGCGGCAGGACCTCGGCGTCCAGTGCTTCGATCATAAGGTTCCCCTCTCGGTCTTTCATCGAGGCTTCACAGCCGCAAAGCAATGCACGGCTGAAGCAATCCGCGGAACCGACTCGCCGCCGGATCGTGGACGTCCGGTTTCTTACACCAGCCCGCGCTCACGCCGATCCTCGTCGTCCCGGACATCACGGCTTGACGTGCATGCCAGCCTTGCGTGCCGGCGCGGCAGACGAACATGGGAGCGGCGCGGTCGCGGCTGGGCGGATCCTCGCGCCGATCGCCGAGCAACGTGCACCACACCGCGGCAAGGGGCCCGACGTGAAGGGATGCTTGAGGCCAAAGCGGGGCCCATCACGTCTCAATGATGCGCGATACCGCTGTCCCTGCTCGAAGTCTCCCGTCGTGCCAGGGAGCGGCCGCCAACGAACGTCTGATCGACAACGACCGGAGCACACCGCTGTTTTGGTGTGATGCGCGCCTCAGAACTCCGCCCTGGATGGATCCACAGGCGCGCGGACGGCAGAACCACCACGGCGGGGCGCCCCCGCCCGCGGGCACGCCCCGCGCCGCCACCGGCAGTTGTCCTTCGATCGTCCGCACCCACCGGCCGTGACACACTTTGGCGGTGATACACTCCGGCGGTGATACACTCCGGCGGTGACACACTCCGGCGGTGACACACTCTGGCGGTGACACACTCTGGCGGTGACACACTCTGGCAGTGACACACTCTGGCCGCGAGACACGCTCGCAGCGGGGCGCCAAAACAAGCACCGGGGCGGCGCACTCACCGCATGCGCAATCTGATCACGCCGGTATGCGCACTTTCATTTCCGTGATGCCGTGGATGAAGTTCGAGTAGATGCGTTTCGGCTCCTCCACGAGTTCGATCACCGGAAAGCGCTTCATGATCTCTTCCCACAGGATGATCAGCTGCATCTCCGCCAGGCGGTTGCCGACACAGCGGTGGACGCCGAATCCGAACGACAAATGATGTCGCGGGCGGGCTCGGTCGATGATGAACTCGTTGGGATTTTCGATCGAATCCGCATCGCGGTTGCCCGAGATATACCACATCACCACCTTGTCGCCGGCCTTGATCTGCTTGCCGCCGAGTTCCGTGTCCGCCACCGCCGTGCGCCGCATATGCACGATCGGCGACTGCCAGCGAATGATCTCCGGCACCATGCTGGTGACCAGAGCGGGGTTGTCGCGCAGCTTCTGATATTCGGACGGGTGCCTGCATAGCGCCCACAGCCCCCCGCTCATGGAATTGCGCGTCGTGTCGTTGCCGCCGACGATCAGCAACGTGAGATTGCCGAGGAATTCCGCCGGGTCGTTGACCAGGTTCCTCGTCGCCTCGCCATGCGCCAGCATCGAGATCAGGTCGAATCCGGGCGGCCGGGCGGCGCGTTCATGCCACATGCCGGTAAAGGTCCGCAGCGCCTCGGTGAGGATCTCAAGCCGCTTTTCTTCGGAATCGACAATGCCGCCCGCCTTGACGTCCTGTGTGGCGCAATCAGACCAGTAGGTCAGTTTCGCACGCTCCTCGAGCGGAAAGTCGAACAGCGTCGTAAGCATCAGCGTCGTGAGCTCGATCGACACGCGCTGCACCCAGTCGAAGGTCTCGCCGCGCGGCAGCCCGTCCAGCACCTTGCACACGCGCTCGCGAATGATGCCGGACATGTTGTTGAGGTTCGCGGGCGCGACAATTGGACTGACCACCTTGCGCTGCTCGTCGTGCCGTGGCGGGTCCATCGAGATGAAGCTGGAGCGGCGGAATTCCATCGGACGATCGGTGATGGTGATACCGCCGCGCTTCGCTTCGGATGAGTAGATCTCCGGCCGCGTCTCAACCGCCATGATGTCCTTGAACTTGGTCACCGACCAGAAGGAGCCGTACATGCCGTCGCGGCGGTAGTGCACCGGATCTTCGCGGCGCAGGCGCTCGAAATAGGGATAGTAGACGTCGTCCTGGTACAGCCGCGGATCACTGACGTCGATCTGGTCGAGCGGCGTCGCGTAGGCGTCCGAGACCGGATCGAAGTGGACCGGTGCGTTCATGCGGACTCTCCCTGATGTGTTATACCATCGTTGTTGCGTGACATCGTTAGACATGGCCCCGGCGCCCAAGCGACCGCCGGATCGAACGTCGCCCGGTCCGGTGCCCCTGGCGTCGCTCCTCTGGTCTCACTCCTTCGGTCTCGCTCCCTGGCCGGGTGCCCCGGCCTTATTCCCGTCGCCATATCCCCCGGTCTTATTCCCCTGGCCTCGCTCGTCTGGACCCGCGATCCGATCAGGTCAGTGCTGGCCCTCAGGCATCCGGACCACGAGGCCGTCAAGCGCCTCGGTAACCGGGATCTGGCATGACAGGCGCGAGTCTGGCTGGGTGACCGCGGCGAAGCTCAGCATGCTGGCTTCCTGCGATCCCGGCTGCGGCAGACCCACCCGCTCCAGCCAGGCGGCGTCGATATAGACGTGGCAGGTGGCACAGGCGCATTCTCCACCGCAGTCCGCATCGATGCCGGGAACATTGTTGTCGACCGCACCCTGCATGACCGACTTGCCGATCGGCACCTCGATCGCATGCTCCGTCCCGTCGTGCTCGATGTAGGTGATCCTGGGCATTGAACGTTCCCCATTTCCGGCGTTTTATCACGCCGCGAGTTCCTGCATCGATATTGACATATCTTCGATTCGGGCGCGAGAGAGGTGCTTCCGGCGCGCGATGATCCGCCGGCCGCCCATAAATTCGGTCGATGCGTTCACCGCCTCCACCGCCTGGACGGTGCCATCCGCCGTCAGATGGAACAGCGCGAATTTTCCTGCCTCGACGTCTCCGCGGACCACGATCTCGGTCGCGTCGAACGGCATGCCCGCGATCTGTAGACGCAGGTCATACTGGTCGGACCAGAACCACGGCACCTCGGGTGTCGGCGACGGCTTGCCGCAGATCAACGAGGCCGCCTGCTTGGCCTGCTCAAGCGCGTTCGGCACGCTCTCCAGGCGGCCCATGCGCTCATACAGCGGCAACGGCCGGCTGGTGCAGTCGCCGATCGCAAAGATCGCGGGATCGTCGGTCCGCGCGGCGAGATCGACCACGATCCCGTTCTGGCAGGTCAGTCCAGCCTCGCGCGCCAGTTCATCGTTGGCGACTGCGCCAACGCCGATCAGCGCGGCATCGCACGAGATCAGCCGCCCGTCGCCCAGTCGCACCCCGGTGATGTGGCCCCCTGCCCCCTCCAGCGCGGTGACCTGGGCATCGACCTCGATGGTCACGCCCTGGGCCCGATGGAACCGCTGGAAGAAGTCCGACAGGATCGGGCACGCGACCCGGGCCAGAACCCGGCTTTCGCGTTCGATGATGATGGCGTCTGCGCCCAGGGCGCGCGCCGAGGCAGCGGCTTCCAGCCCGATATACCCCCCGCCGATCACCGCCAGCCGAGCCCCCGGATGCAGTGCCGCCTTCAGCCGATCCGCGTCCGCGGCGCTGCGCAGTTCCAGCACGCCATCGAGGTCGACACCAGGCAGCGGCAGACGTCTGGCCCGCGCGCCAAGTGCCAGTATCAGGTAGTCATAGGCCAGCGTCCCGCCATCCGACAGCGTCACTGTCTTCGCCCCGCGGTCGATCCCTGTCACCCGAATGCCGAGACGCAGATCAATCGTCGAATCCGGATAAAACTTGGCCGGTCGCAGCGCCAGGCTCTCGGCCGTCGCCTCGCCCTTCAACCAGGCCTTCGACAGCGGCGGACGCTGGTACGGCGGGATCGGCTCCTCACCGACCAGGGTGATCGCGCCCCGCCAGCCGAGCTGGCGCAGCATGGCGGCGGCGGACCCGCCCGCGTGGCCCGCACCGGCTATCACGATATGTCGGCTGTCCTCGGTCACCCGTCTGCTCCCGTGTTCATTCGCCCGATAGGAGCAGCGAGCGGCGCGCTCGGCAAGCGGGTAGATGTTCGATTTACCGGGCCCGGTGGCAACGAGAATGAATCACACATATTCCGATTGTTTCTAGAATAAAAAACTTTCTTCAAGTCTGACATTGCATTTTTTCGGAAAAATATCCTCTTATCTGCCGGATGGTCGGCTACACGCCGGCCACAGCAGGAGAATGGCAGATGTATAGCACGGTACGGATCCCTTCCTCGGCCACCACGCCGGGCAGCCGAATGGGAACGCGCTCGTGTGACCTGTCGATGCGGTGTCGGCGCTTCGCCCCGAATCCACGCCCGCACCCGCACCCCTGATCCCGGTCCCGAAAGCCCTGTTCCCATGTTGCAGTCCCATGTCATCGATATTGACGGCGCGTTCGTCGGCGCTGCCGTTCGCCTGGATGTCGGCTATCGCTTCATCGCGACCGACATGAAGCTGGATGATCTCGATGGATCCATCTGGCCGACCCTGGCGGATGTCCAGCGCCTCGCCCGTCAGCTCTATCTCGGTGGCCGTTTCGCGCCGTCACAGCCGCACTGACCCGAAAGCACCAAACATGATCCGTCTCTCCGTCTCGCGCCGGAGCCTGCTTCAGGCTGCCGGCGTTGCGGCTCCCTTGGGCCTGATCGGGCCACGCGTGTTCGCCGGCAACCGCCTCGCAATGCCCGACACCCTGATGGCCTCGCCGATCTGCAGGGCCGCCGCGCCGGTACCGCTGACCGTAGTCAGCCAGAAGCGCGCGCTGAAACTAACCTGGAACGCCAACGCCATCTGCACCGTCGGCGTGCCGGTGGCCGCACAGAAGGGCTATTTCAGCAAGCGCAACCTTGATGTCGAGCTGGTCAACTTCGGCGGTTCCACCGACCAGTTGCTGGAGGCGATCGCCACTGGCAAGGCCGACGCCGGCGTCGGAATGGCGTTGCGCTGGCTGAAGCCGCTCGAACAGGGGTTCGACGTGCGCATCACCACCGCCATCCACGGCGGCTGCATGCGTCTGCTGGCCGACAGGGCCGGCGGCATCACCACGTTGCAACAACTGAAGGGCAAAGTCATCGGGGTCAACGATCTGGGTGCGCCGGACAAGAATTTCTTCTCCATTCGGCTCGCCCGGCTGGGCCTCGACCCGTTGACCGACGTGGAATGGAAAGTGTTCCCGGGCGATCTGCTGCCAGTCGCGCTGCAGAAGGGAGAAATACAGGCTTTCACCCTCGGCGATCCGCTCGCCTGGGTGATCCGCGACCGCGACAACCTGACCGAGGTCGCCACCAACCTGGACGGCGACTATGCTCACCGGGCCTGCTGTGTTCTCGGCGTGCGCGGCAGCCTGATCCGTGACGACAGGCCAGCGGCCGCCGCGGTAACCGAGGCGATCCTGGAAGCGCAGGAATTCGTCTCCGCCAATCCCGATGAGGCCGCTGCGATCTTCGCGCCGTATGCCCCGTCCGCCAAACCCGAGCAGCTTGCCGCGATGCTGCGCAGCCACACCCATGGGCATCACCCCATCGGGGCCGACCTGCGGCAGGAAATCGCGCTCTACACCGATGAACTGAAGGGCATTTCAGTCATCAAATCCGGTACAAATTCAGAACGATTCTCCGCCAAGGTGTATGCCGATGTCCTCAGCTAGCCTGACCCAGCGCGAGGCCAGCCTCGCCGATTTTCCCCCGGTCCCGGAAACACGGGCGGGGTTCTGGTATATCGGTGTCATCGCCGCCGCGGCCTGGTTCACCGCCGCGATCGTGATTGGCGGAATGCCCGACATCGACGATTTCGAGCGGACCGATATGCTCTCCCATATCGCCGCCGCTCTGGCCGGCCTGTTGCTCGTCCTCGCGATCGGGGAGCGCCTTTTTCGCTTCACGATCCCGGCCAAGCTGCGCGGCATCGGTCCGTGGCTGCTGTTCCTGGCGGCGGCACTCACCGCCTGGGAACTTGTGACGGCCAAGTACCCCTTGCTGCCGCGGCCGTTCTTCGCCTCACCGCAAGCCTTGCTGGAAGTGTTCACCGACGACTATCCGCGGCTCGGCGACAGCGTCTGGAACAGCGTCCGCCTGCTCGCCGGCGGCTATGTCATCGGCGCTGCGGCCGGATTTGCCCTCGGGGTCGCGATCGGCTGGTCGCGCGCCATCGGGTACTGGGCGCACCCGGTGCTGCGGCTGATCGGGCCGTTGCCGGCGACCGCGTGGCTGCCGATCGCCTTCTTCGCATTCCCCTCCAGCCACAGCGCCAGCACGTTCCTGATCGCTCTCGCCACCGGCTTTCCGGTGACGGTCCTGACCTGGTCCGGCGTCGCCGGCGTGAACAAGGCGTTCTACGACGTCGCCCGCACGATGGGCGCCAGCCAGCGCTTCCTGGTGTTGAAGGTCGCCATCCCCGCCGCCATGCCGTCGGTCTTCGTCGGCCTGTTCATGGGGCTGGGCGCATCGTTTTCGGTGCTTGTCGTTGCCGAAATGATGGGTGTGAAATCCGGCCTCGGATGGTATCTGCAATGGGCGCAGGGCTGGGCTGCCTACGCCAACATGTATGCCGCGCTCCTGGTCATGGCGCTGATGTGCACCGGGCTGATCACCCTGCTGTTCCGCCTGCGCGACCGGTTGCTCGCCTGGCAGAAGGGATTGGTCCAATGGTAAGCAGCAATCTCGCTGAACAGCATGGCGCGGTGGGCGCCAGCATCGATGTCCACGACGTCAGCCATCGCTTCGATCTCGACGGCAGGACGCTGCCGGTCCTGAACCGGGTCTCGTTGCGCATCCAGTCCGGCGAGCTGGTGTCCCTGCTGGGGCCCTCCGGCTGCGGCAAATCCACCTTGCTGCGGCTCGTCGCCGGCCTGGAAACGCCGACCGTCGGACGCATCGAGGCCGACGGGGAGACGATCACCCGGCCAGACCCGTCCCGCGTCGTCATGTTCCAGGACCCGACGCTGTATCCCTGGCGCACGGTCAAAGCCAACGTCTCGCTCGGACTGGAGGCGCGCGGTCTGCTGCGCCGCCAGGGCCATCGCGTCGACGAGGCCCTGAAACTCGTTGGCCTGGCGCACTTCGCCAGCGCTTATCCGCACCAGCTGTCGGGCGGGATGGCGCAGCGCGTCTCGCTCGCCCGCGCGCTGGTCAATGATCCCAAGCTGCTGCTGCTGGATGAGCCGCTGGGCAAACTCGACTCGATGACCCGCATGACGATGCAGCAGGAGCTGGTGTCGCTGTGGCAGCGCACCGGCTTCACCAGCCTGCTCGTCACGCACGACGTGGAGGAGGCGCTGTTCATGTCGAACCGGGTGATCGTGTTGAGCGATCGTCCGGCCGCGATCAAGGCCGACATCGCCGTCGACCTGCCGTTCCCGCGGCATCGCGGCGATCCGAGGCTGGCCGAGTTGCGCCGTGAAATCCTGGGTCTGCTTGGACTGGACGCGGACTGGTGAAGCAACAAACCGACTGGCGCAAAAAGCGGACTGGCGCAAGAAAACGGACTGGCGGGGAAACGAAATGGCCATGAATCTCAACCGGCGCCATCTGCTCGCGGCCGGGCTGTCGGTGTCGGTCGCCGCAGCCCCGGCGGTCCGGCATGCCCGGGCCGCCGATGCCAGGACACTGCGGGTCGGCTTCCAGAAGGGGGAGCCCGTCCTGATGGCCGCGAAAGCCAACAAGGACCTCGAGATCCTGCTGGCGCCGAAGGGCACCGGCGTCGAGTGGATCGAATTCCAGTTCGGGCCGCCGATGCTGGAGGCGATGCGCGTGGGCAGCATCGATGTCGGCGCCGTAGGCGACACGCCGCCGATCTTCGCCCAGGCGGCGCACGCTGACCTGCTGTACATCGCGGCGAGCCGCGGCGCTCCGCAGTCGGTGCTGCTGCCCGCCGGCTCGAAGATCCAGGCGCTGGCCGACCTGAAGGGCAAGAAGCTGGCGTTCGGCCGTGGCTCATCGGCGCATAATTTCGCGGTGATGGTGCTGGAAAAGGCCGGGCTGCGGTACGACCAGATCGAGCCGATCTACCTTGGGCCCGCCGACGCGGGTGCGGCGTTCGAACGCGGCGCCATCGATGCCTGGAGCATCTGGGAGCCATACGCGGCGCTGTTCGCCAATCGCCCCGGCGTCCGCACGCTGACTACCAACAGGGAGATCGGCGAGCAATTCTCCTACATCATGGGCAACGGCCGGTTCGTGCGGGACAATCCCGCGCTGGCCGCGAGCGTCGTGCAGGCGCTTTCCACAACGGCGGAGAAGGCGCGCGACCATCACGAGGCGATCGCCGCATTGCTGGCCGGCGGCACCGGCATCGCCCAGGAGGTCTGGACCCGAGCCCTGGCGCAGGACCCGTTCCAGGTCGTGCCTATGAGCGACGAACTGACACGCGGCCAGCAGAAGGTCGCCGACCGGTTCCGCACGCTCGGGCTGGTTCCGGTGGACGTCAAGGTGTCCGACATCGTCTGGCGCGCCGGCGTCTGAAGGAACCCCTCCTATGAACCGCGCACTCCCCTGGATCGTCCCGCTGGCCATCCTGCTGCTCTGGCAGGGGGCGTCCCAGGTCGGTCTGCTCGCCGACCAGCTCATGCCAGCCCCCACCGCGGTCGCCGAGGCCTTCTGGCGGGTGACACGCAGCGGTGAACTGCTGCGCGACATCGAGATCAGCACCTGGCGGGCCTTCGCCGGCTTCGCGGTCGGCGGCGGTATCGGCTTCGTTCTGGGCATGATGAACGGGCTCTCGGGGCTCAGCGAAAAGCTGACCGACAGCACCCTGCAGATGGTGCGCAACATCCCCCATCTGGCGCTGATCCCGCTGGTCATCCTGTGGTTCGGCATCGGCGAGGAAGCCAAGCTGTTCCTCGTCGCGCTGGGCGTGTTCTTCCCGATCTACGTCAACACGCTGCACGGCGTCCGTTCGGTCGACCGCCAGTTGCTGGAAATGGCCCGCGCGTACGGCATGTCGGAACGGGCGATCTTCTGGCGCGTGGTGTTCCCCGGCGCGCTGCCCTCGATCTTCGTCGGCCTGCGCTATGGTCTGGGCATCATGTGGCTGACGTTGATCGTGGCTGAGACCATTTCCGCGTCGTCAGGCATCGGCTTCATGGCGATGAACGCGCGCGAATTCATGATGGTCGATGTCGTCGTCGTCTCGATCCTGATCTATGCCGCGCTGGGCAAGCTCGCCGACAGTGTCGCCCGCCTGCTGGAGCGCACCTGCCTTGCCTGGAACCCCGTCTATGCGGAGCTCTGAAGCATGAATGTCAGCGTCCTGAACCCCGCCCCGGACACCGCGCTGCGCGTGAGTTCGGCGGCATCGGCGGTCAGCCTGCGTGGTGTGGCGAAAGCGTTTGGCGCGCAGACGGTGCTGCACGGGATCGACCTTGAGATCCCGGCGGGGCAGTTCGTCGCCATTGTCGGGCGCAGCGGCTGCGGCAAGAGCACCCTGCTACGGCTGCTGGCGGGGCTGGACCAGCCAACCGGTGGCAAGATCCAGATCGACGGCCGGTCGGAGGGCTGGCGGGAGCAGGT
>DASWON010000072.1:0-3163 GCA_036398735.1 Rhodopila sp.
ATCCTGCTGCCGAAATACTCTCCCGATCTCAACCCAATCGAACAGGTCTTCGCCAAGCTCAAGCACCTGCTCCGAAAGGCCGCAGCCCGCAGTCAGCAGGCGGTCGCGGACACCATCCGCGATCTCCTGCGAACCTTCACAGCAGATGAATGCGCCGGCTACTTCAAAAACTCGGGATATCGGTCAAACTAAAATCATCAGGCTCTAGAGCAAATTGCGTTCGGTATGAATCAAGAGGCTTCTGCGACGCGGAGCAGATGTGATTCACCGTGCCTGCCGGGCAGGAGGTCGGCATGTATGGGAAAGCCGCTTTCGTTCGATCTTCGGTCCCGTTTGGTTGACGCTGTGTCCGCTGGCTGGTCTCGTCGTGCTGCCGCCGCCCGGTTTGGTGTATCGGCGGCGACGGCCGTGCGCTGGGTCCACGCCGCCACCACGACGGGCTCGATCTGCGCCAAACCGCAAGGCGGCGACACCCGGTCGCACCGTATCGAGGCGTTCGCCGCGATGATCTTGGCCGCGGTCGAAGCCCAGAAGGACATCAGCCTCGTCGAGTTGGCTGAGATGCTGCGGACGGATCACGGCGCATCCTTTGCCCCCAGCACGGTCTGGCGCTGTCTGGACCGTCACACCATGACCTTCAAAAAAAACGGCGCACGCCGCCGAGCAGGAACGGCCCGACGTCGCCGCTCGACGCAGGGCCTGGTTCCAAGGGCAGCCTGACCTCGACCCGCAGCGCCTGGTGTTCATTGACGAGACCGGTGCCTCGACCAAAATGGCCCGGCTGCGCGGACGGGCCAAACGCGGTCAGCGTTGCCGGGCTGCGGTGCCGCATGGCCATTGGCAAACCACCACCTTTACCGGGGCGCTGCGCCTGCACGGCATGACCGCGCCCATGGTCCTGGACGGGCCGATGAACCGGGCCGCGTTCCAGGCCTATATCGAACAGGTTTTGGTGCCGACTTTGGCTCAGGGCGACACGGTCATCATGGACAACCTCCCCGCACACAAGGGCGCCGACGTCCGGCGCGCCATCGAGGCCGCAGGTGCTACCCTGCGCTACCTGCCGCCCTACTCGCCGGACTTCAACCCAATCGAGAATGCCTTCGCCAAGCTGAAAGCGGAGTTACGCAAGGCCGCCACTCGCACCATGGAAGGGCTGTGGAACGCCATCCGCGACGCCATACCGAAGTTCACATCGGACGAGTGCGCAAACTACTTTACCGCAGCAGGATATGAGCCAGACTGAACGGATTCTGCTCTAGCGAAGCAGTTCCGCAAGTCGGAACGCACGATCATCCGCTAAGAGCGTGCTGGCATGCCATTCATTAGCGTCGGCATGATGCGTCTTTATGATCCGGCAAAGGTTCGGGCGTGGCTAGAGTCGCACGAGCATCGCCAAGATGCTCCGCGGCGCGGGCGCCCACCGGGCAGGAGGGCGGCATAATTGGACGCCGCTCGAATGGCAGCCCAGTCCGACCCGGAGCGCAATCCGAACTTCCGTCGCAGGTGGTCGGCGCCACCTTTAAACCGAAAACGCCCCCGGACCGTTGGCGCGATCCCGGGGGCGCAGAACTCTTTCGGCAACAGCAGCGAGGCTGAGAATAGCGAGGGCGCCCGGCTCATTCAATGGGCGTGTCGGTTAGATCGCATTGCCGATGCCGAATTGGCTTTCGGCCAGGTGGCGGCTGCCGAGCGACTGTCGGCACAGGCGGCCGAGATGCGGGAGACGGCACGATGAGCGCCGTGTTCGACGACACCGAGCGCGCCGTGTTCGGCGAGGCGCTGATTCAAGAAGCGGTCGACAAGCTTGCTGGTTGGCTCGCCAAAGACCACGCCATCGTACCCGGCTCTGATGCCTCGACCAGCGCCGAATGGCTCACGCTCTACTACTTGTTCGTGATCGCGGGCCGCCGCCGCGGGTTGCGTGGGATGTCGTTCCTGCTGGAGGCCGCTGAAGCAATGCCGACAGCGATCGGGGGTGAGGAGTGAGCGACGCCATCACCGTGTTGCGCGCCCGCGCCCGGCGGCTCGCCAAGCTGATCCGAACCGACGGAACGATCGTCGGATATGATTCAGCCAAGACCTTCGACATGACCGAGGTGTCGATCACGGATCTCGACCATCTGGGCCGGCTGCTGCGTCGGCTCCTCGACCGGCCCGACTGCTGCATCGTCCGCGGCGCCATTGCCGCCCCCGACCGCACGCGGCGCGTCCGGCGGCTATACCATCCCGACGCGGAGACGGGCGAGGCGCCAACCATCCGCGATACCACACATCGCTGGATCGGGCTCGACGTCGAAGGTGTCGTCCGCCCCGATGACATCGACGCCGCCGACCTGACAGCCTCTGCCCAGCTCGCCATCGCGTTGCTGCCGGGCGAGTTCCAAGGCGTGCGCTGCATCGTCCAGGCTAGCGCCGGCCACGGTCTGAAGCCGGGTTGCCGGCTTCGGCTATGGTTCTGGGCATCGCGGCCGGTGACTGGTGGCGAACTTAGCTATTGGATGCGCCGCTCGCCGGTCGACAGTTGCCTATTCAGGCCGGCACAGGTCACCTACACGGCGGCTCCCGTCTTCCAATCAGGGCAAGACCATCTCCCGAACCGGATGCTCGCGCTCGACGGCGCAGCGGTCGTGGGGGCGCCGCCCGCCGAGGCGCTGTGCCCACCAGCTCCAGCTGCACCAAGCCCTTCTATCCGCCGCGCCACCAACACCCCGGTCGAGCGTCTGATCGCCCGATCACTGCTCCGCGTCGAGACGGCTGGTGAAGGCGAACGGCATTCCCGCCTGCGGGCCGCGGCACGGACCATCGGCGGTGTGCTCGACCAAGCGGGGATCAGCGAGACCGAGGCAAAGCGGGTTCTGCTAGATGCCGTGAAACGGTCTGGCGGCAACGCGGTCAACGAGACCAATGCGTCACAGACCATCGCCTGGGCTTTGGCGAGGGGACGGCAGGCACCGCTGCAGTTCGGGGTGACTGATGCTCGATAGTCCCGACATCGAATTCGCCGCGGCCTCGGCGCGTCTCGCCGCGCTGTCCCCTCTCGCGTATGACCGCCAACGCATTCCCGAAGCCAAGGCTCTCGGCGTCCGGGTATCCGTGCTCGATGCAGAGGTGGAGCGCCTTCGCAAGTCATTAGCCCCCTTCAGCAGGGACACCGACGCCG
>DASWON010000073.1:0-2958 GCA_036398735.1 Rhodopila sp.
CGAACGTCTGCTGAAGGCAGGTGGCGACATCCTGTGCGTCGATAATTATTTTACCGGCAGAAAGGACAACATCGCCCACTTACTGGGCAACAACAATTTTGAAGCGCACCGCCACGACGTTACATTCCCGCTCTATGTCGAAGTTGACGAGATTTACAATTTGGCATGCCCGGCATCACCGATCCACTATCAGTTTGATCCGGTTCAGACCACCAAGACCAGTGTCATCGGCGCCATCAACATGCTGGGTCTCGCCAAGCGGCTGGGAGCTAAGATCCTGCAGTCCTCTACCAGCGAGGTCTACGGCGATCCGACAGTCCATCCGCAGACCGAGGATTACCGTGGCAATGTCAATCCGCTCGGCCCGCGCGCCTGCTACGATGAGGGCAAGCGCTGCGCCGAAACGCTGTTTTTCGACTACCATCGCCAGCACAGGCTGCGCATCAAGGTGGCCCGCATCTTCAACACCTACGGGCCCCGGATGCATCCCAACGACGGCCGGGTGGTGTCGAATTTCATTGTCCAGGCGCTGAAGGGCGAGGACATCACGCTGTACGGAGATGGCGGCCAGACCCGCGCGTTCTGTTACGTCGAGGACCTCGTGGACGGCCTGATCAGGCTGATGGCCACCGGCCCCGACATCACCGGGCCGGTCAATATCGGCAACCCGCACGAGATCCCGGTGCGTGAGTTGGCGGAACGGGTGATCGCTCTCACGAACTCCAAGTCGAAGATCGTGCACCTCCCTCTGCCGCAGGATGATCCCATGCAGCGCTGCCCGGATATCACCGTTGCGAAGCGGGACCTTGGATGGGAGCCCACGGTTTCGCTCGAGGATGGGCTGAGCCGGACGATCGCCTATTTCGACCAGCTTCTGCGCCAGCAAGCCACGGCTTAACGAACGATCTTTCCGGCAACGGGCCGCAGTTCCGCAATCAGGAGACCGCCAGGGCGCCGGCCACCGCGCCGCTCATGCAGGTCGCCAGGGTTCCGGACAGGATCGTCCGCAGCCCGAGGGCGACAATTTCAGCACGCCGCGCGGGGATCATCGCACCCAGGCCGCCGATCACGATCCCCAGACTGCCGAAGTTGGCAAAACCGCACAGGGCATAGGTCAGGATCATCCGGCTGCGCGGCGAGAACGTGTCCGCGGGCAGCTGGGAAAAATTCAGATACGCGACGAACTCGTTCAGCACCGTCTTCGTCGCCATCAGGATCGAGGCCGGTCCGGTCTCCGCCCACGGCACGCCAATCAGCCACATGACCGGGCGGAAGGGGAGGGCGAACAGCCGCTGCAACGTCACCGCGGCGCCACTCCAGTCAGGCAACAGGCCCAGCGCCATATTCACCAGCGTCACCAGCGCCACCGTCACCAGCAGGACAGCAACGATCGCCGCCAGGATCGGCACGCCGTCCATCGTTCCCTTTACGATTGCGTCCAGGCTGCTATGCGGTGGGTCCTCGATGACCAGCCTGCCCTCGGCGCGGCCCGATCCGTCGAACGGCACCATCAGTGCGGCGACGGCCAGTCCGGCCGGCGTGCTGATGATCGAGGCGATCAGGATATGGCCCAGGGCATCCGGTACGAACGGTCCGAGGAACGTCGCATAGATGATCATCACCGTGCCCGCGACGCCCGCCATGCCGCAGGTCATCATCGCGAACAACTCGCCCCGCTGCATCTGCGACAGGTACGGCCGCACCAGCAACGGCGCCTCCACCATGCCAACGAACACGTGCACCGCGGCACCCAGCGCCAGCGGCCCGCTCACGCCCATGGAGCGGCGCAGCAGCCACGCGAACCCCGCGGTCACGCGCTGCAGCACGCCCCAGTGGAACAGCAGCGAGGCTAGCGCACTGATCGTCAGCACCAGCGGCAGCGCCTGGAACGCGAGGATGAAGCTGGCGCCGGGATGCAGTTCGGCGAAAGCGGGCGCCCCGCCGCCCAGGTAGCCGAACACGAACTGCGTGCCGGCAAGCGTGGCGTCATGCAGGGCGTTCGCCGCGTCGTTGAGCCAGAACATCGCCCGGTTCGCGCCGGGGACGCCGATCAGCAGCAGCGCGAAGGCGATCTGCAGTCCCACGCCGCACGCCACGGTGCGCCAAGGGATCCGGCCGCGGTCCTCGCTGCACAGAAATGCCAGCAGCAGCAAGGACGCCAGCCCCACGCCCGCCTGCGCTACGGGACCCACATGAGGCATCCCGCTCAGGCGGCCGGCTTCTGGTTGAACGGGTAGTACGGCGGGAACTCGCCCACCGCGGTCATATCGACTTCAACCATCGTCAGCCCCTTGATCGCCAGTGCCCTGGCAACCGTATCGCCAAACGTATCGGCATGCGAGACGCGGAAATATGGAATCTCGGAAAGCCCGGCCAGCTTCTCGAGGTCGGGGCTTTCCAGGTCCGCGTAGAAGCGGCGGCCCTGGGCGGTCGCATCCTGGATGCGCTTGATCACGCCGTAGCCGCGATCGTTCATCACGATCACGACCATGTCGAGGCCTTCCTGCACCGCTGTCCACAACTCACCGACGTTCAGGAAGAAACCGCCGTCGCCGGTCATCACGACCGTCTTGCGGTCGCCGGCCGCCGCGGCGGCGCCGATGCCGAGGCAAAGCCCCTGTCCAATCCCGGCACCGACCGGATAGACGTTCTGGTTTGGCGCGTTCAGCGGGAAGACCCGGTTGCCCCAGGTCGTGTTGTTCTGCGTCACGTCGCGCGCCCAGATCGCATCCCGCGGCATCACCTTGCGAAGCTGCCCGCTGAACGTTCCATAAGCGCCCAGCGTGTCGATGAAGATCCTCTGCGCATTGCGCTTCAGTTCGGCGAACTCCTCCACGTAGCCCGGCGCGACCTTCAGCCGGCCCTCGATGCGGCTGACCAGCCCCTCCAGGGTCGCCTTCGCGTCACCGCAGACAAAGTACCGGTTGGGATAGGTGCGCCCGTTCGCCAGCGGGTCGG
>DASWON010000074.1:0-10716 GCA_036398735.1 Rhodopila sp.
CTGATCTACAAGGACCACCAGCCGACCGAGGATGCGCCGATGGTCCCGCGCCTGAAGGACGAAGGCGCCATCATCTTCGCCAAGACCACGACCTCGGAGTTCGGCTGGACCGGCGTGTCGCACTCGCCGCTGACCGGCATCACCCACAATCCATGGAAATTCGGCTACAATGCCGGCGCCTCCTCGGCCGGAGCGGGCGCCGCGGCAGCCGCTGGGTTCGGCCCGCTGCATCAGGGCAGCGACGGCGCCGGCTCGATCCGCATGCCGGCGCATTTTTGCGGCGTTTTCGGTTTGAAGCCGACGTTCGGCCGGGTGCCGAACTATCCCGTCAGCACCGGCGACTTCACCTCCCACAACGGACCGCTGTCACGTTCGGTCGGCGACAGCGCGTTGTTTCTGGAGGTCATGGCCGGCCCCCATCCGCTCGACTACACCAGCCTCGAAGCCGGACCCGCCGCCTATCACGCGCGACTGCAGGAGGGGATCAAGGGCAAGCGTATCGCCTACAGTCCCGACCTCGGCCACGCCCGGGTGGACCCCGAGGTCGCCGAACTGGTCCAGGCGGCGGTGCGGCGCTTCACCGAACTCGGCGCCACAGTCGAGCAGGTCGCCACGCCCTGGGCCGCGCCGGGCCCGGAGCTGATCCGGTTTTTCTGGTCGGCGCATCTCACGCGCCTGAAGCCTCGCCTGGCGGAGTGGGAGTCCCGTATGGACCCGGGCCTGGTTGCCTGCATCAAGGCCTCCACGGATGTTTCGGTCTCCGAGTACCAGATCGCCCGCGAGCGAAAGATGGCTTACGTGGCCGAGATCCATCGCTGGTTCGAGAACTGGGACTTTCTGCTCACGCCGGCGGTGTCCGTCGCCGCCTTCCCGGCGGAGAAGCTGATGCCGGACTACTGGCCGCAACACGACTGGGACTGGGTCAGCTGGGCCGAATTCTCCTACCCGTTCAACATGTCCTGGAATCCGGCCGCCAGCGTGCCCTGCGGCTTCACCCAGGCGGGCCTGCCTGTCGGCCTGCAGATCGTCGGCAAGCGCTTCGACGACCTCGGCGTGCTGCAGGCCTCGGCCGCGTTCGAAGCCATCCAGCCCTGGGCCGACAAACGCCCCGCACTCGGCTGATCTTCCGATGATGGAGGCCGTGCGCGCCTTCCTGCTCGGCTTTCCGGCCCTGTTCTCCATTGTCAATCCGGTCAGCGGCGCCTTCATCTTCCGTTCGGTGACCGCCAGCCGTCGACCGGAAACCCATGCGCGACTGGCTCGCTTGGTCGCACTCAACTCGCTGGGCGTGATGATGGTCGCGCTGTGGGCCGGCTCCTATGTGCTGGCGTTCTTCGGCATCACGCTGGCCGCGCTGCGCGTTGCCGGCGGGATGGTCGTCGCACTGAGCGGATGGCGACTGCTGAACGCGCCGGAGTCCCACGAGGACGACAAGCAGGAGCAGGCCGCCACGGCGCAAGGCCTCGAGGATATCGCGCTGTTTCCGCTTACCATCCCGATCACCACCGGCCCCGGCACCATTTCCGTAGCGGTCGCGCTGGGCGCCGGCCACCCTCGGCTGTTCGACGGTCTTGGGTGGTTCTTCCTCGGCATGACCGCTGCGGCCGTGGCGATGACCGGGGTGATCTGGGTCATGTACCGCTACGCTGACTGGCTCACCCGGCTGATGGGGCCCACCGGGACCCGCACGATCACCCGGATCTCCGCCTTTCTGCTGCTGTGCATCGGCGTGCAGATCCTGATAACCGGCGTGGAGGACGTGCTCGGTCCGCTGCTGGCGGCGCGGTGATACCGGCGCGTGCGCTGGTTTTTCCCGTTTGCCCGGCTGGTCCGGAGCCGCACCGGACCCGTTTGAAACGACCGCGGCGACAGGAGTGGATCCACCGCGTGCGCGCCGATCCCACGCGGCGGTCACGGGTGCAGGCGAAACGCCGCCGGTCGCCGCCGCCGCGCATCACGGTCCTTGGCGGACCTTCATCCGCATTGCTAGACTGTCGGATACGATTCGCTTGCTTCCCCGCCGGGCGGGGATCAGAAGCGGCCGCCGGACCCAATTAGGAAACTGACCATGAAGCTCAAGGCCGACCGCGCCACCTTGATAAAGGCGCTGGCCCACGTCCAGAGTGTGGTGGAGCGGCGCAACACCATCCCCATTCTGGCGAACGTCATGATCGCCGTCCGGGACGGCAAGCTGACACTCACGGCGACTGACATGGAGATCGCCATTGTCGAGGACGTGCCGGCCACTTCTTCGCGCAACGGCGCCTGCACCGCGCCCGCTTCTACGCTGTATGAAATCGTCCGCAAGCTGCCCGACGGCGCCGAGGTTGAACTCGAGCATCCCGGCGGCGATGCCCAGTTGTCGCTGCGCGCGGGACGCTACGCCACCAGGCTAACGGTTCTGCCGGTCGAGGATTTTCCCTCGATGACCGCAGGCAGCCTGCCGCACAAATTCAACCTGAGCGCCCTCACCCTGCGTGCGCTGATCGACCGCACGAAGTTCGCGATCAGCACCGAGGAGACGCGCTACTACCTGAACGGCATCTATCTGCATCACGCCGACAGCGATGGGACACCGGTGCTGCGTGCGGTCGCCACCGACGGTCACCGCCTGGCCCGTGTGGAGGAACCGCTGCCGGAGGGCGCCGCGACGATGCCCGGCGTGATCATCCCCCGCAAGACGGTGAATGAACTGCGCAAGCTGCTCGATGAGGTGACCGGAAACGTGGAGATCGCACTGTCCGACACCCGCATCCAGTTCCGCGCCGACCAGATGCTGCTCACCAGCAAGCTGATCGACGGGACCTTTCCGGAATACGAACGGGTCATTCCGCGCGGCAACGACAAGGTGCTGCGGGTCGGCAAGAAAGATTTTTCCGACGCGGTCGGCCGTGTGGCGGCGATCTCCTCGGAGCGGTCGCGGCCCGTGAAGCTGTCGCTGGCGCGCGACCACCTCGAACTTTCGGCCTCCAGCCCGGAACAGGGCACCGCCACGGAGGAACTCGACGCCGACCACGTGAAGTATGACGCCGGCCCATTGGAGATCGGCTTCCAGGCTCGCTATCTTAACGACATCACCGATCAGATTCCGGAGCAGGTCGAGTTTCGCTTCGCCGACGGCTCGGCGCCGACGGTCGTGCAGGACGCCGGCGATTCCAGCGCGCTGTACGTACTGATGCCAATGCGCGTGTAACGCCGACCTCCGGCTGCCGCCAGAAGCCATCTGCCTGCCACTGCTGGCTGCCTGCCATTGGTGCACGGTTTTGTGCGTTCGGCAGATAGGCGGCTGGTATAATCTGTTGATCCGTCCCGGCTGGCGACCGGCGATGACGGATGCAATGCCCGCCGTGAGCGAACCGCCGGATTACCGTCCCCCGGGTGATTGGCACTACATCTGCCGTGCCATGGGCACGAATGGCGTGCGAGCAGCGTCGAGTGCCTCCGGGGCGATCGGGGCACGCACCACCGTCTGCAGGATCACGGCCCCGAGGACGGTGACCCCCGCTCCGATCGCCAGTGCGACAACAAACGATCCGGTCAGATCGACCACCATTCCGGTCACCAGCGGTGAGACGGTTCCACCGATGTAGCCACCGAAATTCTGGATGCTCGCGACCGACGTGCAGTACGACTGCGGTGCCACCGCGGTGATCAGTGTCCACTTCCCGGCGATCCCGAGCGACAGGAAGAACATCGCCGCGGAGATGAACAGCACGGCCGTGAGGCCGCTGCTCGCGGTCGTGGCGATGATCGTGAACAGGCCCGACGCCAGCAGCCCCAGGATGCTCGGCAACCGCCGGCTGGCGACGATCTCCATGCCGCCGCGGGCAAACCGGTCGGTGACCCACCCGCCCGTCCAGGCGCCGAACACCGAGAAGATCAGCGGGACCATCGCCAGGAAGCCGGTCTTGGCGATGCTGACGTGCTGCTGCATCTCCAGATAGGCCGGCAGCCAGGTCTGATACATCCACACCGCGTAGCCGCTGCAGAACGCCCCCAGCGTCAGTCCCCACATGGTGCGGAAACGGAACAGGCGAGCCCAATTTCGCAGCTCCACGGGGGCCTCGGCGGCGCGGTTCTCGGCCAGGTAGGCTTCGTCCTGCGGTTCCAGAGCGGTCTTCGCCGGGTCGCGGTAGACCTTGAACCAGACAAGCGCACCGAACAGGCCCGCGAGGCCCATGGTGATGAACATCGTCCGCCAGCCGAACGCCAGCATCAGCCCGGTCAGCAGCGGCGGCGCGATGGCCGGCCCGATGCTGCCTCCGGAGTTGTACACGCCGGTCGGCCTGCCGCGGTCCTTGACATGGAACCAGTCGCTGGTGACCCGGACGGCGCCCGGAAAGGCCGGGCTCTCGGTGGCACCCAGCGCGATGCGCGCCCACATCAGCTGCGCGTAGCTGCCGGCGAGGCCTCCCGCCGCCTGCGCCGCGGACCATGCGATCAGTGCCAGCCCGACCAGATAGCGGGGCCCGAGCCGGTCCAGCAGGAAGCCGACGGGGATCTGGAAGCAGGCATAGGTGATCGACCAGAAGGATTGCAGCGCACCGATGGCGGTCGCGTTGAGTCCGAACTCCTGCCGGATCGTGACGTTGCCGATCGCCAGCGTCGAGCGGTCGATGTAGTTGAGCGCGATGGCCGCGGTTGCCAGCCCCACGGCGATCCACTGCATTCGCCGCATCCTCGGAGACACCTTGAGCAACGCTCCTGGCGCCCCTTTGGGAGGCAACACGTCTGGCGACCCTTCGGGCGATACCGCGGAAACGGTCATGCGCTTTCTCCCGCACTGATTTTTATGGGCGGTTCTGGACGTCTGCGATACCGATCCCCGCACGGTTCGCGCGGGCTGACAAGAGGCGACCGCCGGTCCGCGTGTACCGGTCGACCGACGAGCGACCAGCCCCGACCAAATCCACGCCAATGTCGGCGGCAGACGCAAGGCTGCAGTCAGCGACTGGATCGACCGCGGCGAGCTGAATCAGCGCATATATTACATAGGCGCACCGACAGGCCTGCACTTTCTGCTGCCCCGTGGCTCATGCCGGAGCGTCGGCGTTCGGCACAGCCGACCGGCGGCGAACCTGCATCCCCGCCCGGTTCGACATGTCATACCGGCCAGCCGGATTGTTAAAACTGCGGCGACGCTCGGCTGGCCGGTACTTCATCGATTTCGCACGCAGCCGCCGGCCAAACCCCGCGAGCATATCTGTCAGTGTCGACGCCTGCCGGGTACTTACGGCCCCGAACGGAACGCTTTGCCGCAAGTCCGCGGTCACGCTGGCGACGACAAACCGCGCGAGACGGCCGCCACAGCGGTTCGGCGGTCGTGCCGAGCGGCGGTCTCCGCCTGCCGGACCCATCGCTCCGAGTTGGTTGCTCGCGGATCCTTGATCCTGTGGTTGCGAAGGGGTGATCCTGCCTTCACGGCGGGGCGCGACATCGCCATCTTGGGCCTGTGCTCCGTGTCAACCGCCTAACGCTCACCGACTTCCGCAACTACGCCGCGCTGACCTGGCGCCCGGCGGCACGAATCAGCGTGCTGTACGGACCGAACGGCAGCGGCAAGACCAACCTGCTGGAGGCGCTGTCGCTGCTGGTCCCCGGCCGCGGCCTGCGCAACGCCCGCAATGTTGACCTGCCGCGCCAGGGCGGCCCCGGCAGCTGGGCCGTGCACGCCCGCCTGCTGACCCGGGATGGCGACGTCAGCGTCGGCACCGGCTGCGAGCCCGGGGCCGATCGCCGGATTTTCCGTCTTAACGGCGCGGCGCCGCGCAACCAGGCCGAGATCGGCCAGCTCCTCGCCGCGGTCTGGCTGACGCCGCAGATGGACCGGCTGTTCCAGGAGGGGCTGTCCGGCCGCCGCCGCTTCCTTGATCGGCTGGTGTGGGCACTGGAGCCTGGCCATGCGCGCGAGATGGCGTCACACGACACCGCGGTCCACAGCCGCAACCGCCTGCTGGCCGAGGGACGCCAGGACCGGTCGTGGCTGGCGGGCCTGGAGGACTCGATCGCACGCCATGCTGTCGCGGCCTCCGCGGCCCGTCTGAGCCTGGTGACGCGGCTGAACGGCCAGATCGCGGGCGGCATCGTCAGCGGCTTCCCACCGGCCCGCATCGGGCTTGTCTGCCCGATCGCCGAACGGCTGCAGACCGAACCCGCGCTGGCCGTCGAAGACTGGCTGCGCGTTGGCCTGGCAGCCGACCGCGGGCGAGACGCCGCATCCGGCACGACGGCCCTCGGCGCGCACCGGACGGATATGCAGCTGACCGACGTCACCACCGGCACGCCGGCCGCGCTGGCGAGCACCGGGCAGCAGAAGGCGCTGCTGATCGGGGTCATCCTGGCGCATGCGGGGCTGATCGCCTCGGCGCGCGGCTTCGCCCCGCTTCTGCTCCTCGATGAGCCCGCGGTTCACCTGGACGCGTCCCGCCGCTCGGCGCTATGGAACGTGCTTGGCTCATTGCCGGCGCAGACGTTCGTCACCGGCACGGATGCGGACACCTTTCTGCCCCTGGCGGAGCGGGCCGAGGCCTTCGCCACGGGTGCTGGCGGGCTGCATCCGGACGGACGTTTTATTCGTCCGGAAATCGATGCAACCCCTGTCCCCGCAACCCGGTAGCTGCTATATATCTAGAGTATCAATCCCACCGTATGGAGTCGTCCCCCGGCATGTCTGACAACGCCGCGCCGCCCCCCGATTCTGACCCCGAAGCGTATGACGCCGCCTCGATTTCGGTCCTCAAAGGTCTCGATGCCGTGCGCCGACGCCCGGGGATGTATATCGGGGACACCGACGACGGTTCCGGATTGCATCATATGGCGTTCGAGATCATCGACAATGCGGTGGATGAGGTGCAGGCCGGCTTCGCCACGCGGGTCGAACTGACCCTGAACGGCGACGGCAGCGTCACCGTGCGCGACGACGGGCGCGGCATCCCGACCGATATCCACCAGGAAGAGGGCATTTCCGCCGCCGAGGTCGTGCTGACCCGACTCCATGCCGGCGGAAAATTCAACCAGAACAGCTACAAGGTCTCCGGCGGCTTGCACGGTGTCGGCGCGGCCGTGGTCAACGCCCTGTCCGAGTGGATGGAGGTGCGGATCTGGCGCCATGGCCAGGAACATCGCATCCGCTTCCAGCACGGCGATCCCGACGGACCGCTGGAGATTGTCGGCCCCGCCGATCGCGGCAACGGCACCGAGGTGACGTTCAAGCCGAGCCCCGCGACATTCACCAAGACCGAGTTCGACTACACGTTGCTCGAACGCCGGCTGCGGGAACTCGCATTCCTGAACTCCGGCATGACGGTCGTGCTGCGCGATGAGCGACATACGCCGGCGGTGGAAAGCGTGATGCGCTATGATGGCGGCCTGGTCGCATTCGTGGAATGGCTGGACCGCTCGAAGGTCCCGGTCTTCACCCCGCCGATCAGCCTGCGCACCTCGGACGACCAGCTGGGTATCCGAGCGGAATTCGCGCTGTCATGGAACGACAGCTTCCATGAAACGATGCTGTGCTTCACCAACAACATTCCCCAGCGCGACGGTGGCTCGCATCTGGCCGGGTTCCGCCAGGCACTGACGCGGGTGGTGACGAAATACGCCCAGAGCATGGGCAAGAAGGATTCGCTGGAGCTGGTCGGTGAGGACATGCGCGAAGGCATGACAGCCGTACTCTCGGTGAAGGTGCCGGACCCGAAGTTCTCCTCGCAGACCAAGGACAAGCTGGTGTCGTCCGAGGTGCAGCCGGTGGTCCAGGCGGCGGTCGCCGATGCCGTCTCGCACTGGTTCGAGACGCACCCGAAAGAGGCCAAGGGCATCATCCAGAAGGTGATGGATGCCGCCGCCGCGCGGGAGGCCGCCCGCAAGGCGCGGGAACTGACGCGGCGCAAGGGCGTGCTGGATGTATCGACCCTGCCCGGCAAGCTGGCCGACTGCCAAGAGCGTGATCCCGCCAAGTGCGAGATCTTCATCGTCGAGGGTGACAGCGCGGGCGGGTCTGCCAAGCAGGGTCGCGACCGCAAGTTCCAGGCGATCCTGCCGCTGAAGGGCAAGATCCTGAACGTCGAGCGCGCTCGTTTCGACCGCATGCTGTCCAGCCAGGAAATCGGCACGCTGATCACCGCCCTGGGCACCGGCATCGGGCCGGGCGCGGTCGATCAGGGCGGCTTTGACGCCGGCAAGCTGCGCTACCACCGCATCGTCATCATGACGGACGCCGACGTGGATGGCTCGCACATCCGCACGCTGCTGCTGACCTTCTTCTTCCGCCAGATGCGCGAACTGGTCGAGCGCGGGCACCTGTATATCGCGCAGCCGCCGTTGTACCGCGCCAAGCGCGGCAACGATGAGCGCTACCTGAAGGACGACAACGCGCTGGAATCGTTCCTGCTGGACAAAGCGCTGGCCGACGCGCGGCTGACCTACGCCAACGGCGACGTGCATGAAAAGGAAGACCTGCGGCGCGAGGTCAACCTGCTGCGCGAAGCTTCCAACAACTTGAAGCGGCTGTCCTCGGTGATTCCGCTGGCGCTGCTGGAGCAGGCGGCGATCGCCGGCGTGCTGACACCCGATGCCGTGCGTGCCACCGCCGCCGCACCCGAGTTCGCCTCGCGGCTGAACGCGGTGTCGTTGCCGACCGAACAGGGCTGGGTGGTCAGCGCCGACAACGGCCTGACGCTGTCGCGCACCGTGCGCGGCGTGGCCGAACGCTACGCGCTCGAGCCCTCTGCCCTGCGCAGCGCCGAGGCGCGCTGGCTGGCGGAGCGGGCGACCGCACTGGCGCAGCGTTTCAGTGTCCCGGCGAAGCTGAAGCTGGACTCGCAGGAGCCGATGGTAGCCGGCCCGGCGACGACGTATGAGCGCATCATCGCACACGGCAGGCGGGGCCTGTCGGTGCAACGCTTCAAGGGCCTCGGTGAGATGAACCCCGATCAGCTTTGGCAGACGACGCTGGACCCGTCGATCCGCACCCTGCTGCAGGTGAAGGTGGGGGATTCGGAGGACGCCGCCCAGGTGTTCAGCACGCTGATGGGCGACGTGGTGGAGCCCCGGCGGGAGTTCATCGTGGGCAATGCACTGAAGGTCGCAAATCTGGACGTATAACGCCGGCTCTGTGGACAGCGACGGTAACCTGCCTTTGTCCGGCATGAGCTGCCGCTTGAATGATCCAGTATAGCCGAAACTCATCCCGGCTATACTGGAAGTACCGGCTGCGCAATTCCCGTGTACAATGAACGGGGATTGAACATAGCCATGGGCGCTATTGCGCGCCTATGCGCAATCCTCTTCGCTGACATGAAATGGCTGCTCGCCCCCCGTTCGTTTTGTGCTGCTGAGACTAAGTCCTGCCGGCAGTGGCGTTGAATTGTGCTGACGGCAACTGATCGTTATCGGGAGCGACGGTCGCCGCGCAATCGACACGACACCGTGGAGAAGTCATTGCCGTTGCATAGCCTGGTGTGCCGCGGGGCGAATACGCACAATATCTCCCGCCCCTCGCTCGATCGGGACACCTCGTAAGCGGGCGATTGCTGCGAGCGGTTGGATCATGGACAAGAGCATGACAAACAAAGCGCAGTCTGGCGAGGCGGAGCAACGACACCTGCCTGGTGCAGGCTCGCCCGGCTACGGGCAGGATGTCGCGACGACGCAAGGCAGCCGCGGTGCTGGGTTTCTCCCGAACGCCGTTCTTCTTCAGGACGGCGGCGGTTCGCGTTCAAGTTCACAACCCACCGCTACCGAAGATCCGTAATGACCGCGCCTTGGATCAGTGGCCCGCCACCGTCAGGTTCTCGGGGCTCGCTCCGGCAGCCCACCGATACCAGCCGGCCGAATTGTTGACTCTTCGGCGACGATCGAACGAGCTGCTATCGCATTGATTTCGTGCGCAGCCGCCGCGCCAACCCGGCCCTCATGCCAGTCAGCATCACCGCCCGTCACCCGCGGACGGGTATCGCCCACGGCTCCCACACCACGATTTGGCGTAAAGCCAGCGTCTTCCATATCGTCATCAGGCATGCAAGCACGCGCGCAGGGATGGGATCGGTGACCTACGATTTGCACTTCGAGCACTGCAATCCGTCCATGGCCCGTGCGGCCCTCGGCTGCCTGGCGAGGACCCGAACCCCGGCGATGGGTCAGCACGCCATTTGCTGATTCGGTTGCGAGTGTGTGACGCGGATGCGGCGGCATATCGAGCGATCACTGATCTTGTTTGCGCCGGGTAACGCTGGGTTTCGCACTGTGCTGGCCGGTGACCACCCGGAGCGGCATATCTGATATATAATCGGAACGTATATGTTCTTTTATCGATATGTATTGCGAACTTCGATGTCGTAATAACCATATCACTTACTCTAAATATGAATAATACATCCAAATGATCCGAAATATCATGAAACAACGATGTGTAGATGGTGGTTTGTGATATTCCTTACCCTTTCAGATTAAAACAGTTGAGATGGCGGTTCGTTCCGTATTAAGGGCAGACAGCCGTGCCGATCGGGCCGGGCCGGGCCGCTGAGTCCGGTGGTCGCCTCGTCCGGTATGCAAACTGCGGGAGCTGAATACATGGCAACAACGAATGTGACCTCGACGCCACAGCCCATGACGGCTGCTGCGTTCATCAATACACTCGGAATCGACGGGCACGTCAGTACCGGAGCCAGCGGCTATGGCAACACCACCAACGTGCTGAACGACCTCAACTATCTGGGG
>DASWON010000075.1:0-1579 GCA_036398735.1 Rhodopila sp.
CGCGTGTCTCAGGTCAATGAGTGGGCCGGGCGCGGCGTGCAGGTGCTCCTACGGGTCTGTGCACGCGCATCGAGAGGCAGGATGAGGCCGCCCGGCGGAGCATCGCGGATGCGCCCGGATATGCGCGATGACCAGGGTCAACGCTGCGGATCCGTTGTCGCGTATTTGTCGCGCCGAGCGAGATCGAGCGGTATCCAGTGGGTCTGAGTGAGACCGGCCGGTGATCTTCGATGGCCGCCGCTGACCTGCATAACCGCAGGTCAGCGGCGGTTTTTGCTGCTCATCGAGGCGGAGGACGTGGGATTCGAACCCACGAAGAGTTTCCCCTTACCGGTTTTCAAGACCGGCGCCATCGGCCACTAGGCGAGTCCTCCTGGTGTTGCCGCCTCAGTCTGCCAGACCCCGGGCGGTACGCCCGCAGGCCCTCTTAACCGAAACTTATATTAAGACTCTTAACAGGCACCTGAGCTGGGAAAACTACGACAGAAAGGGCTGTCTTGATGGTTGACAACCTATCGACAAGGGTGTTTATTGTTCACCGCCTTACCAATCCCGCCCGGGCCCCCACCTACGGCAAGGGAGATCCCCCCACCCCATGTCCAGATCCACCGCCAGAAGAACCCTCCTAGCCGCGGCCGGCGCCGCGGCAGTCGCGACCGTTGTGATCGTTGCCCCCCAGGCGTTCGCGGCCAGTGAACCGGTCAACGTCTATCTGACCACCACCAGTGACAGCGGTGGGCGCACCGTCACTCGCGGCCTGCAGCAGCAGACCCCGATCTCGTTCGCGAGCAGCAGCGGCAGCGCCAACCAAACGATCACTGTCAACGAAGGCACCACCTACCAGCAGTTCGAGGGTGCCGGCGCGGATATCACCGACACCACCGCGTACGACATCAAGGGGAGCGGCGCACTGAGTGCCGCGACCCAGTCCGACGTCATGAACAAGCTGTTCAGCCCGACGTCGGGCATCGGGATCAGCGCCGTACGGAATGTGATCGGGTCTTCCGATCTGGCGCAGAACAGCTACTCGTACGACAACACCTGCTGCGACGTGAACGACTTCTCGCTCACCCGGGACGCCGACGTGATGGCGCTGAGCAAGCAGGCGCTGGCCCTCAACCCGCAGATGTTCTTCATGGCCTCGCCGTGGTCGGCGCCGCCGTGGATGAAGGACAACAACGCCTACAGCCAGGGCTACCTGCAGTCGCAGTACTACGCGGCGTACGCGCAGTATTTCGTCAAGTACATCCAGGGCTACCAGGCCGCGGGCGTGCCGATCCGGTACGTCACTGAGCAGAACGAGCCGGGCTGCTGCGCCGGCTACCCGTCGATGCAGTGGACCGCCTCCGGCCTGGACTACTTCGCGGCCAACGATCTGCTGCCGGCGCTCAACACCGCGGGCCTGGCGACCAAGCTGCTGATCGGCGACTGGAACTTCGACACCTACGACGCGTGGGTGTCGCCGCTGATCAACGACACCGCGATCCGGAACAACAAGAACTTCGGCGGCATCGCCTGGCACAACTACGCCGGCAGCCCGTCGGAGATGACCACAGTGCACAACCAGTTCCCGAGCGTC
>DASWON010000076.1:0-3611 GCA_036398735.1 Rhodopila sp.
AATCCAACGACCTAGGGAACCCCACGCGCCAGGGAACCCACAAGGCAGGGACCCGCGACGCAGGGAACCCAACGAGGCATGGAACCCAACGAAGCAGGGAACCCCACGAGGCAGGGAACCGAACGAGGCAGGGAACCCAACGAGGCATGGAACCCAACGAAGCAGGGGCCCAACGGCATGGAACCCAACGAAGCAGGGGCCCAACGGCATGGAACCCAACGAAGCAGGGGGCCCAACGACGCAGGAACCCACAACGCAGGGAATGCGCGACGCAGCCAATCAGTGACACAGGGAACGGTTGGCGCAGGGAGAGGCGGGCTCCGCCAAGGAATGGCGCAGCGAACCCGGCCACCGTTACAGGCTTTTATTGACCGCGAGCAGCCCATCCCCCTAGATCGGCCTGGGCTGCGAGGCAAGACGAGCGATGGCTGGCAGGATACTCATTTTGCGCTGGGCAGGCAGCGCCTACGACTCACTGGGCGGCCTTCTGGAGCTGATCGCGCAGGAACTCGTGGCCCAGGGGTTCCGTGTCGTGCTGTTCTCGGCTGATGGAAAGGCATGGCCCAGCCAGCTTATGGAGCTTCTGGCGACCGGCGACATCGGCTTTGCCTTGACCATGTCGGGGATCGGCACCGACCTTGCGGTCAACGGCACCTCGGTCTGGGAGGCAGCGAAGATCCCGCTGTTCAACTGGAGCTGCGATCATGCCTGCTATTTCCCCAGCCGCCACGTCATCCGGAACCGGTTCCTGCTGCATGGCTACGTGTTTCCGGACCACGCCCGCTACCACATCACGCATCTGAAGCCGAACGGGGTGGCGTTCGCGGTGCATCTCGGCATTCCGCCGCGCGATCTGTTCGTGGACGCTCCGCTGCCGCTGCAAAGCCGCAACGGCCGCATCATGTTCACCAAGACCGGGCGGGACACCAATCAGATCGAGGCGGCCTGGCGCAACTACGGCCCGGATCTGCAGGCGATCGCCTTTGCCGCGGCTGAGGAGCTGTTTCACCGCTCCACCGCCGATTTCGTCCCCGTGCTGCGGCGGATCGGCGAGCCGCTCGGCGTCTTCCTCGACGGCGACAGCCAGCTGGCGATGCGGCTGATCCAGGAGATCGACGCGTATATCCGCTTCCGGCGGGCCAACCTCGTGATGCAGACGATCCTCGACTACGACGTGGACGTGTTCGGGTCCGGCTGGGATCATATCCGATGGGACGGCGCCCGGGCGCGCTTCCATGGCGCGTCCACCTGGCGCGCAATGATCGAGCAGTTGCCGCACTATCTGGGTTGTCTCTCCACCAATCCGCTGATCGAGGAGTCGGTCCACGACCGGGTGTTCTTCGCCCTGGCGGCCGGGGTCGTGCCGGTGAGCGACAGCAACGCATTCTCCCGCTCGCATATGCCTGAGTTGGAACGCTATGCCTTCGGCTTCACCCGCGCGGGGATCCAGCAGGCGGTCGAGGCGCTGTTCGCCGAACCGGCGGAGGCGGTGGCTCGCGCCGAAGACGGCTGGCGGGAACTGGCGGTCCCGTTCGGCATGCGGCGGTCGGCGCGCCAGATCGCGCAGTTCGCCAACCTGCACGGCCTGAACGCCCGTTATGGCGGATAGGATCCGATCGCGGCGGAGCGCTGGTCGTGACGCCACCGCGGGCAGCCGCCTGCATTGGCTGCCGCATGCCCACGCGTTGTGCTTCGCTGATGCGAGATACTAGGCGGATGCCCGGCATCCTCATCGTCGGTGCCGGTTTCGCCGGGGCCGTCTATGCACGGACCCTGGCGGAGGCCGGATACCGGGTGCACGTCATCGACCGGCGGGATCATGTCGGCGGCAACGCGGCGGACTTCGTCGATGCGAACGGGGTGCGGCTGCATCGCTATGGGCCGCATCTGTTCCATACCAGCCTGACGCCGGTGTTCGACTGGCTGCGACGGTTCGGCGCCTGGGTCCCGTATGTGCATCGGGTGCGCGCGATCCTGCCGGACGGGCGGTTCGCGCCCCTGCCGGTCAACCTCGACACGATCAATGTGGTGTTTGGTGAGGATCTCCGGACGGAACCGGAGGCGGCGGCATTCCTGCGCCGGGTCGCCGCGTCGATCGCTGAACCGAGAAATGCCGGCGAGTTCCTGCGGTCGCGGATCGGGGACACGCTGACGGATCTGTTCTTCAGGCCGTACACACGGAAGATGTGGGGGATGGAGCTGGAGGAGATGGACGCCAGCGTGGTGCGGCGGCTGCCGATCCGCTTCGACCGCGACGACCGGTATTTCCCCGGCGAACGCCACCAGGCATTGCCGGCCGAGGGGTACACCGCGCTGTTCGATGCCATCCTCGGCTATCCGAACATCGCGGTGACGCTGGCAACGGCCTATGTGCCGGGGATGGAGCGCGGCTATGCCTTCTGTTTCAACAGCATGGCGATCGACGAATTCTTCGATTGTTCATTGGGCGAACTGCCGTACCGTTCACTGCGCTTCCACAGCCGGACGACGACCGAATGGGACGCGGCGCCGTTCAGTGTGCGCAACTACACCGACACGGGCCCATTCACGCGGGAGGCATGGTGGCACTGTCTGCCGAACCATCTGCGCTGGGAAACCGGACGGCGCACGGTGACGGTGGAGGAGCCGTGCGACTACCGCGACAATGGCAACGAACGCTATTACCCGGTGAAGACGGCCGACGGGCGGTATCAAGCCCTGTATCAGGCCTATCACGGTTTGGCGGACCGGCTCCCGAACATGGCGTTCATCGGCCGCTGTGGCACCTATCAGTATCTGGACATGGACCAGGTGATCAACCAGTCACTGGCCGGCGCCCGGCGGTGGTTGGGCGGGCAGGGACGCTGACTCCGGTCCGCCGGCCTGGAACAAGCGGGTCGTTCGGCCAGCCGGTGTTGGAGCACCTTCACGGCATGGCGTCATAGCGGGCACCCGGCCCGTTTGTGTCATCACCGGGCTTGGCCCGGTGACCCACGACTTCCACTTCGAGATATGATGGCACGCCGGTCCGCGGGCTTTGAACGCGCCGCTCGTTCGCCCGGCCGGTCGCGTCCCGCCAGGTCCGGTCTATCCGCCCAGCCCGGGGCGTCAGCCAAGCCCGGCGCGGTTGCGGGCGACGGTCTGTGTCGTCGGATGATCGGGGCCGAGCGCCTTCATGTAGATCGACAAAGCCCAGTCCAGAGCCTCGCGTGCCGAGAACCCGTCGCCGAGGTCCTGAAGGACGCCGGCGAGATTGTTGGCATCGCGGGCAACGCTGGGATGATCGTGGCCCAGCGCGGTCTCGTCGATCGCCAGTGCCCGCTCGAACGCTGCGTGGGCACCTTCGAGGTCGCCGATGTCATGCAGGATCAGGCCGATATGGTTGATGTCGGTAGCGGCCTCGGGATGCTCCGCGCCGAAGGCTTCAGTGTGCAGAGCCAGTGCGCGACGCAGTTGCGCCTGAGCGTCCATAACCTCGCCGAGTTCGTGCGACAGCCGCCCGAGGTCGCGCAGGTCATTGGCCAGATCCGGATGGTCGCTGCCCAGCTGGCGCTGCCTCGCCTCAATCAGTTGTTCGAGATTGTCGCGCTGGGCGCGAAGATCACTCAGGCTGGCCATCATTTGGGTCCCGG
>DASWON010000077.1:0-12532 GCA_036398735.1 Rhodopila sp.
GGGTTCGCGGGCGCGTTCTTTGCCACCCGCCAGGCTTTCATCAGCCCGGAGAGCTTCACCTTCATGGAGTCGGCGACGGTGCTGGCGATCGTCGTTCTGGGCGGCCTGGGCAGCCAGCTGGGTGTCGCGCTGGCGGCCATCGTCATGGTCGGCGGACTGGAGGCGTTGCGCGATTTCCTGAGCTTCCTGGGTGACCAGATGAACAGTCCGCTGTTTGCCGGCATCGCCAGCCAGTTGCCGCTGTACCGGATGCTGATCTTCGGCGTGGCGCTGGTGGTGATGATGGTGCTGCGCCCGCGCGGCCTGATATCCGGCCGTACCCCCAGCGTGGCGCTGACCAAGGTCAAGGAGATCGCCCCCGACCTCGTGGCCGAGAGCCGCGGGTGATGCTGTCGGTTGCCGATCTGACAATGCGGTTCGGCGGCCTGAAGGCGGTCGACACCCTGTCCTTCGAGGCGCGCGTCGGCGAGATCACCGCCGTCATCGGCCCCAATGGCGCCGGCAAGACGACAGTCTTCAACTGCATCACCGGCTTCTATCGCCCAACCTCCGGCCGCATCGTTCTGACCCATCCGGACGGCGCATCGTATCCGCTGCAGCGGATGCCGGGCCACCGCATCGCCGCCACCGCCAAGGTGGCCCGCACATTCCAGAACATTCGTTTGTTCGCCGGCATGACAGTGCTGGAAAACCTGCTGGTGGCGCAGCACAACACGCTGATGGCGGCAACCGGTTTCGGCGTGCTGGCGGTGCTCGGGCTCGGACGTTACCGCGCCGCCGAGGCCGCCGGCATGGAAAAAGCCCGCCACTGGCTGGATGCGATCGGCTTGACCGCCCGAGCGGACGATCCCGCCGGTGCGCTGCCCTACGGGGCGCAACGCAGGCTGGAGATCGCGCGCGCCATGTGCATCGACCCGGTGCTGCTCTGCCTGGACGAGCCCGCCGCCGGTCTGAACGCCCGGGAATCGGAGGAACTGAACCAGTTGCTGCTGCGCATTCGCGACGGGGGCAGTTCGCTGCTGCTGATCGAGCACGACATGGGCGTCGTCATGCGCATCTCCGACCACATCGTGGTGCTCGACCACGGCAAGAAGATCAGCGACGGAACCCCGGATGAGGTCCGCGCCGACCCGGCCGTGATCGCCGCCTATCTGGGCGAGGGTGAGGAAGACGAGGTGCCGGCGTGACCGCGCTGCTGTCGCTGTCCGGCGTCACCGCCTTCTACGGCGCGATCCAGGCGCTGCGCGGCATCGACTTGACGGTGGACGCGGGCGAGATCGTCACCCTGATCGGCGCCAACGGGGCAGGCAAATCGACACTGATGATGACGATCTGCGGCAGTCCCCGCGCTCGCTCGGGCCAGATCCTGCATGACGGCCAGGATATCACCCGCTGGCCCACGCACGAGATCATGCGGCGGGGCATCGCCCAGGCACCCGAGGGCCGCCGCATCTTCAACCGCATGACGGTGCACGAGAACCTGCTGATGGGCGCCGAGGTCGCTGGCCGGGCCGATGTCGCCATGCTGCTCGATCAGGTCTTCGTGCTGTTTCCCCGGCTGAAGGAGCGCATGCACCAGCGCGGCGGCACCCTGTCGGGTGGCGAGCAGCAGATGCTGGCGATCGGCCGAGCCCTGATGTCCCGGCCGAAGCTGCTGCTGCTGGACGAGCCTTCGCTCGGCTTGGCGCCCCTGGTGGTGCGGCAGATCTTTGCCGCCATCCGCGAACTGAACCGGACGACAGGGCTGACCGTGCTGCTGGTGGAGCAGAACGCCTGGCAGGCGCTGCGGCTGGCGCATCGCGGGTACGTGCTGGTGAACGGGTCGATCACCATGGCCGGCACCGGCGCGGAGCTGCTGGCCCGGCCGGAGATCAGGGCAGCCTACCTCGAGGGCGGGCACGTCTGATCCGGCTGCCGCCGGACGGAGCCGAAGGTGGCCGGGCTCGGGACCGGATAAGCCCGCTGCGGCCGTGGCGGGGATCCGGAGCCATGCGCGGTCTCCGGGTCGGCGCGAAGGCCCTGGTTACCCCGTATGTCCTGGAGAGGCGCACCGGTCCGGCGCGGCAGGGCCGGGCCCGGAGCCGAGGGAGGCCTGCCTGGAGACGCGGACGAGCCCGCTGCGGCCGCGGCGGGGATCCGGGTCGAGGGCCGCCACCCTGAGGCGACGCCACCGGTCCGACACAAGCTTCAGCGGTTGAACTGCTCGTCCTTCGGCACGTCAGCATCCGGCGGAACATAGAGAGTGGCACATTCCGCGGCCATCAATCCGCCCTCGACGGAAAGATCGTTGCGGAACGCATCGCGGATGAAATCCACCGTGTCGAGGTGCCGGTCCTCGAAATATTCCGAATGAACGTCATCCCGCCCTGCGCCGAAGACGATACGGCCGATCTTCGCCCAGATCGAGGCCATCGTGCACATGCCGCACGGCTGCAACGTCGTATAAAGCACCGCACCGCGCAGTTCCTGACATTGCAGGCGCTGGCCGGCCCTGCGGATCGAGACGATCTCGGCGTGCGCGGTCGCGTCGTGGCGCAACTCCACCTCGTTGCAGCCCTCGGCTATCAGTTGCCCATCAAGAACGATGACACAGCCGATGCCGTTCCGCCCAGGCTCGGCATTCCCCTCGCGGGCCAGCGCGATCGCACGCCGCATCCAGGCCGCATCCTCATCGTTCCACGCCATGACGCACCTCCTTGAGTGGATCAAGTCGCGCGGCGCGGCTGGTTCAAGATCCCCAACCGTGACGTGATCCGACGACGGCGCTATAGCGGTTTTACCCTGACGGCAACCGTGGGACTTCGTCCAACGCTTCGTGGCGAGCACGGGCTGGAGCATCGGCCCTCCGCCTGCGGCATTGCGAAGTGCGAGGCCGCGGGTCATTGGGCCGGAGCCCGATGATGATACCAGGATGGCTAGCGGCCGCCATTCCGGCCACCGCGAAATGATTCTACTGTGCCGATTCGAAAGTTGGTCGTGCCCCGCATCAGTCCCTGAGGGACGGTCGAATCGAACAGGCTGCTGGCAAACTGTTGAGTTCTGGTGTGGTTCACCCCTCTGAAGCCCGCTTTGGCGCGGAACCGCAGTATGACGGGCTTCAGAGCAGCCGCACCAGGCGACTCCCGCCGACGCGCGTCGCATTGTGCGGCGGCAGGGGATCATTCCGGCACCGGAAATAAACCGTCCGGGTCCTGACTATGGGGCCGGCCGGCGCCGGTAGACCCCACGCCCAGGATACCGGACCGATAACGGAGGGAAGGAAGCAACAATGGAAATCAGACGTCTGACCAGTCACGCCGGGGCCGAGGTGATCGGCATTGACCTGACGCAACCGGTTTCTGACGAAACAAAGGCTGCTCTGAACCGGGCGTTCGTCGAACACAGCGTGCTGGTGGTCCGCGACCAGACACTGACTCCGGCCCAGATGCTGACCGCCGTCGGCGTGTTCGGGCCGGTGTTTCGTCAGCACAATACACGCTTCGCATTGCCCGAATGCCCGGAGATCCATTACATCTCCAATCAGGATCGATTTGCGGACGGTACTCGCTACATCCCCGGTGAGGGCTGGCACACCGATCACTCCAACGACACGCGTCCGCCGAAGGCCACGGTGCTGCACGCGGTGACCCTGCCGGATCGCGGCGGTGACACGCAGTTCGCGAACATGGCCGGGGCGTACGCGGCTCTGCCGCCCGGGACGCGGCAGCGCGTGGCCGAATTGATGGGGATACACGTCTACCAGAGCAGCCATAGTGCGCGGAAGTTGATGCGACTGTCGGACACGAACCAGGAGCGCGTGCCGAATGCGGTGCTGCACCCGATCGTTCGGACGCATCCCGAAAACGGCCGCAAATCGATCTACATCAACCCGATCCGGATCGAGGGCATCCTCGGCCTCGATCACCGGGAGGCATTGCCGTTACTGGATGAATTGCTGGCGCACGCGACGCGTGAAGTGTTCCAGTATCGTCATGAATGGCGTCCGGGGGATTTCGTGATGTGGGACAACCGCTGCCTGTTGCACAAGGCGAACGGGGATTACGACATGGAGCAGACGCGATACCTGTATCGCGTCATGCTGCAGGGCGATGTTCCCCGATAGCGGCTCTGATCGGCAGGGCTGTGACCGGCGGAGGCGATGATCGGTGAGGGGTTGCGATCGGCAGGGGCGGTGAGCGGTGAGGCTGTCATAATTGAACTCACACCGACTTCTCCTTCTGTGTCATGGCCGGGCTTCGGCCCGGCCACCCACGACTTGCGGTACGAGATCCGCAATGCCCTAGGCAGCCGGAACGATCCTGCTTCTGACCGCAACGGGAAAGGCTCCGGCCGGTCACGGATTCAACCCCCGGCTCGGACGGCGGGACGCCCAAGGAGAGGCTGCCGCCCAGCCTTGTCAGGCCACGCTGCGACTAGCTCTTGACCAGCGGGCAGCCACCTTCACTCAGAGGCCTCCACGCCTCATCCATCGGCGTCGTCGTGATCACCTTGGCAACATCCCAAGATTGCTTGCTCTCAGACGGCTTCTTTGCCTCCAGCAAGTAAACTGGATGCAGCGCTCGGCCATCCACTCTGATTTTACCTGGACCGAAACAATCATCATCGGTCGGCATCGCCTTCATGCGCTCGACCACCGCCCGCCCATCGGCCTTCGCCGCAGCGACGCCCATATCCGCGACGGCCTTCAGGTAATGCAACGTCGCGGCATAGTCGCCGGCCTGCGTCATATTCGGCCACACGGCATTCACCGTCTTGCCCTTCACTCGATCGTTCCAGGCGCGCGTCCGGTCGTTCAGATCCCAGTAGTAGGACTCGCTCCAACGCAGCCCCTGCGCCGTGTCCAGCCCAAGCGACCGGACGCCGCGGACCTGGATGAGCAACGCCGCGATCGTCATGGAATTGTTGAGGCCGAATTCATGTGCCTGCTTGATGCAGTTCTCAGTGTCCGCGCCGGCCATGCACAGCCCCAGCACCTTGGCACCGGACGCCTGAGCCCGCACCAGATGGGTCGAGAAGTCGGTGGTTTCCGGGAATGGATAGGCGATACTTCCCAGGACCTTGCCGCCGGCCTTGGTCACGATGGCCGCGGTGTCGCGCTGCAGGGTCTGGCCGAACACGTAGTCCGCGGTGATGAAGAACCAGCTGTCACCGCCCTCCTTCACAGTCGCGCCGCCGGTCGACCGCCCCAGCATGTAGGTGTCGTATGTCCAGTGCACCGTGTTCGGGCTGCATTGCGGTCCGGTCAGGTCGGACGTGCCGCCGCCGGAGTTGAGATAGACCTTGTTCTTCTCCCGAACCACGGTATTGACCGCGAGTGCCACGGATGAAGTCGGCACGTCGACGATGGCGTCCACTCCGTCCCGGTCCAGCCATTGACGGGCGATCGATACGCCGATGTCAGGTTTGTTCTGATGGTCGGCGGACAGCACCTCCACGTTCCAGTCCTTGCCGGAGATGCCGAAATCCTCCAGCGCCTGCTTCGCACAGATGACACCGGTTGGGCCGCCGTCATCACGATAAGGCCCGGACTGGTCATTCAGGACGCCAATGCGAATAGTCGGCTTCTGCGCGAAGCCGTAACGAGGCACCGCGAGGGCTCCGGCGGTACCTAGCAGGGAGCCGACAGCGGCCCGTCGTGTCAGGATCATGGTCATAGTCCTTACAAACGTGAAACGGCGCCAGCCATTGCGGGCCGGCGCCGTCATCAGCAGTCAAAGCAACGGGATCAGGCCGGCGTGAAGAACGGCAGCGACGGCCCCTCACCTTCGGTCTGGACGAATTTCACCGTAACGTCCTGGCCGATCTTCAATGCCTTGAAATCGCAGTCGATGAAGTTGGTCAGGACGGTGGGTCCTTCCGCCAGCGTGGCATAGCCGATGGCGTACGGCGGATTGGCGCGCTCCATCACGCTGATCGTATAGATCTTCGCCTTCCCGGACGCCTGCTCCCACTCGCACTCGCCGAAGCAGAACGGGCAGAGAGCACGCGGATAGTGATGCGCCTTCTTGCAGCTGGTGCATCGGCGGAGCATCAGCTTGCCAGCCGCGGCGCCGTCAAAGAACGGCTTGGTCTCCGGGTTCGTTTCGGGCGTGCCGACGAACGGGATCTTTCTTGCAACATAAGCCATTTCGATTACTCCCGTTCCAGAATCACGGTGCTGCCGCAATGACGCGTGCCAAGCGCGCCGCCGGTGCCGTGCGCGATCGCGAGATCGCAGTTGGCGACCTGCAGCTTCGGATGCGCCTCGCCGCGCAGCTGACGCACTGCCTCGATGATCTTCGTGATGCCGCCGCGGTTGGCCGGATGGTTGGAACACAGTCCACCGCCATCGGTGTTGAACGGCAGCTTGCCGACACCCGCGATCAGGTTGCCGTCAGAAACGAACTTGCCGCCCTCGCCCTTCTTGCAGAAGCCGAGATCCTCCAGCTGCATCAGCACGGTGATGGTGAAGCTGTCGTAGATCGAGGCGTATTTGATGTCGGACGGCTTGATCCCAGCCATCTCCCACGCCGGCGGACCGGACCAGCGAGCCGCGCTGAAGGTCAGGTCGATCTCGCCGCCGGCCTGGTGCTTGGGCGATTCACCTACGCCGATAACCTTCACCAGCGGCCGCTTCAGGCTCTTGGCGATTTCCGGCCGCGTCAGAATCAACGCACCACCGCCATCGCTGATGACGCAGCAGTCAAGCCGGTGCAGCGGCGTGGACACCATCGGCGAATTCACCACGTCTTCCACGGTCACGACGTCGCGCAGCATGGCGTTCGGGTTGTACTGGGCGTGATGCGACGCGGCGACCTTGATCCAGGCAAGTTGCTCGCTGGTGGTGCCGTATTCATACATGTGGCGGGCAGCGCACATCCCGTACAGGTTCGCGGTAGCCGGACCGTACGGAAACTCGAACTGCATCTCGGGCACGGACGGATTGCCCGGACGCGGGGCGGTGCCGGTCGCCTGCCCCTCGCTGCGCGGCCGCCCGGCCAGGGTGATCAGCGCGACGTTGCAACGGCCCGCAGCAATCGACTCCATGGCGTGGCCGACGGCGACCTGGTACGATGACCCGCCCACGTCGGTGCTGTCCACGTGACGGCACTTCAGGTTCAAGTAGTCGACCATCGACAGCGGACCCAGGGCTCCTGGCGCATCACCCGCGCAGAAATAGCCGTCCACATCGTCCTTCGTCAGCCCCGCGTCTTCCAGCGCGCCCTTGGCGCATTCCGCGTGCAACATGGCGATGGATTTGTCCGGCGCCTTACGAGTGGGATGTTCCCACGCTCCCGCGATATAGGCCGCACCCTTCAAACTCATGCTTCACTCCCCCCAAAGGATCGCCGCGGCGACCTGGTCCAAGCCCACGCGACCGCCGCCGGATGGCGGTTCGGTTCAGGCGGGGGGATTATACTGAACAGTAGAGGTACGGCTACCCCGAGCCGCACGACACTTGGCTAGGCCGGGTCTGATCGGGCCGGGTCTGATCGGGCCGGGTCTGATCGGGCCGAATCTGATCAGGATAGATTTCGAGCATGTCAATTTATGTCTGGATGCAGGTTACACTTGTTAGTGATCCCCTCACGGTGTCAGTGTGAAACCGAAAGGTGGGTCATGGAGTCAATTTCGCGCATCGCTGTCGTCGAGGACGACCCCGAGATCAGTCGGATGATGACAGCATACATGACCGACAACGGGTTTGAGGTCGCCTCGGCGCGAAGCGGCCGGGATCTCGATCGGGTCATGTCCTCGGGCAGCAAAATCGACTGCGTCATTCTGGACGTCGGACTGCCGGGAGAGGACGGACTGAGCATCTGTCGCCGTCTGCGCGGCAAATCTACCGTTCCGATCATCATGGTGACAGGCCGCGCGACCGACACGGACCGCATCGTCGGGCTGGAACTCGGTGCGGATGACTATTTGCCGAAACCCTTCAACCCGCGGGAGCTTCTGGCACGGGTCCGCGCCGTCATGCGGCGAAGCACCCAGATCGACCCGCCGCAGGCAGAGTCGCCGCGGACCTTGATGTTCGAGGGCTGGCGGCTTGACATGGCACGCCGGCAGCTGTTCGCGCCCGATGGCGCGCCGCGATCGTTGACCAGCGGCGAATTCAACATCCTGTCGATCTTCTGTCAGCACCCGCGCAAGGTGCTGTCGCGGGACGACCTGCTCGACCTGCTGCACGGGCGCGCTGCTGCGGTGTTCGACCGCAGTATCGATGTGCAGATCAGCCGGCTGCGGCGGAAGATCGAGACCAACCTGAAGGACCCGTCCTTCATCAAGACGGTACGGTACGGCGGTTATTTCTTCACACCACAGGTTATCGCCACGGCGGACAATTGATTAAGGCAAGGCACCGCCCCGACCTGGGCTGCAGGATCCGTCGTCGGTAGAACCGCGATGGCGCTCTGAAGCGAATGGGCGGCGCGCCCGTTCGGGCCGCCGCCTTCTTTTCATTGATGGATGAAGCCCGCTGTCTAGTGCACCCGCTCGAAGATCGCGGCGATGCCCTGGCCGCCACCGATGCACATCGTCACCAGCGCGTACCGGCCCCCGATGCGCGCCAGTTCGTACAGCGCTTTTACCGTCAGGATCGCGCCCGTCGCGCCAACCGGGTGGCCCAGTGAAATACCCGACCCGTTCGGGTTCGTCTTCTCGGCATCGAAGCCGAGATCCTTCGCAACGGCGCAGGCCTGCGCCGCGAACGCCTCGTTCGACTCGATCACGTCCATCTGGTCGAGAGCCAGCCCGGCCCGGTTCAGCGCTGAACGCGTTGCCGGCACCGGCCCGATGCCCATGACCCGCGGGTCCACGCCTGCATGGGCATAGGCCACCAGCCGGCCAAGCGGCTGGGTTCCGCGCCTGACCATGGTATCGCCGTCCATCAGCACCACCGCCGACGCGCCGTCATTGATGCCGGAAGCATTGCCAGCGGTCACTGTGCCATCCTTCTTGAACACCGCTCGCAGCTTGGCAAAATCCTCGGCCTTGGCGTCGGCGCGAACGTGCTCATCTGTATCGAAGATCGTCTCGCCTTTGCGGGTCTTCAGGGTGATCGGCAGGATCTGCGACTTGAACCGCCCCTCCTTGATGGCGCGGGTCGCGCGCTGGTGCGAGACGAGCGCTAATGCATCCTGGTGTCCACGGGTGACCTGATGCGACTCGGCCAGATTTTCGGCCGTCATGCCCATGTGGATGTTCTCGAACGGGTCGTGCAGTGCGGCTGTCATCATGTCGATCATGGTGGTGTCGCCCATCCGAGCACCCCAACGCATGCCGGTGGAGAGATAGCCGGCGCGGCTCATGTTCTCCGCCCCGCCCGCCACCGCAATGTCCGCATCGCCAAGCGTGACGGCCTGAGCCGCCGAAACGATGGCCTGGAGGCCGGAGCCACACAGCCGGTTCAATGTCAGCGCCGGCGCATCCTGCGTGATGCCCGCGTTCACCGCGGCGACACGCGACAAATACATGTCCTTGGCCTCGGTATGCACGACGTTGCCGAAAACGACGTGCTGCACCTCTGCGCCTGCGACATTGGCGCGGGATAGCGCCTCACGAGTCACCTGAGCGCCAAGTTCCGTCGGCGGGAGATCCTTTAGACTGCCCCCGAAGTCGCCGATAGCGGTTCGCACGCCGGAGACGATATAAACCTCGCGCTGCATCGGACTGTCCCTTTACCTGAATCTACCGGCGGGTAGATCGCATGCGTAGGAAACGGACGCAAGAAGTGCCGGCTGCGACGACGGTCCGCCATGCGCACTCCAGATATTCTCGGCTCGCCGTGGTTCCTAAGACAGTGGCCGCGCGCCAAATCTCGAAGCCCCGTGGCGCCGTGGCTCTCGCGGCATAGGCAACGGCCGCCATGCCCGTCAGCAGGCCGGATAGATCGGCAGCCCATGAACGCCGCGCGGCACGGAATCGGCGGTCTGAGGGTCGCGAGATGATCCCCGCGACGCTCATCGCTCATCAGGAGCCTCGCGTCTTCGAGTGTTGGCGCCGGCGGATGGACGCGACCAATCGACCTTGCATAGCCGCATTGCCGTGGACGCTGTTGTCGATAACCTGCTCACTCAGGGATCGGCGGTGTCGCCGTGACCCCAATAGCTTAGGCGGGACCCTGGCCCGCCGGCGATCGCGTTGCCGAACATGCCGCTGAGCGAGTCCATTCGGCAGCATGCGACGGCCCTGTTCGGCGGCGAAAGCCGGCCGGAAGCGCGGACCTGCGGCACTGCATCAGCGTCATGTTCGCAGTACTGAACGAGGAGTACGCCGTCGCACGCCCGTAAGGAGAACCGGATCAGGTCCCGACCGAAGTGACGGCGCTGAATGGCAGAGTCAGACCTCCCATCTGCACCTGCACGGTACCCGCATTGTTTTGTATGGATGTGGCAGTCCCGGTTACCGTAAAGGGAATCTGGGAGTTCTTGCTGTTGGTACCCACCGAGACCACCGACACTTTGTAGGCGCCATCCGGCATGGTGGCACCAGACGCGCTGCGGCCGTCCCACGTCCACGTATTGGCCCCGGCAACGCTGGTCAGCGTCGCGGTCTGCACCTGCGTGCCAGCGCTGTTGTACACCGCGATGCCAACGGGCTCCGCTGCCGTCGTGTTGAAGTTGATCGCGGCGCGACTGTTCTGCAACGAGAGCTGCGAGCTGCTGGCCGTCACGGGCTTGCCGATCATCGATGCCGACTGTTCTATCTGGCTTGCCTGAGTCAGTTGAATCAGCTGGGTTAGGTTTGTATTGGTGCTGATCTGCTGCTCGACCGAGGAAAACTGCACCAGTTCGCTGGTGAACTGGTTGGAATCCATTGGCGATGAGGGATCCTGGTTCTGCAACTGTGTCATCAGCAACGTGAGAAAGTCTGAGAAATTACTGCTCAATTTCCCGAGCGCGGTGGTGCCCGTTTGGGAGATTGCACCGGTGCCAGCGGGCTGGCTCCCGTTCGTGGTTGATACTGTACTTCCGCTCATCGTTTGTGCCCCTTCGGCGATCATGCGGTGATATCGAGACCGACGCGGTACGTTTGTCCTGGTGCCCAGGAATTTGCGCCTGGTGTGGGTGCCGGATCCGACCGTCTGCTCGTGGAATATGTGTTCCGCTCTCTGGCGGGATTGCTGCCTGGACCGCCGCCGGAGGCACCGTCGGCATCAGGGCCTCCCCTGCCCCCGGTATCGGGACTGGTGCCGTCGTGTCTCTGCCATGACGGCGAACTGCTGCTGCCGGCGGCGGTCTGCACGGGCGGAGCGACATGAAAGCTGATGGTGCGTCCGGCGGACGGTATGCCGGCCTCGTCCAACGTGCGGTGTAGTTGTAACTGATCACGCTGCAGCGCCAGCAACGTCAGGGGCTTCTCGGCGGTGATCTGAATTTGCGTGGCGCCCGACACCGCGCGCGCGATCGTCACCTTGACCATGCCAAGCTCGGCCGGTTGCAGGCTGACCGTCATCTGCTGACTGCCGCCAGCCCCCTTGGCCAGCGTCAGCATCGTCGGTGCTAGCTGATCGGCGGGGGTGAACCGATTGGTGGAGGGTAGCAGACTTGTGGAGGCCATGCCGGGCGCCACATCTGGCACGTCTGTCGCCATCAACTGGGCGAACGGCGCACCAAAGGTAACCGGCGCCTGCGCCGGATCCGAAGCGATTGGATGCAATGTGAGCCGGTGCTCCGACGCTGTCGAGGCTGGCATGACGATCGGCGCGACGGTGTCGCCCGACGAAGCCGACAGCACCGGGCGGGCCGAAACGGTACCTGCGCCTAGCTGTCGAACGCGCGCCCCGCCTGCCGCAGGTTGCGGTGGCACGTCAGGACTGGCCGTCGCAATGGGCGGTTGCCCAGCGGGCGCCGCAGCCTGATATCGCGGGAGTGGTGGCCCGTCCCGCCCCGGATCGGCCACGACCAACCCCTCCGCACCCGTCGGGAGCGCCGACGTCCTGCGCTCTGATGTTCCCGGCGCCGCGGTGGTGCTAAACGTGGTCGGCGCCCCGACCGCGTCCGGCGCGTCGGCTGCCGGATCAGCACGCCCTGGCGCCGAGTCGATCATTCCCGCGGTCGGCTCAGGCATTTGCGTTGCCTGCAGCCAGGCGCTCGATACCGCATCCGCAGTGGAAACGGCCTGAACGCCGGTTGCGCCCGCGGCGGTACCTGAGTCCCCATTCGGGTCCTTGGTCCGTGTCCCGGCCTGGTTGTTCCGGAGGCCGGACTGGGTCGACAAGCTGGCCCTGGCGGAGGCGGCTTGCTGCGGCGTCCCCGGGCCGGCAGGCGATTCCAGTCCTCTGTCAGGGGCGGCAGCAAGCGGATCAGCCGTCGTCCCGACACCCGCCGCCGCCGCCGCCGCCGCCGCGACGATACGTTGATTTGATGGTGAGCCAGGATCCTCGCCGCCCGCAGTTCCGGCAGGCTGCACGGCGGCACGGTCGTGAGTCGAGCCATCGGGCTGCATCGATGTATCTGTTTGGCTGGCGAGGCCAGCCCCAATCTCCACAACGCCGCGATCGAACGGTCCAGTCCGTGCCGCCCCACCCTGCTGAGGGGATATATCAGCT
>DASWON010000078.1:0-17805 GCA_036398735.1 Rhodopila sp.
ATTGGAATCGTTCGATGCCGGCGGGGCGGCGACCGCGGGGCGGGCCGCATCCGCTTTCGGCGTGCCGATCATGGTCAGTTCGGTGACCGCGCCGGGCCTTGAGGAGGCCGCCGCCGCGGCAACCGGCCCGAAGATTTTCCAGCTCTATGTGCGTGGTGACAAGGCCTGGATCGATGACGTGGTGAAGCGGGCCGTCGATGCCGGCTATGACGCCTTCGCCATCACCGTCGATACGGCCGCCTATTCGCGGCGCGAGCGTGACATTGCGGGTCGCTTCGTCAAGCCGTGGCGGGCCGTGGCGACGGGGCAGAGCTACCAGGCCAGCTTCAGCTGGGACAATGTCAAACATTTCAAGGATAAACACAGCATCCCGCTGATCCTGAAGGGCATTGCCACCGCCGAGGATGCCGCATTGTGCTGTGAACATGGGGTCGACGGCGTCTATGTCTCGAACCATGGCGGGCGCCAGCTCGATCACGGACGCGGATCGATGGACGTGCTGCCGGAGGTCATGGCGGCGGTGCGCGGCCGGGCGAAGGTGATCGTTGACGGCAGTATCTGCCGCGGCACGGATATCGTGAAGGCCATTGCTCTGGGCGCCGACGCGGTCGCGATGGGGCGCATGTACTGCTACGCGCTGGCCGCCGGCGGGGACGCCGGGGTGCACAAGATGCTGGAACTGCTGGAGCACGAATTCGGCGTCGCGATGGCGCTCGCCGGGGCCCGCAGCCTCGGGGAACTGCATCCGGGGTATGTGTTCCGAAATGCGCCGCAGGTTACCCAGCCGCACGCACACAGCGCTTTCCCGCTGTTGCAGACGACGCCGGAGTATCACGGCTAGTACGGCTCCCGCCCGGGGCATGTCCCGGGCCGGCGCGAAGCGTGGCGGTCCCCCCGGGGATGATCCGTCGGCGCTGCCGGCGCCGCGGCGCGCGCGATATGATGCATCTGGCCGAGCGCGGCGCGAACACTCGGCGCCTGACTGCGATCGTGTGCTCTTTCCCTGCGTCATGGGCGGGCACATGAGCGCAGCCCAGCCGGTCGCGCACAACTCGTAACCTTTCGAATCGCGAGTCGTGGGGTCGGCGGGCCGAGCCCGGTGATGATACCGGTGGCAGAGCGCGGCAATGACAGTGGGGCCGGAGATCGGCTCATTTGCGTGTCGGTCGCCAGCGGCGCGGGCAGGTCGCGATGGACCAGACGGGCCGCGGCCAGCCGAGCCGAATTGTTTGCCTCCTGAATGTGACATCGTTGCTGGCGATCCGGCAGCCGCCAGAGGTCGCCCCGCTCTTGCTTCGACGTCTCTTCCAGGCGACGACTGATCGCCTGCTGCAGGGATCCTCGATGGACGAAATTCAACTCATACGAGTGAGGAACGTTCGCACAACAACCTTGGCAACCGTGCCATAATCGCGACGTTAACAGCCGGCTTTACCGTTACCGAGAGGCTCCATGGCACATTCACCTGCGCGTTCTTCTATCCGCAACCCACTGGCGCATGATCCCGACCGCGAGCAGAGGGTGCGGGAGCGGGCCTACCATCTCTGGGAAGCCGACGGGAAGCCGCATGGCCGCGACGTCGAATATTGGGAGCGGGCGCGTGAACTGGTTGGCATGGAGGAGAGCGCCGGCAGCGGCCAGCTTCCCAACCCGCAGTCGAACCCGAACTCGCCCCGCGAGACGGGCATCGAGGAGGCGGATATTCAGGCTAACCTCGGCGAGTTTCCCGGTCGCATGACCGACCAGGGTGAAGCCCAAACGACTCCCGCACCGGTCAAGGCGGCCCCCGCTCGGGTGAAAGCGGCCGCTGCGCCGCACGAAGCGACGCCCGCGCCGGCCAAAGCGGCCCCGGCACCCAAGCGCCGTGCCCGCCCCAAACCCAAAAAACCGGCCTGAGGTCAATCACGGGCCCGTGCGATGCAGGTTTTTCTCGGGTCTGCCAAACTCATGCCACACCCGCCCCCCATCCTGTCCTGAGCAGTGACGGAGACGCTTCGTTCTCCGTGGGGACAGGTAGATGCGCTTCTTCAAGATCTATGGTCGGGTTCTCGGCCTCCTGGGCCGCGATATCCGCATCGCGGGCTTCCTCGCGTTCGCTAATCTGATGGTCGCGGGGTTGCAGTTTCTCGACCCGGTGCTGTTTGGCCGAGTCGTTAATCTTCTGTCGCAGTCGGACAGAATGCCGGCCGGTGCGATGTGGCAGCAGGCGACGATGCTGTTAGGCATATGGGTCGCCGTTGGCATTGGCGGCATCGTGAGCAATATCGCGGTTGCCTTGCAGACCGAGCGTCTGGCCCACCGGCACCGTATCAAATCCATGGGCCGGTATTTCCAGCATGTGCTGGCCTTGCCGCTTTCCTTCCATGGCGGAACCCATTCGGGGCGCCTGATCAAGGGCATGCTCACCGGCACGGATGGGTTGTTTGCGACGTGGCTGGTGTTCTTTCGCGATCAACTCTCCACGATCCTGTCCGCGGTCGTCCTGCTGCCCATGACGATGCTGCTCAACTGGCGGCTTGGTCTGGTGCTGATCGCCCTGGTGTCCGTCTTCCTGGTGTTCACGGCGATTGTGGTGCGCAAGACCGAGACGGCCCAGCGGCGGGTCGAGGGCCTGAATTCGTCGCTGGCCGGCACCGCACAGGACGCTCTGACCAACGTCATGGTGGTGCAGTCGTTCACGCGCCTGTCAGCTGAGGCGCATCTGTTCAGCGACATCGCCAACCAGGTGATCAGGCATCAGTTCCCGGTGCTCAACTGGTGGGCGCTGGTGAACGTGATGACCCGCGCCTCCAGCACGTTGGCAATCATTACAATCGTGGTGGTTGGCACCTGGCTGCACATGCACGGCATGGCGAGCGTCGGCGAGATTGTCAGCTTCATGGGATTCGCGATGCTGCTGATCGGCCGTCTGGAGACCGCGGCGTCCTTCGTCTCGTCGCTGTTCTTCAAGCTGCCCGCGCTGGAGGACTTCTTCAATATTCTCGATGAGCGCAGTTCCGTGCCGGAAAAGGACGATGCCCGCACTCTGTGGGCGCCGCGTGGCGAGGTGCGGTTCGAGGACGTCTCGTTCACCTATCCGGCAACCGGCGCCCCGGTTCTGACCAACGTCAGCTTCCAGGCAAAGCCGGGGATGTGCGTGGCTCTGGTCGGCCACACGGGCGCCGGTAAATCGACCGCCATGACGCTGTTGCAGCGCTTGTGGGATCCGACCAGCGGCCGCATCACCATCGATGGTCAGGATCTGCGCGACATCACCCTGGACAGCCTGCGTTCGAACATCGGCGTCGTGTTCCAGGAGAGCCTGCTGTTCAATCGCTCGATCCGCGACAATCTGCTGGTCGGCAAACCGGAGGCCACCGACGAGGAGATCGAGCAGGCCTGCCGCATGGCGGACGCACACGAATTCATCGTCCGCCAGCAGCACGGCTACGACACGATGATCGGTGAGCGCGGCACCACGCTGTCGGGCGGACAGCGCCAACGCCTTGCCATCGCAAGGGCCCTGCTGAAGAATCCACCGATCCTGATTCTCGACGAAGCGACCAGCGCGCTGGACGCGGCGACCGAGGCGCGGGTCGGCAAGGCGCTGCGGACGCTGATGGCGGGACGCACGACGTTCATCATCGCCCACCGTCTGTCGACGGTTCGCGACGCTGATGAAATTCTTGTGTTCGAGGGCGGGCGTATCGTCGAGCAGGGCGACTTCAACTCGTTGCTTGCGCGCCAGGGCCGGTTTGCGGAGCTGGTGGAAACTCAGCTTTCGCCCGCTGTTTCCCTTCTGGTGGCGGCAGAGTGATCATCGGTAAATGACGTGTGACTGTCAGGCATGACGGAACCCGGCCTATATCGAGGGACGTTGTTGCATCGACCTCTGGACATGGAAATTCGTCATGCTGCGATTGGCTTTATTCTTCCTCGTTGTTTCGATCGTGGCGGCGATATTCGGGTTCGGAGGCATTGCCGCGGCGACCGCGGATATTGCCCGGATCCTGTTCTTCATCGCGATCGTGGTGTTCGTTGTATTGCTGGTTGCTGGGCTGATGGCAGGTAGCACCTTGTGGTAGCAGTAAATGCTGCACTGCACGTCTAAAAGTTGCAATCCGTTCACTGGACAGCCATCTTCTTTCTTTGTAAAGATGCGGACCGCGCCGCGGGGTATCAGTTTCACATAATATGATACCGACCGGGGCGCGGGCCCATCCTGGCAGGGAAGGGAACGCCGATGTCGGTCGCCGCGATTCTAAAACATAAAGGCTACCACGTATCAACCGTTGATCCGGATGCGCTCGTCACCGAAATCGTGGCGTTGCTGTCGGCGCGTCGTATCGGGGCGGTTCTGGTGATGGACAACACCGAGCAGATGCTGGGGATCGTCAGCGAGCGTGACGTCGTTCGCTCTCTCGCCGCAAACGGTACCCGCACCCTCGAGATGACGGCAGGGCAATTGATGACCCGCGCGGTACAGGTCGCACACCCCGACACCACCGTGGACCAGGCGATGCAGATGATGACCGCTGGCCGCTTCAGGCATCTGCCGGTCATTGATCACGGCACGCTGGTCGGCCTGATCAGTATCGGTGACGTCGTGAAGGCGCGGATCATGCAGCAGGACACGGTGGTGGAACGGCTGACCGCCTACGTCGCGGGATCCGCCTGAGGCACATAGATCCGGCCGTCGAACAGTCGCCTGGCGGTGCGATAGAAGGCACCGCTATGGGCCGTCCAGGTACCTGCCGAATCCTGCGTGACATCGGCGCCCACCGTCAGGACGCCGGACGGCATGCCGATGCGGATCGAACGACCGCCGGTCTGGCGTGACGACTCGGATACGACCGTCCCGGTGATCTGTGCAGCGACCGCCGTGCACAGCGAGGAGGTCACCGGCAGCGCGCGATGCGGCTGGCCGTTGGAGATGAACCGCGCGGTCAAATCGACATCGCCGGGCAGGATGGCCTCGCCCGAAAGGGTTGACGCGTGCATCGGTGGCGCGATGAACCCAACTGCCGGCGCGCCGCGACTCTGAGCGGCCTCAGCCTCCGTGCGGGCGAGGCCCATGGCGATTGCTGCCGCGCGCCGGATCCCCTCCAGCTTCTCCAGCACCGCGATGTTGGCATCCAGTGCATCCGGCAGCTCCGTTCCGGTAAGGCCAAGATCGCGCGCTCGGACCAGGACACAGGGTTTCGCGGCGTCGACCAGGGACACCTCGATCGGTCCAAGGCCTGGCACGTCCAGCCAGTCCCGGACATGTCCGGTCGGCAGCAGGCGGCCTGTCATGGAGCCGCCCGGCGACAGGAAGTCCAGTCGGATCGGCGCACCGCTGCCGGCAACGCCCGGGATGGCAAGGTCGCCGTCGGTCGCCGCACGCCCGTCCGCCAGCGGAAACGTCGAGCGGATGATCTTGCCGGTGTTGGTGTTGAAGATGCGCACCACAGCGGTGTCGCCGTTCGGCCGCACCAGACCCTCATCGACCGCGAACGGGCCGACCGCGGACGACATGTTGCCGCAGTTGCCGCGGTAGTCCACCAGAGCCTCGCGGATCTGGATCTGAGCGAACGTGTAGTCGATGTCCGCATCGGCGCGGTCCGACGGGGCGAGGATGCAGATTTTCGATAGTGACGAAATTCCACCGCCCATGCCGTTCAGTTGCCGGCCGTTCGGGTCCGGGCTGCCCATAGCCGCGAGGAAGATCGGGTCCCACATCCCGCGTTCCGGCAGATCTTTCCGGTGGAACATCACGGCCCGGCTGGTGCCGCCGCGCATGAACACCGCGGGGAGGGCGAGAAGCGGCATCGGGACTCTCCTGAGCGTGTAGCCGGTTCCCGGTTATAGCAGCCGGCGCGGAGGCGGAAACACCCGGCCGCATTTTCTGGCTTCCGGACCGTGGCCGCGAGCCGCCGAATCCCGCGGTCGGATGAGCAGCGTCTTTGCGCCCCCCGGCGGCTCGTCGACCCGGCGTCCGGCGACGAACATTCGCCGCGCCATCGGCCGGCCCCGAAGAACGTTAGGGTCAGCCGGAACACCGGCAAACCGTGATTTTCACGGCTCATACCCTCTGAGGTCCGCCTCGCCGCCGACCCGCAATTTGGTGGACCGCGTGGAACCATGGATCAGGCTCCGAATCTCCCACGCCAGGCCACCGGTCAGCGGGCGGATCATGTTGACCCCGAGGGCTCGGGCATTCACCCACAAACTGTACGGGCTGACGAGGACCTGGCTCACTGTCCAGGTCATGACGGCGTGCCATGCGTCGGTCGGGTGAAACAGCAGCACGCCGGCTGCACCGGCGATCAGGCAAGCCACATTTCCGTCGAGCACCAGCCGGCATCGATGCGGTCAGCGGCAGTCCGACGTTCAGCAGCGACCGCACCAGAGCTCGTTCAAAGGTGCGAGGCGGCGACCACGCATGCACGAGCGAAAGCCAGTGCGCCGCAAGTCGTTGCGACGGCCTGCTGGCAGACCAGCGCCCAGCCGCCAGCGCCGGCGAACGCGGCTGAGGCCCCGAGGACGGTTCCCAGGCCCTGGCCGATCAGTGGTCGCAATGCGAGGCGGCGGTAGGCGCGCTGCCGCGTCAGCAACCCCTGGATGACACCAGCGGCGCCGCCTTGAGCCCGGACCAGAACGCAGCACGCCTCACGCCGGCTGCCGGCGGAGCGCGGCCAGCGAGAGCACCGCGACGAACGGCGGCAACCACATGATTCGCGCCTGATATCGTTCATGCGGCGCGGATAGGCCGCCGGTGATCGCGGCGCTGACCGGCAGCGTGAGAAGCACCGCGAACAGGAAGACCGAACACGGCGCGTGTCGCCTGACAGCAACCGGCAGCAGCACCAGACAGCCCGCCACCCCGCCAAGGGCGATGATGCGGTGGATCGCTGCGAGCCACGCCGGCACGAACAGGGACCCGGCCTGCTGCCGCGCCGACGCGTAAGCGGCTTGTTCCCGCGCCGGAAAGTCGTGCTCGATTACCGGGGTCACCTGGTCCGGCCAGGGACCAAGCCCGTCGCCGCTTCCGAAGCGGGTCAGCTGTCGCAGTGAGTTCGTCAGAACGGCCCCGATTTCGTCGGCGGGGTCGGCGAGCACAGCGGCCCTGATGATCGCGCCGGCATCCAGCGACACGGCTTTGGCGCCACCTGCGGCAAGCAGCGGACTGTCGGGGGTCCAGAGAAAATCGTCCGAGTTTGCCGGCAGACGGCCGACGAACGGGCACAGCCGCCAGCCCGCCGCCGGGCAGCCGCGGCGCAGGGCCGCCATGCCGGGACCGTCATAGATGACCCGGGCAAGCAGGAACACGTTGCCAAACGGGGCGATCGAGAAGCGCCCATGCGCGGCGAGATTGACGCTGCAGAGGGCAAGGATCGCCAGCGCCGGGGGCAATAGGATCAGCCTCCAGTCACGGCGGGACGGCCGGTTGTCGCCGTCCGTCACGGCCGGGCGGGTGTCCGCCGTGACCGTGACACGCCGAGATCGCGCGGCGGCTCGCCGATGGACGAGGCGTTGCGCGCAGTCCCACCCAAGCATTCCTGCGAGCAGCAAACACGCCAGTGGCACACTGGATAGCTGGGTGGCGATCATGAACGCGGTCAGCGTCATCAGGACGGCCTGCTCCCAGCGCGGCGACCGCTCGGGCGTCACAACCAGCAGGCACAGCGCCACCACCAGCAATGGGGTGAACAGGTCGGGCATCAGCTCGCTGACGAGCCAGGGCAGCCAGGTGCAGAGTGACAGCAGGGCGATGCCAGCGATAAAGGCGATCGCTGGCAGGTCCGGTAACAGGCTTCGGGCCACCATCCACAGCAGCCACGCCGCCAGCAGCGCCTGCACAACGACGACCGGCCAGACGGTCACCGTGGCGTGCAGCGGCAGCATGAACAGGGAATAGAATACCGGGCGGTCCCAGCTGGCGTAATGCTGGATCGCCTGAGAGAGATACGTGCCGGTATCGGCGAACACGATCGGATAGCCGTTCCACAGCGCCGGCCACAGCAACGACGCCGCGGCGGCCGGCACGGCAAGAAGAGCCGTCCGGTCAGTCGCCATAGCCGTCAGGATGGGATTTCCGCCATGCGAACGCGGTCGCGACGATGTCGTCAAGATCGCCGTGCACCGGGCGCCAGCCAGCCAGTCGCGCACGCTCTGATGACGCCACCAACACCGCCGCGTCGCCGGCGCGGCGGTCGACGATCCGGTAGGGGACCTTCAGCCCGGACACGCGCTCGACCGAGGCAATCACTTGGCGGACCGAATGTCCGGCGCCGTTGCCAAGGTTCCAGACCACCGATCCGGCCTGCAATGCCTCCAGCGCCAGCAGATGCGCCGAAGCCAGGTCCGAGACGTGCACGTAGTCGCGAATGCAGGTTCCGTCCGGGGTCGGGTAATCGTCGCCGAAGACATCCAGTGCCGCACGGCGGCCCAATGCCGCATCGATCACCAGCGGGATCAGGTGCGATTCCGGCCGGTGGTCCTCGCCCAGGCGTCCGGCGGGATCGGCGCCGGCGGCGTTGAAGTACCGCAGGCACGCATGGCGCAGCCCGTGTACCTGGCCGGCCCAGCGCAGGGCGCGCTCAATCATCCATTTGCTGTCGCCATACGGGGACTGCGGGTCGATTGGCGCCTCCTCGGGGATTGGCGCATCGCTGTCCAGGTTGAACAGCGCGGCCGTGGAGGAGAGCACGAACCGCCCCACACCATGGCGCACACACGCATCGATCAGCCGGATGCCGTTCGCCGCGTTGTCGAGCAGATAGCGCATCGGTATGCGCATGCTCTCGCCGACCTGAGACAGCGAGGCGAAGTGGAACACTGCATCCCATGAGCCAGCGTCCGGCTCGACGCAGCCTGCCAGCGTTCCGCCCGGGACGGTCTGCCCGGCGGCGGCCTGGCCCACAACGGCCTGGCCCGCAACGGTCTGGCCCGCGACTCTCTGACCCGCGACCGTCTGGCTCGGGCGGAGCTGGCCAGACAGGATCTGAGGCGGCGGGATCTGAGCCGGTTGGGTCTGACTTGGCGCGATCTGAGCTCCGGGGGGCGAACCTGAGACCAGCTCGCCCGGCTCGGCGCCGCTCAGCACGGCCTCGATCGCTGCTGCGTCCGCGAGATCGGCCACGACCAATCTGGCGCCCGCGGGAACCGCCGCGCGATGCCCGGTTCGCAGATTGTCCAGTACGGTGACCGCGTCGCCCCGGTCCAGCAGGGCCGCGACCAGATGGCTGCCGACGTAACCGGCGCCGCCGGTCACCAGGAATCGCCGTGTCGTCATCTCTCACCCCCGAAATATGCTTTGTAGCGGCGGTGATAGACCCCCGCATCGGCATGGCCGGAGCGAAGATGCACGCGCGGATCGACCCTTGTCAGCACGGTTCCGATAATTTTGGCGTGGGCGTCCCCGAGCACCTCCAGAGCGTGCAGCAGGGCTTTCGACTGCGTTGAACGCCACCGCACGCACAACAGCGTGGCGTCGGCCAACGAGGCGGCGATGCGCGCCTCGGTCATTGCCTCGACCGGTGGCGTATCGAGCAGGATCAGGTCGAAGTGTTCGCGAGCCTCGGCGAGCAACTGGCGCATCTCATCGGACAAGAGCTGCCCGACGACGTCATCGCCGCCTCTTCCGGCGGTGATGAATTTCATGCCGGTGATCCGGTCAGTCTGCGCCGCATCCTGCCATGCGATGTCCCCTCGCAGCACCTCCATCAGACCGGGTTCGGTGATGACCCGCCCGGCGGGTGCGGCAAAGCTGTGCAGCCGGTACTGGAAGCCAGCCTTGCGGACGTCACACTCGATTGCCAGCACGCGTTCGCCGCCCAGTTGCGCCGAGCGGCCGAGGGCCAGCGTGAGCAGCGATTTGCCATCCGCGGGCCGCGGCGCCGTGATCGTGATCACCTGCGGATGATCGATATGCAGCGATACGCCGACACGCAGGCAGCGGATCTGTTCGGCGAACGCGGTCAGGGGCCGCTGAGCGATGTAGTCCTGGATCTTCAGGTGGCCCAACGCCCGGGAGGTAATTTCGGGGATCAATGCGAGGCAGGGCAGCCCGGTTATCAGCCGGGCCTCCTCGCCGCTCTGCACCGTGGTGTCGATCAGATGCAGCAGATAGACGAGCAACAGTCCGAGGAACACGCCAGCCGGCAACGAGGCGGCGAGGGCCTGCATCGTCCTTGGATAGGAGGGGTGGTCCGGCGGCAGCGCCTGGGATATTTCATGGGCTTCCGAGGATTCGACGGCGGCCTGCTGGGCGGTCTGCTGAATGCGCTCCAGCACCGCCTGCAGCTGGCCTTTGGCGGCCTCCAGATCGCGGTTCATCGCATTCAGCGGGATCTGGGCACGCGCCGCGGTCTCTGCCGCTGTTGTCGCCTGGGTCATGACGCTCTCCAGCGTCGTCACGCGATCGGTCGCGGCCCGTTGTTCGGCACTCGTGGCGGCGACCACGCGCGCGATCTCCGCGGCCAGGGCGCGTTGACCATCAGCGTATTGCCGGTTCAGGCTTTGAGCATCCGGATGTGCGGAGCCCAGCCGCACTTGCGATGCCTTGATCTCTCCCGCCAACTGTTCCTGCTGCGCGCGTAACTGGGCGACCGATGACGCGACGGCGGCCTGGGCCTCGGCTCCGGCTCGTCCGCGGGCTGCGTCGAGGCGCGCGTTTGCCGCGGCGCGCTCAGATTGCGCCCTTGCCAGATCCTCGGCGAGGTGAGTGATTTCCTCGGTATCGGAGCCGGCGTGCATCCCCTGGCTCAGCCCATGTTCCGAGCGATAGGCGGACATGCGCTCCTCGATTTGGCGGACCTGACGGCGCAGGTCGGTGGCCTGCTTCGACAGCAAGGCGGTGGCGGCATCAACGGCGCGATGTTTCGCCGCGTACTGGTCCTTGATGTAGACGTCCATCGCGTTGTTGACCGCCGCCGCCGCCACAGTCGGATCGTCAGCGATGAAGGTGACTTCGATCACGTGCGATAGCCGGACCGCGGACGCGTGCAGCGCGTCCCGCACCGCCAGCATCGTCCGATTGCGGGTCGGATCCGGCGCGGGACCGTACAGCGGGTCACTCGGCGGGGCGTCGTTCTCCATACCCAACAGCCAGCGCACTGTCGTCAGGACGCGGTGCGGCAGACCAGGCGGCCGCAGCGCGACATTGAATTCGGGGTTGTCGAAGAGGTTGCCCCGGTCAGCCACCCTTTGCGCGATATGCAGGCTGTGCAGAATCTCGGCCTGGCTCGCCATCATTGCTTCGGTCGTCGGATCCTCGCGCAGGATGCTTTGCAGCTCCCGCACCCGGTACAGGCTGGGTTCGTAGATCAGCGACCCCGTGGCAGTGTAAAGTGGCGTGATCTGACGCAGCGTCACATAAGCGCAAAGCGGGATGAGCACGATGACCGCGGCGAGTGTCTTGCGGCGCTGCCGCAGGGCCAAAACAAACCCCGCCAGACTGTCGCGCGACAGACCGGGGCGTGACAGCGCGGGGCGCGGATTCAGGCGCTGTGATGCGGGGTCAGGAGCCAGGGCCGGTCCAGTGATGTCGGCGGGGTTGTCGAGCATCCGCGTAGGTCGGTCTCTTGGTCTGCTCCGAGGCGTCGGGCCCCGGGATGAGTGGACGGGACCCCCTCCTAGACCATCAATGCTTAAGATTTTGCTAACGGCGGCGGTGGCACGGCTGCGGTCGTGTCGATTAGCTGCGTCGCGTTAACCTTTGATCAGGAACAATCATGTATACGTCGCAGCGGGCCGGAAATTCGGCAGCGTCGATGCACCCTAAAACAGGGTTCCCCCTATCTTGCGGTTGCTCTGGTGTTTTCTGCTGTGCCTGGTCGCCATGGCCTGCGCACCCGGTCGCGGCCTTCCGGACCTTCCGCGCGCCGCCGCCGCAGCCTATCGACTTGGGCCGGGCGATGTTGTCCGGCTGATCACCGTGGGCGACGACACATTGACCGGTGAGTTCCGCGTCAGCGACAGCGGCACCATCGCGCTTCCTCTCCTCGGTACCGTCACCGCATCCGGGCTGACGCCTGATGGACTGGCGGTTCGCGTGCGTGATGCGCTGATCAAGGGTAACCTTTACAATGCGCCATCGGTATCGGTGGAGGTCACCGCCTACCGGCCGATCTTCGTGCTGGGCGAGGTCAGCAAGCCGGGCCAGTACCCTTATCAACCGGGCATGACCATGGTAACCGCGGCTGCCGTGGCCGGCGGCTTCACATATCGCGCCATCCAAGACTATGCTTCCGTGATACGGACCAGCGACGGCGTCGCCTTCGAGGGAAAAGCGACCAGGCAGACATTCGTCCAACCGGGTGACGTCATTACCATCTTTGAGCGCAAGTTTTGAGCCTGCTGCGAACCTTGCGTCGGTGCCTTGCCGCCTTGCGGTATTCGGTGCGGAGCGGCGGACCGCTCCGGATGTCCGGCGGCCTGATCGTGACCATGACGGCAGTGGCGGGTGCGGCTCCAAACGGTCCCGCACCAGGGCCGGTGCACATCATCGGCGGCCCCAACACCGGCGGATGCATCGCCGGTGCCGTCCGCCTGCCGCCTGAGGGGCCGGGATTCCAGACAATCCACCTCAACCGCAGTGCGTTCTGGGGGGCGCCGCAAACCATCGCCAATCTGGAACTGTTGGGCCGCGAAGCGACCGCGATGGGCCTGCCGACGGTCCTGATGGAAGATATCTCGCGGGCGCGCGGCGGCCCGATGCCGGGCGGTCACGTCAGCCATCAGATTGGTCTGGACGCCGACGTCGGGCTGGACATGCAGCCCCGTCCGCCGCTGTCCGGCGCAGAACGCGACACGGTCGAACTGCGCAGCATGGTGCGCCCGGATCGCCGTGATATCGATCCTGCCGCATGGTCGCCCCGGGTGACGGCACTGCTGCACATGGCCGCCGGCTTGCCGGAGGTCGACCGCATCCTGGTCAATCCCGCGATCAAGCAGCAGCTTTGCCGGGAGGTCAGCGGCGACCGCTCCTGGCTGCACCTGATCCGGCCCTGGTATGGTCATGCCGCCCACATGCATATCCGCTTTCGCTGCCCGCAAGGTCAGTCCGATTGCGTGCAGGCGGCCCCACCGCCGCCCGGCGATGGCTGCGACGCGACGCTGCAATGGTGGTTCGATCAGCTCAATGCGCCGCCGAAGCCGGCGGCCCCGTATCAGCCCCCTCCATTGCCAGCCGCGTGCCGGGCCATCCTGGCCGGGAAGTGACGCCGATGCAGTAACATCGCCGCAGTGACGTTGATGCAGTCACGTCGCTCGGGGCCGCCACGGGGCGACCCCGGTTTCGTGGTTGAAATCTTTTCTGCTCTACGCTGGCTTCAGCCGAAATGCGTTCAACGGCTCTTCGGCGTAGGGGCGGGGTCCGCGCAGCATGGCAGCGGCGCGATCGAGATCCTTCACCAGGGCCTCGAGCATCGGCATGTCACCCGGCTTCGGGCGCAGGCCCGTCGCCTTCACGCGCGCTTCGAATTTTGTGTCGCTCATGCGCTTTCCCCAATCAAGCCGCCGGAGCGGTTGACATCGCAGGCCGCCTGCTCCGCCAGGCCGTCGCCGTCTCATAGGCATGGCCTGCGCGAAACACCGTCGCTTCAGCGAACGGCTTGCCGACGATCTGCATGCTGACGGGCAGTCCGCCAACGCCATAGCCGGTGCAGAGGCTGAGTGCCGGCAGGCCGGTCAGGTTGAACGGCATGGTGAAATTCGGCTTCTCGAACATTCCCCATTTCGGCACTTCATTGATCTTTGGCGCCTCTGCCGGCGCCGAGGCGGTGATCAGGATGTCGAGGTCGGCCATAGCCTCGCGCATCTCCAGGCATAGCACGCGGCGCCGGCGCAAGGCCTGCACGTATTCCGGGGCACGCAACAGCGCCCCGAATGCCAGACGGTCGCGCAGCAGTTCGCCGTAGTCGTTGAAGCGTTGCTTCAGCCATGGTTCATGGACGGCATACGCCTCGGCGGTGAGGATCACCCAGCCGGGCGCGTTGTAGTCCATCATCGATGAGACCGTGACGTCGCGGATTTCCGCACCCTGGGCGCGAAAGATCTCCAGCGCCCCATCAATGCCGGCCGCCGTCGCCGGACTGACCGGATTGTCGATCTCATGGAAGTGGCGGATGACGCCGATACGCAGCCCGCCGGCCCCCTTGTCGAGATCGGCGGTGAAGTTCGCCACCGGACGGTTGGCGCTGGCTGGATCGAGTGGATCGTATCCGGCCATCGCCTGCAGCAGCAGCGCGCAGTCCTGCACGGTCCACGCCATCGGCCCGGTGTGATCCAGTGTCTGCGACAAGGGCAGCACGCCGCGGCGGCTGGCCAGCCCGTACGTCGGCTTGATCCCGGCGAGGCCGCACAGCGCCGAGGGGCCCCTGATCGAGCCGCCGGTGTCCGAACCTGTGCCGCCAAGTATCAGGCCGGCCGCCACGGCCGCGCCGGTTCCGGACGACGAACCGGCCGTGAAATGGTCCGGGTTCCACGGATTTCGAGCGGGCGGCCACGGCAGATCGAACGATGGGCCGCCGATCGCGAACTCATGCGTGGCGAGCTTGCCCATCAGCACCGAACCTGCCTCGGCCCATTTCTGCACGACAACCGAATCTTCGCTCGGAACGTTGTGTTCCAGCAGCTTGGAATGCCCGGTCGTGCGGATGCCGGCCGTGTTGTAGATGTCCTTGTGCCCGATCGGGATCCCGTCCAGCGGTCCCTTGAGCGACCCGGCCATCATGCGGGCCTCGGCGGCCGTGGCATCCGCGATCGCCCGCTCCTCGGTGAGCAGCAGGAAACTGTGCAGTACCGGATCGAGCTTCTGAACGCGGTCCAGGCAAAAGCGGGTCAGCTCGACCGGCGACAGTTGTTTGTCCGCGATCAGCTTGTTCGCCTCGGCGATCGTGAGGAATGGCTGCATCACCGCACCTCCGGCACGAAGATGACCGACGGTTCGGCCTCACGCGACATCGGGGGCGTGGCGCGGGCGACCATCGCCTGGAACATCGGGTAGGCCGCGAACAGGACCGCCTTCTGTTCATCGCTGAGCGTCAGTCCGCTCTGATCGACCAGCGTGCTGAATTCTTCCTTGTCCATACTTCGTTCCCCTCATCGAGTGACGGGTTCGAATTACCCCGTCGCCTCGGTAGATCCACTTCTCGCCACCCACGTGCCAACGCTCGACATGCGAATGGCTGTGTTGCAGCCGGCCGTGACGCATGAAAAGGGACCGGCCCGTTCCCGTTCATTGTTACCGATGCCCGCAACCACCGCGGTGGGAGCATCCATCTCCGTCCGGGCCCTGACCGCCGCCCGGACGCCTCCGCGTCTCCTGGCGCCCGTGCGCTGAACCCAGAGGCCGCCGTAAGCCGAATAGTCAGGACCGAGGCCCTTCTGACTTTCCGTAGCCTGCCCGCCGCATGTGCGCCGGGAAACGCGGCGAACTCAATGGGCAGGCCATCAGGCGTCGACCAACGCCTTGACCCTGACACAGCGGGCCATCGCTCCTGCCTCCGTCGTCACCACAGGGATCTCTCCCTGGCGGCAGGCGTCGACAGCGTAGCGGCAGCGCGGCGCAAATGGGCATCCCGGCGGCAGGGCCGCCAAATTGGGCGGACTGCCGGGAATGGTGTCCAGCTTGCGCCCACGCATGCCACCATGCACCGTCGACGACAGCAAGCCCTGGGTATAGGGATGCAGGGGGCTGCGCATCACCTGCCGCGTGGTTCCGGTCTCGATGAACCGGCCAGCGTACATCACGGCGATCCGGTCGGAGATTTCTGCCGCCGCGCCGACGTCGTGGGTCACGAACACGATGGCCATCCCCAATTCTTCCTGCAATTGCCGCAGCAGCAGCAGGATCTGGATCTGTACCGTCACGTCGAGCGCCGTCGTCGGCTCGTCCGCCAGCAGAACCGAAGGCTTGCAGGCCAGGGCCAGCGCAATCATCGCCCGTTGCCGCATGCCGCCCGACATTTCATGCGGAAAATTCTTCAATCGCCGCTCGGCGGACGGAATCTTAACCTGTTCGAGGAGGCCGAGCGCCCGCTTCATCGCCGTCCGGTTGTCGCAGCCCTCGTGCTGCACGATCGTTTCGGCAATCTGTTGACCGATCGTATAGACCGGGTCCAGGGCGGCCATCGGCTCCTGGAAGATCATCGAGACCGCGCCGCCACGCAGCTTCGCCAGCTGCGACGCTGGCAGGCCCAGGATCTCCTGTCCGTTCAGCCAGACTTTGCCCGAGACGCCGCCATATTCAGGCAGCAACCCCATCAGCGCCTTCAGGCTGACGCTCTTGCCGGAGCCGGACTCGCCGAGGATGGTCAGCGTCTCCCCGGCCTGCAGCGAGAAATCGACCCCGTTCACCGCGGCGACGTCGACGTTGCGGCGCTTGAAACGGACCGTCAGATCTTCCACGCGCAGCACCGGCGCAGTGTTCACCGCGGGATCCGGGGTGGCGGTGAAAGCATCTTGCCGCGGAGGTGGCAGGCTGTTGTTCATCTCCGCCGGCGTCGCGGTCACGCGCTTGCCATCGACACCTGACGCATTGGATTTGGCCAAAGGCGGGCGCGGTCCGTCCACCTGGGGCGGGCTCCCGCCCATCGTGACAGCATGCGGTGAGAGCATGGCGGGTTTTCTAAACATGGTGCGCCCCCATCGCAGCCTGAGCTTCGGGGATGATGCAGGCGACGACGTGCGTCGGGTCCGCATCACCGTCGAAGGGCGAGGCCAGAGGTGGCACGGTCTCAGCACAGCGCGGCTGGGCAAAGCCGCAGCGCGTCCGGAACCGGCAGCCGGAGGGCGGGTTGATCGGGTTGGGCGGATCCCCGGTGAGCGGCATCTCGGTCGTGCGCCGGTCTGGATCGAGCGTCGGCTTGGATGCGAACAGCGCCCGCGTGTAGGGGTGCCTTGGATGCCGATAGATCGATTCGACGGGTCCGGCCTCAACGACGCGCCCGAGATACATCACCATCACCCGGTCGCTCATGTATTCGACGACATTCAGGTCGTGACTGATGAACACGTAGGTGAGATTGAGGCTCTCTTTCAGATCACCCAACAGATTGAGCACCTGCGCCTCGACCGACTTGTCGAGCGCGGCGACGGCCTCGTCCAGGATCACCAGGCGCGGCTCAAGTGCCAGCGCTCGCGCGATGTTGACACGCTGACGCTGGCCACCCGACAGTTCGTGCGGGTAGCGGCGGGCGTACTGGCGTGGGTTCAGCCCGACGCGTGACAGCAGACTCTCGGCTCGGTCATAGGCGGCCTTGCGGCCAAGGCCGTGCATTCGCGGCGCATAGGCGATGCTTTCCGCCATGGTCATGCGCGGATTCAACGACGTGTAGCTGTCCTGGAAGACCATCTGCATCTGCCGGCGCATGTCGCTGACCGAAATGCCTCGCTTGTCGCCGACCTGATCCCCGTCGAACACCACCGAACCCGCATCCGGCTCCATCAGGCGCATCAGCAGCCGCGCCGTGGTCGATTTGCCGCAACCGGACTCGCCAACGATGCCCAGCGTTTCGCCCTTGCGGACGGTGAAGGACACGTCATCGACCGCCTGAACGGTGGCGACCTGGCGGTTCAGCAGCCCGCCGCGCACCGGGAAATGCTTCGTCAGATTTTCCACGATCAGCAACGGCTGGGCCGGCCCGCCACGATCCCTTGAGTCGGGCTTCGGGGTGTCCTGTTTCAGGCCATCCTGCTTGAGGGCCGCGCTCACTTGTTGAGCCTTACGTCCATGGCGCTGCGGACTCCGTCGCTCATGAGGTTGAAACACATCGACGTCGCGAAAATCATCAGGCCGGGCAGGGCGGCGACGTAGGGCTGCACGTAGATCGCCTGGCG
>DASWON010000079.1:0-12565 GCA_036398735.1 Rhodopila sp.
GGGGTACGATGTCTGGTGCGGCTTCCCGGGCAGAGGGAAGTCTTCGACGGCCAACCATCCCGGGCGACACGGTCGTCCTACGTACTGCCGACCGCATCCGACAGCGAAGCCGCCTTGCGAACGAAATCGAGCGGGCCGGAAAAGTCGAACGAATTGTAGACGGCGGCGAGATGGTTGAAATGAGGTGCCTGGGCGAACTGCACGAAGGTCAGCCGGTGTCCGGCATAGTCGGAGTTCAGCAGATCGCGCGCGAACGCCAGAAGCTTGCGGCGATCCTCCGCACCCCACTGTTCGTTCAGCGTATAGAACTTCGCCAGCCAGTCCTTCGTCCCCGCCGCCTCGAACGCCGCGGCGCTCGGGGTGAGGCAGATCTGGCCGCCGCACAATTCGCGCGCGATATGCATCATCTGCGGCAGGTTGGAGCAGGCGAAGACACGCCCCGCGTAGAGCAGGGACTGATGCGGCATCAGCAGTCCGGCGGGGCTGCGCTGCGCCAGCGTGATCGCGCTGGTGAGATGCGCGCTGATGCCCTCCCGATAGCAGATCAGGTCCGCAAGTTTCTCCCGCACCGCCTGCAGCTTATCGAGGCCGGTCTGCATGGCGTTCCACATCGCCGCGCCGATCATCATGTCGGCGACGTACTGAAGACGCAGGACGTAGGGGAACGCCGAATAACGGTGCAGCGTGGCGCGAACGTGCTGGGCAGCGCGGGTATGGCGATAGAAGAACACATCCTCCCACGGGATCAGCACGTCATCCAGCACCATCAGTACATCGACCTCATCGAACCGGTTCGCCAACGGATAGTCCGCCGTGCTGCCCTTGCCGGCGAACCCCGCGCGACAGATGTGCTTCACGCCCGGCGCGCCCATCCGGACGATGCATCCCACGGCGTAGTCGGACAGTTTTTCGTTGCTCCAGGCGCCGACAGTGGGTTTAAGGAATGCCTGGTCGGCGTAGGCGGCCGCAGTTTCATACTTCGCGCCGCGGATGACGATGCCGGCGTCGGTTTCCCGAACCACGTGCACCATCATGTCGGGATCCTGTTCCTGCGGCGGGCGCGACCGGTCGCCCTTCGGATCGGTGTTGGCGGAGACGTGGAACACGTCGTGCTCCACCACCGCCCGGATATGGCGGTCGATGTTGTCGGCGAAGCGCGGATCGATCTCCGCCAGCACGTCGCGTCCATCCAGCAACGACCACATCTCGCCAACGGTTTCGTCGCCGACACGGGTCACGACGCCGCCGATGTCCTTGAACAGCAGATCGAGCGCCGCCGTCTTGTCGGTCCAGTCGCTGGTCTGCCGCGGCGGGCGCTGAAAGATCGAGTGCCTGGCTTCGCCTTCCGTGTAGGTCAAGGCATCCTGGCGGGCCGGTTCGAATGCCATCTGGTACATCCGGGCCTTGACGTCGATGATCGGCTTGAACGCGGGGTGGGTCGTCACGTCGGCAACCCGTTCGTTGTCGATCCAGACCTCGCGGCCGTCGCGCAGTCCTTCCCGGTAGGCTTCGGCGGTGCGTATCATCAGCCTGTCCTCCATCGCGAGGGCGGGATTCGCCCTTCACCCGATCAGCCGGACGCCAGATCCTGAAGCAACCGGTCGAGATGAGGACGCAAGACCGGCTTTGTCAAAACTCCCGCAGCGTGTCGCGCAGCAGGGTCCTGGTGTAGGCCTTTCGCGCCAGGCCGCGACGTTGCAAGGCCGGCACGAGGCCTTCGCAGACCTCGGTGACGACGCGCCGGCTGACGCGCTGGAACGGCGTGCTGATCAGGAAGCCGTCGCCTCCGATCGCCTCCATCGCCTCGCCCATCCGTGCCGCCACGGTGTCGGGCGATCCGATCAGCGGGATCCCGGCGTCGAAACGTTCCTGCGCAAGCTGACGCAATGTCTTGCCGGATCCCCACTGCGCGAACTTGTCGAGTGAGCCCTGCTCGCCGTTTGTCGTCAGCGGCGGCAGCGGTTTGTCCAGGTCGAAGCCGGAGAAATCGATGTCGGTGACGGTTCCGACCGCCGCCAGCGCGGCCTCCACGAAGCCGGGGGCGTTGATCATGCGCTGGTGCCGGGCCTGGGCTTCCGCGTCGGTTTCGCCGAGGATGGGATAGACCAGGAACAGCACCTTGACGTCGTCCGGATCGCGGCCGGCCGCGACGGCGTGGCGGCGGACATCGTCGCGGTAGGCCTTCATTCCCTCCACGCCGTTGCCGACGGCGATGATCGAGTCGGCATGCCGCGCCGCGAAGGCCCGCCCGCGCGGGGAACCGCCGGCCTGCACGAAGACCGGCTTGCCCTGTGGTGAGCGCACCGTGTTCAGCGGGCCGCGGCACTTGAAGAACTGGCCCTCGAAATGGATCGGATGGACCTTGGTGTGATCGGCATAGGTCCCGGTCGCGGCGTCCTTCACCACCGCATCCGGCTCCCACGAATCGAAGAGCTTGCAGACCAGATCGACATATTCGTCCGCCATGGCATAGCGCGTTTCGCGCGGCGGCAATTTGTCCAGGCCAAAGTTCTGCGCCGCGGTGTCCTCGCCGCTGGTGACGATGTTCCATCCGAAACGACCGCCGGCGATATGGTCGAGCGTCGACGCCAGCCTGGCCAGCATGAACGGCGGATAGGCGAGGGTGGACATGGTTGCGACCACCCCGAGTTTCGATGTGGCGGCGGCGATCATCGCGGCGAGCGGCATCGGATCGTGCTTGGGCACCTGCAACCCGTATTTCAGCGTCGCGGCCGACGACCCGCCGTACGCCTCCGACACCATCAGCGTATCTTCCAGCATGATGTAGTCGAAGCAGGCTCGTTCCATGGCCTGTGCCATCTCGATGAAGAACTTGCCGTCCCAGTTGCCGGTCCCCTGGGAGACCGGACTGATCCAGTCACCCGCGGTAAAATTGGTGAACCAGCCAAGATGAAACGGCTTCTGCATCGATTGCTCTCCTGCGCTACCGGTCGTCCGGTGTGCAACGGCCGTGCCAGGCCGGACATGATGGCGGGTCACGTCCGGCGACTCCTCTTGCATCCGGGCCACCGGGCTGACGCGGCCATGCCACCAGGCACCAGCCGGCAGAAATGCACCTTGTCTCTGCCGCCGCAGCGTCCGGCCGGTTCCGGCGATGTCGCGAGCGGGGCCGACCACCCACCCGGGGCGGCGGCGACCCGGGCCGCGATGCGCCGGCGCGGCCACGGCGCGCCCCGGGGCTGTCAGGCCGCGAGCGCGGGCGCCCCGCCGGCGACGGTGGTGCGATACATCAGCCGCTGGTACCGCGTGTGATCGAACAGGCTCGCGGTGTGCAGGACCGCGCGGTTGTCCCACATCACGAGGTCGCCTTGGTGCCAGAGATGCCGGTAGACGAAGCGTGGCTGCGTGATGTGGGCGATCAACGTCTCGATCAGGGCGGCGCTTTCCTCGGCCTCCAGTCCCTCGATGTGGCTGATGACGGCCGGACAGACATACAGCGACTTTGCTCCGGTAGCCGGATGAACGCGCACGAGCGGCTGCCGCACCGGCGGAAAGGCTGCCGTCTGCTTGTCGATATCCTTGCTTCGTTCCGGGTTCTGCCGCAGTCCCCACAGCCGCAGCGTCTCCAGCGAGTGGACCGCGTAGAGCCCCTCGATGCGCTGCTTCATGGCCGGATCCAGCGCGCGCCAGGCGGCGGTGGCGTCGGCAAACATGGTGTCCCCACCTTCAGGCGGAACGATCTCGCCATAGAACAACGACGCGTCGGACGGCACCGAACGATAGGAGCTGTCGGCGTGCCACTGCTCCACTCCGCGCGAGAAGGATGCCTTCATTCCGTCCCGCTCGACGTTGCCGACACAGAACACTTCGCGAAATGCCGGCAAGGTGTTTTCAAACCGGCTGTGGATCTCCAAAGGGCCAAACCGAGCGCTGAACGCAACGAGATCGGAGGGTTCGACGGCGGTCTCGGGAACCACCAGCACACGATACCGATGCAGCAGGGATATGAACTGGGTCAGCAGTTCGGGGCTGACGTCGCCGTGGATCGGCATGCCGGTGACCTCGGCGCCGAAGGTGGGTCCGATCGGGCGCACACTCAGCACTGCGTCCCTGCCTGCGATGGCGTTCATGAGCCGGGTACTCCTGTATGACAAAAATCGATACGTGAGGTCAGATTAGTCCGAACCGATGTCGCCGACCATCCGGATGCGAACGCGCCTGGCGTCGCCGGGCAGGTAGGACAACGGGATATCCTCCATTTCGACCAGCTTCAGGCTGTCCCGCACCGCGCCGGCCTCCACCGCCCGGTTTTCCGCCTGCAGCCTGGCGGTGGCGATGGCCTGGTCGCGCGTGACGTTGGAGAAGATCTGGTCGACCTCGCCGCTGGCCTGGGCGATCGCGGCGCCGACCGCATTGGCGACCGCGTGGTGCTCGACGCGGATCACCTCGCTGCAGCCCTCCACCTCGTCGGGGATAAGGAAGCTGCCGCCGCCGACGGCGAGCAGCGGCACATCGCCCGCCTCGGTCTTCATCCGGTCGACCGCTTCGGCGATCATCTCGCCCATCCGCGTCAGGGTGCGCGCGACGAATGCCGACGGCAGATCTGCGACGCGCGACCGCTCGCCGAGGTCGATGCGTCCGCCGGCGCAGGCGATGTCGGTCGCGGTCAGGGTATCGCCGCCGAACACCAGTGCCTTCTCCAGCAGCCGGAAACCGACGCTGCGCGGGCCGATGCGGTCACCGTCGATTTCGGTGCCGCCGCCCAGGCCGATCGACAGCAGATCCGGCATGCGGAACAGGGTGCGGACGCCGCCGACCTGCACCGCGGCGTTCGCCTCACGCGGGAAGCCGCCTTTCAGGTAGCCGATGTCGGTCGTGGTGCCGCCGACATCGACGACGACGCCGTCCTCCAGCCCGGACAGGAAGGCGGCTCCGCGCATGCTGTTGGTGGGGCCAGAAGCGAAGCTCCAGACCGGGAAGCGGCTTGCGGTCGCGGCCCGCATGATGGTGCCGTCGTTTTGTGTCAGGAACAGCGGCGCGGTGATGGCGCTGCTGTGCAGGGCTTCAACGAATGCCGCTACCGTGGTGTGCGCCAGATCCTGCAGGCAGGCGTTCAGCAGGGTCACGTTCTCGCGTTCCAGCAGGCCGATGCGGCCAAGGTCGTGCGAGAGGGTGATGCTGGCGCCCGGCATCTCCTCGGCGAGGATCCGTTCCGCCTCCCGCTCGCATTCGGCGGTCAGCGGCGAGAAGATGCTGGTGACCCCGACCGAGGTCAGGCCGGCGTCGGCCATGCGCCTGGCCGCGTCGCGTATGGCACCGAGGTCCAGCGGCACGATCGGGCGGCCGTCATATTCGTGACCGCCGGCGACCATGTGCACCTGGCCGCGCACCAGGGCGGCCAGATCCTCGGGCCAGTCGATGAAGGGAGGCAGGCTGGCGCTGGCCGGCAGGCCGATGCGCAGCGCGCCGACCCGCTGCAAGCCACGCCGCTCGATCACCGCGTTGGTGAAATGCGTCGTGCCGATCACCACCGCGGCGATCCGGCCGGGATCAGCCGCGGTCTGTGCCAATATCTCGTTCAGGGCAGTGCGCACGCCGCTCAGCACGTCGGCTGTCGTCGTGGTCTTGACCGCGCCCAGCACACGCGTGCCATCGATCAGCACAGCATCCGTGTTGGTGCCGCCGACGTCGATGCCGATGCGCCTCATGGCCGTTGCTCCGCGGCTGCGAAGACCGAGACGTAGTCGGTGTCGTGCCCGAACGCGCGCGGCCCGACATGGGCGATACCTTTGGGGGTACGCAGGATGGGCGGGGCGGGCAGGGCGATCACGCTGACCCGCTGGCCGTATCGCAGGCTCTCGGTGCCGATCGCCTCACCGGAGACGCTGTCCAGCACGCAGATCAGGTCGGGCGTGGTGACGACCACCTGGCCGTCGCGCCAGCCGACAGCGAACTCGTTCTGGAACGCGAGTTGGAAGCGTGTTCCGCGATCGTCGTCGATGCCCTCTATCGTGGCCTGTCCCCGCAGGAAGCCTTCGGTGGCGCGGCGCTGCACGTCGGCGATCTTGCCGCGGAACAGGTGCTTGCCGTTGGCGGCGGCCAGGGTGGCGGCAATCGGGTCCTCATGCGCCTGCCGGGCTCGGCGAACCTCGCGTCCCAGCCCGATCGCCTGGGTTGTGGTATGCAGGATACCGAACGCCTTCACTTCGGCGCCGGTGCGGGGCGCCTTGCAGGTGGCGGCGATCGAGCCGACCTCGGTGCAGGCCTTGCGGCTGATCCGCTCCATCCATTTCCAGCTTGCGGCGCGGGCGACGATGACCTCGTTGTCGCGGATGTCGGCGAGCGTCAGCGGGAACATCGGCAGGTCGGCGATGGCGAAGCTGGCCATCTGCGCCTCGGGGAAGGCGCGCCCCATGGCATCGGCGTCGACCACCGGCAGGCCGGTCATCGCGGCCACCAGCAGCGGCTGGAACGCGTTGCCGCCGCCGATTTCCACCGACATCACGGCGGTGAAGCGACGGCCGAGGTACTCCTCCATCATCCGCAGCGGCTTGGCGGCGAAGGCGGGATCGGACAGCCGCTCCTGGCCGACCAGCGGCGCGCCCATGTTGGACACCACTGCGACCAGGGCGTCGTCGTCGAGTTCCGCCGGGTCCATCAGGTTGACCCGCGTGCCCTCGGTGTAGAGTTTGCGCATGTTGAGATACGACAGGTAAGGCGATCCGCCGCCCCCGGTGCCAAGGATCCACGCCCCGGTGGCCAGTGGCTCCAACTCGTCTCGCTCGATCTGCCGCATACGCTGGTCCTGACCCATGATGGCGCCGAGGTTACAGGCGGTTGGGACAGACGACCATACGCAACGTGCCGTGCCGCCGGCCAGTCCGCTGCCGGGTCATTCAACCATGGGTGTGCATACGGCTGTGGTTCGCCATCGACTGCCCGGAGACCGGCGTGACCGCCCGACCCGAGCCGCGCGGGCCGGGACGGCGCCGGCCTGAGCCGCGCCGTACACCGGGGATCCAGCGGAGCGATTGACCGCGAGATCTGCGTGGCCGCGGATCGCGCGGCTGCCGTGACGCGACGGCCTCGACTGTCATCCGCGCGCGCGGCACCGGGATCCGAATCTGAACAGTATGGTTCCGGGCGGGTTCTGCATGGGCCGTCGAGCGTCGTCCGCCGGGATTGATCCGGGCATCCCCGTCGATATGGTGGGGCAAACCGGTTTCCGGAGTGGGGAGAAACATCATGGGACGCCTGACAGGCAAGGTCGCCATCGTGACCGGGGCGGCGTCGCGTGGCGAGGGCGTGGGCAATGGCGCCGCCGCCGCCATTCTGTTCGCCCGCGAAGGCGCCAGGGTCGTCCTGGTCAACCGCGACCAGGAGCGTGCCGCGGCGCTGGAACAGCAGATCCGAACCGAGGGTGGCGAGGCATCGGCGTTCGCCGCGGATGTCACGGGGCCGGAGGCGGCGGAGGCGATGGCGGCCTTCGCGATGGACCGCTACGGCCGCCTCGACATCCTGCACAACAATGTCGGCATCGGTGGCCCGGGAACGGCCGAAACCGTGGATCTCGCCCTCTGGAATCGGCAGTTCGAGACCAACCTGACCTCCGCTCTGCTGTGCTGCCGGGCCTGCATCCCGCGGATGCGGGCGAGTGGCGGCGGCTCCATCATCAACGTGTCCTCGACGGCGGGGGCGGTCGGGCTGCAGGGAGCGACCGGCGCGGTCGGCTATGTCGTCACGAAGGCGGGACTGCAGGGCATGACGCTGTCGCTGGCCGCCGATTACGCGGCTGAGGGGATCCGCGCGAACTGCCTGATCGTCGGCACGGTCGCCACGCCGATGGTCGCGCACCTCGGGGAGGAGGGCCGCGAGCGCCGCCGCAAAGCCGTGCCGCTGCAGACCGAGGGAACCGGCTGGGACGTCGGCTGGGCCGCGGTCTATCTGGCGAGCGACGAGTCGCGGTGGGTCACCGGGGTGATGCTGCCGATCGACGGCGGATTCCTGGCGGTGCGGGCCTGGCCGCGCTGACCGGCGTGGCCCGGTTCTTGCGCCGTCGTGTCGCAGCAACCGCCGATGCCTGCCACAGCGTCAGGCGCCGGTAGCGGATGGTCACTGCCACGCCGGAGCCCGCCATGACCCAACGCGTCGCGTTCGTCACCATCGGTCAGTCGCCGCGCAGCGACGTGATGCCGGATGTCCTCGCCGAGACGCGCACCCGGTTCGAGGTGACGGAGCGTGGCGCGCTGGATGGGCTGGATGATGCGGCGATCGCCGATCTGGCGCCACGGCCGAACGAGGAGCGGTTGGTGTCCCGCCTGCGCGACGGCCGCGAGGTGCTGCTGGGAAAGCCGGCGATCGATCGGCGGCTGCATGAGATCCTCGCCGAACTGGATCGAGGCGGCCTTGATCTGCTGGTACTGCTGTGCACCGGGCAGTTCACCCGGTTCACCCTGCGGACCCCGTTCATCGAGCCGCAGCACACGGTGGACCATTTCGTCCAGGGGCTTGCCTACGGCGCTGAACGGATCGGCATACTGCTGCCGAATGCGGCGCAGATCGACGAATTCCACGGCATCCCCGGGGTCGCGATCAAGGCGGCCAGCGCCTCGCCCTATCGTCCCGACCACGATGCAACCCTGCGAGAGGCCGGGGCGGCGCTGGCGGACACCGACATGATCGTGATGCACTGCATCGGCTATTCCGAGGCGATGCGGCAGGTTGTGAAGCAGGCATCGGGGCGTCCGGTGCTGGTTTCGCGCCGGCTGGTCGCGCATGCGATCGACCTGATGCTGTCATGAGCGAAGATGCCGAGCCGCATCCAAGGCTGCTCGAGCCCGCGACACTGCTCCTTGTCGTCGTGCTGTCGGTGTTCGGGGCGATCATCGGGCTGGAATTGCTGACGTCTCTGGGGGTGACGCCCAACACCTCGATGGTCGGCGCACTGGCGGCGATCGGGCTGGCGCGCATCCCGTTCGGTATCTTCCGTCGCTACCGGTCCGTGCACGTGCAGAACCTGGCGCAGAGTGCGATCTCGGCCGCGACGTTCGGCGCCGCGAACAGCCTGCTGCTGCCGCTCGGCATCCCGTTCGTGCTCGGCCGTGCCGATCTGATCGTGCCGATGTTCGTCGGTGTCGCGTGCGCGATGCTGCTGGATGGCTTCCTGCTGTACCGCATGTTCGACAGCAAGGTGTTCCCGGCGGCGGGTGCCTGGCCGCCGGGCGTGGCCGCGGCCGAGGCCATCCGAGCCGGCGATGAGGGCGGCCGCAAGGCGGCGGTGCTGGGGCTGGGCGTCGGGGTCGGGGCGATCGGGACATGGGCTGGCATCCCGATGTCGGCATTCGGCATCGCCTTCATCGGCAATGTCTGGGCGCTGGGGATGTTCGGCGTGGGGCTGCTGCTGCGCGGCTATTCCAGGCTGCTGTTCTCGGGTCCGCCATTCCAGTCGATCTTCCCGGGCGGGGACCTGAACGCCGCGCTGGTGCCGCACGGATTCATGATCGGCGCCGGCCTGATGGCTCTGGTGCAGGTGGGTCTTGTCATCAGCCGGCGTGATCCGGCCGCCGAGTTGCGTCCGGCGTCGACCCGGGGTGTTGGTGCCTCGCTCGGTCTGGGCTTCATCGGTTACCTGTGCATCGCGGCGGGCATCGCACTGGCGGGCGGCCTGTTGAACGACCTGTCGGCCGGCATGCTGATCGGGTTCGTCCTCTATGCCGCCTTTGCCGCCTTCGTACATGAGTTGATCGTTGGCCTGGCGGCGATGCACTCCGGTTGGTTTCCGGCTTTCGCGGTCGCGCTGATCACCCTGCTGATCGGGGTGTTGATCGGGTTTCCGGCGTCGGCGCTGGCCTTGCTGGTGGGATTTTCCGCCGCCACCGGGCCGGCTTTCGCGGATATGGGATACGATCTGAAGGCTGGCTTCCTGCTGCGTTCCGGACACGGCGCCGCGTTCGAGGCGGATGGCAGGCGCCAGCAGCTATATGCCGCGATGGCCGCCTTCGTGGTGGCGATCGTCGTGGTGGGGCTGAGCTGGCGAGGCTATTTCGCGCAGAACCTGATCCCGCCGGTCGATCGCGTGTATGCCGCAACGATCAGGACGGGCATCACGGGTCCGGCGGCGCTTTCGATGCTGGTCTGGGCGATCCCGGGGGCCTTGATGCAACTGGTTGGCGGGCAGCGCCGGCAGCTTGGGGTGCTGTTCGCCACCGGGCTGCTGATTGCTGCCCCGCTGGCCGGCTGGGCGGTGCTGGTCGGCCTTCTATGCCGCGGGCTGTGGCTACGGGTGCGAGGGCCGGAGGGACGATCGGTGATGGAGGTGTTTGCCGGTGGGGTGATCGCGGGGGATGCGTTGTTTTCGTTCTTCGGTTCGATCGGGGCCAATTTTTCCCGCCGTCGCTGACGCGGCGCGTATCCTTGTGTTTCGTTGGCCGAAGAAGCGTGGATTGCGGCGGGTGTGCGGCTGTGCCTGCCGTCGCCCGGGGTATTTCGTCAGGACTGGGGTTGATTTGCTGGCTGCGGCCCGATGCGTGAATGCCGGTGGCGGCGCGATGCCTCAAAGCGGGTCACGTTGAAGTAACAAGGTAGGTTTTGATTAGAACCCGCGAAGACCCCCGAACGACGTGAGCGTTAGCGGGGGTCTCTATGCGAAGTGGAACTTCGCGCCCGGCATTGAAAGCCGGACTTTGCGTGGACTGTTGGGATCAGTTGCCGATGCCACAGAAGTCGGCAACACCGATTATGTTAGGTGGCTTCATGCTGGATCTACATCCTCCTGCATCAATTGCAAGAAGGACTTTGCGCCTGAGATGGTCCGAAGTCAAGAAAAACTTTTGTCGTCTTCTTGGTTTTTGTGTTGATCATGATAATCCATACTATCGTATTCAGTCTTGTGATGCCAGGATCCAGATCGGACACGGTATGAGAAAGTATAGGTCCCCAAACGAGAATACAATGATCTGCACTTTCTGACCGGAACCTCACCGCGGCTGGCGCAACCGTGCCGGCATCGCCTCCTGCGGTGACTGCAGCAACAGGCATTTCATCTGGTCGAATTATTAACCTTTACTGAGGCAATCGGGCAATGGCACCGCCCGTGCCGTGCCGTGCCGTGCCGTGCCGTGCCGTGCCGTGCCGTGCCGTGCCGTGCCGTGCCGTGCCGTGCCGTGCCGTGCCGTGCCGTGCCGTGCGTCTCTCCAGAGCGACCATGTCTGACTTTCGGGCGTCGCCGGCCCTGCTACGGGCCGAGCACTGACTGGCCTGGTCCGAATTCCGGCGACCGGAAGCCCGCCCGTAGTTCGCTCGAGAATTCGTCCACGACCGGCCAGCGACGGGATGCGGTGCCCGCGTCCCGTCCATCAGCCGAGGCCGGGTCGCGATCGTCGTCAGCTGTCGGCCCTCGCCCTCACCCTCACCGGGATCAGTGGCAGACGCCCCAGCCGCCAGCAACCAGCGCGGCCAGCGGCGGGCCGGGCAGATCAAACCTGGCGACCACCCGCTGGGTCGCCCCGTCCACCGCCACGACCTGCGGAGGATCGAGCACGGGCACGTATAGCGTGCGGCTGTCCGGCGTCACGGCGCCGCGCACAGGCGTGCCGTGCAGTGCGATCTCATCGACCAGACGCATCTTGTCGAGGTTGTACACCAGCACACTGTTCCGCTCCGCGCTTGGCATGAACGCAATGCTGTCGAGCCATGCGGAATAGGCACCGATCACACCCGTGGCACCGGGCAGTGTGATGGGTTGATCGGTTCTGCCCGACCGAAACACCGTCAGCGTGGCATTGGTGCTGTCGGGGACTAGCAGATAGCTGCCGGTGCCCGAGGGGAACATTCCGGCGCTGCCGATACCGGCCTGCAGCTGAGCGACCGGCTTGCGTTGCTCCGGATCAAGGATGCTGATGGGGCCGCCGCCCTGCGGCTGTGCCAGGATGTTGCGTCCGTCCGGTGTTCTGGCCAGGGAGGCAACACCGCCACCGGCCGGCGGAAACGTTGCGATCTCATGCGAAAGGCGGCCTTGGGCCACGTCGATCACGCCGACGCCGGCAAGCCCCGTCGCGGCGACGTACAGCACCTCATCCGATGCGCCGAACATGACATCGCGCAGGGGTGGCAGACCGGTGATGACCGTTCCTACCCGATCCGAGTCGAGGTTGACGATCGCGATGGCCCCGCCTGCCGGATCGATGGCCGCAACCAGCCGCCCGTTGGTGCCGACGGTCAGCCGTCGGGCCGGCATCGGCAAGCCAACCCTGCGCACCACGCCGGTGAAGACGTTCACCAGTGACACCGCCGCGGACTGCCCGTCGGTCGCGATCAGCGTCGCGGTGTCGCGACTGACCACCGCCTGTCGGGCGACGACGCCGGTCGGCAGGCTGCCGACGATCCGAGCAGTCTCGGTATCGATGATCGTGGCGTCCGGCGTTGCGGTACCAGGAATGTATACGTAACGACGAATATCGACCAGGGCCGGATCGATCGTTGCATCCGCCCGCGCCTTATGGCTGACGCCGACCGCGGAACAGGCCAGACCGGTCAGGACGTGCCGTCGTCCGGGGGGCGGCGGCCACGGCAAGGCCGGGAGCGGCGGCGTCCGCGTCATCGATCT
>DASWON010000080.1:0-15823 GCA_036398735.1 Rhodopila sp.
CACCGCCAGCCTGCGGTCGATGACCCGGCGGGTCTGCTCGTTCCAAGATGGCGTGTGGCGCTTCGCCAGTACGTCGTAGCCGGGAAACCGGTCAGGCATCCTGGTGGTCCCGCAACAGGCCGAGGGCAGCGAGGCCGCCCAATGCGAGGCCGGTGAAGCTGGGCGGCGCCGGCAGTGGTGGTCCATCCACCAGATTCTGCGTCCAGTTGCGCCAGCCGCCCATGGCTCTGTGGATGCCCCAGGCATGGAACCCCACCCCCGCCACGCCCATCAGCATGGTCAGACGCAGCCAGGCACGGGCCACCCAGCGCCGTGGCCGTTTCGGCGCCACCGCCGCGTTGAGCAGCAAGGCTGCGCCAACCGGTGGGATGGTGACCGGCGCGAACATCGCCCTGTTCTGGAATGCGCCCCGGAAGTGCAGCAACGCCGCCTCGCCACTGGTGCCCAGCAGACCGAGGCCACTGAGCGCGGCGAGTGCCCGCCCGGCCGGTACGCCGAACAGACGCGGCGGCTTGTGGCCCGGCGTATCGCGCACCCGTTCGGCCGCGGTTCCAAGCAGCCCCGCAAGCAGGATCGCTATCGGCGCGCCGACCGGGGCGCCATAGAAAAGGTTCTGCCAGTCCAGCCTGCCCGGCCGTTTCAGTACGTTCCAGACATGGAATCCGGTGCCAGCCAGACCTGTCGTGGCAGCCGCGACGGCAATTCCGTGGCGCACCCGATGGATGGCCGGCCTTTGGTCGGCCGTGCCGTGCGCGCTGATCCCCAGCGTCAGCGCCGAAATCATCAATGGCATATACATGGCCCGGTTGGTGAAACCGCCGCGGTAGTGCTCTACCGCGCTGTCCATAAGCACCGACGTCGCAAGCAGCGCCGAAGCTCGGTTCAGCCGCCGGGCAGCCTGCACCGTAGCGGCGCGATGGCCGGTCTCGATCTCCAGCGCGTCCAGCTGATCGAGCATCGACTGCAACGCCTGGCGGGATGCGCTCATAGCGCGAACCTGGCCGCATCGGCCGCCTTCAGCGTCAGGCCTAAGCCGGGCTGGGTCAGGTCCGGCGCGATCCGGCCGTCGCGGATCTCGGCAGCTCCGTCGAACAGCATCGCTTCGAGGCGCGCGTGGTCATGGAAGTACTCCAGGTGCCGCAAGCGGGGCACCGCACAGGCGACGTGACAGTGCAGCGATGGCGCGCAATGCCCGGAAAAGTCGACGTGGTGGGCGTCGCATAGCGTCCCGGCCGCCAGGAACCCGGTCACACCGCCACAGCGAGTGGCATCGGCCTGTTGCACGTCGACGGTATCCAGCGTCCGGCGTATGTCGTCGAGGTTCCAGGCGTACTCGCCGGCGGCGATCTCGATCGATGCCGGCATCCGGTCACGCAGCCAGCTCAGCCCAGCAGGATCGTCGCTGGAGACCGGCTCCTCGAACCAGCGCACCCCCGCGTCGGCCGCGCGCCGGGCGAGCTGGAGCGCCGGCTTGGACGACAGGGCCCCGTTAGCATCGATGAACAGTCCGGCATCCCCGATTGCCTCCCGTGCCGCTGCCATACGCTGCGGATCGCGATCGGGATCAGTGCCGACCTTGATCTTGACCCATTGGCAGCCCTGCGCGACCCAGCCCGCAAGTTGATCGCGCAGCCGAACGTTATCGTAATTGGTGAAGCCGCCGCTGCCATAGACCGGGACGGTCGGCCGGCGCATGCCGAGCAGCCGCGCCAAAGGCAAGTCGAGCAGGCGCGCCTTCACGTCCCACAACGCGACGTCCACGGCCGAAATGGCCGTCGCCGCGATGCCGGAGGCCCCCATGTTTCGCACCTGCTGCCGCATGCGCTCATGCGCCGACGGCGTGTCCCAGATGTCCTGTCCCGACACGACCGGTGCCAATGTGCCGTTGATCAGGCTGGCGCCCTCCGCCGCGCCATAGGTGTAGCCGAGGCCCGCACAGCCGCCGGCCTCGACATTCACCACCACAATGACGGTGCTGTCCCAGGCCAGAGTTCCATCCGCCTCGGGCCCGTCCGTCGGCACGCGGAAGGCCGCCGCGCGCAAGCGGGTGACCGGCGTTTCGTCGCGCATCGAACGCCTTCCTAGGTGCGGTGGCCGGGCAGCACCGAGCTGAGTACCTGTTTGGCCGTATTGACCAGGACCCCGCCCTCATCCGGATCGCCCTTGACCAGCGACGATGTGAACGCCTTCGCCTGAGCCAGGGTGATGTGCGGCGGCAGGGGCGGGACATTCGGATCGGTCTTGACCTCCAGCACCACCGGACGATCAGAGGCCAACGCCTCCTCCCAAGCCGGCCCCATCCGCTGCGGCGTGTCGACGAAGATCCCGCGCAGGCCGATCAATTCGGCAAAGCGGTGATACGGTACATCGGGGATCTGCTGGGTGGCTTCGAATTTCGGATCGCCCTCCAGCACACGCTGCTCCCAGGTGACCTGGTTGAGATCCTGGTTGTTGAACACGCAGACGACCCAGTGCGGATTGGACCACTCCCGCCAGTACTTCGCCACTGTGATCAGCTCTGCCATGTTATTCATCTGCATCGCGCCGTCCCCGACCAGGGCCACCACAGGCCGATCCGGATGCGCGAACTTCGCAGCGATGGCATAAGGAACCGCAGCGCCCATTGATGCCAAACCACCAGACAAAGATGCCATCATGCCGCGCCGGATCCGTATGTCGCGGGCATACCAGTTCGCGCAGGACCCGGAATCGCTGGTGATGATTGCCCGTTCCGGCAGGCGCGGTGACAGTTCCCACGCGACACGCTGCGGATTGACCGGATGCGCGCTCTGCATCGCCCGGTTCTCCAGGTCTTTCCACCAGCTGGCGACGCTCTTCTCGATCGTTGTCCGCCACGACCGGTCAGTCTTCTCCTGCAGCATCGGCAGCAGCGCGCGCAATGTCTCCCGGCTGTCGCCGGTCAGATTGACCTCCATCGGGTAGCGCAGGCTCAGCATGTCTGGCTTCAGGTCGATCTGCACGCCGCGTGCCTGCCCTTCCTTTGGCAGGAACTCGGAATAGGGAAACCCCGACCCGATCATCAGCAGCGTGTCGCACGCCGTCATCATCTCCCAACTTGGTTTTGTTCCCAGCAGGCCGATGGAGCCGGTGACCCAGGGCAGGTCGTCCGGCAGGGCGGCTTTCCCGAGCAGCGCCTTTGCGACGCCGGCCCCGAGCCGGTTGGCGACGGCAATGACTTCATCGGTGGCGTGCAAGGCGCCGGCGCCGACCAGGATCGCCACCTTGCTGCCGCTGTTGAGCACGTCAGCGGCGCGGCGGAGGTCCTGGTCATACGGGACGGTGCACGGATCGGTGTAGCCGACCCCGGAATGGATCGTGCCGTGTTTGCGCGCCGGTTCCTCGTAGGGTTCGTCACCGAGGTCGTTGGGGATCACCAGCGCCGTGACGCGGCGTTCAGCTTTCGCCACGCGCACGGCGCGATCGATCAGGTGACGCACCTGCGGCGCCGTGCTGGCCTACTGCACGTAGGCGCCCGCGACGTCCTTGAACATGCTGACCAGGTCGAGTTCCTGCTGATAATGCCCACCCAGCGCCGCGCGCGCCTGCTGACCGGCGATTGCCAGCACCGGAACGTGATCCATCCGAGCGTCATACATGCCGGTGATCAGATGCGATGCGCCGGGACCTGACGTGGCAATGCATACGCCCAGTTCGCCGGTGAACTTGGCGTAAGCCGAGGCCATGAACGCGGCCATTTCCTCATGGCGCACCTGAACGAACTGGATCTTGTCGGTGCCGAAACGGGCGAGGCCACCCAGCAGCCCGTTGATGCCGTCACCGGGATAGCCGAAGACCCGCCGGACGCCCCATTGATGCAGGCGTTGCCAAAAGAAATCGCCGACCGTCTGCGCCACTTCGATCCTCCGTATTCAGTCGTTTATCAGGCAACTCTGCGCCCGTGCTCCCGGTTGCTCCGTGTCCACAAATTCATTGGGCAATCCTGTCGCGGCGCGATGTTGCTCGGGATCACGCGCAACCGATGTTTCAGTAGGCCAGACCGCGACGCGCCAGGCCGGGATGCATTTCGCCAGCGGCATTGGGGTCCGGCATCCGAACGGTGGGGCCGCGGTTGATCGCGCTGCCCATGGCGCAGCTTGGGTTGATCGCGCTGTCCATGGGGCAGCTTGTCACCCAGCCGGCGTAGACGCCGGTGATCCATCCCGCAGGCGTAGACGCCGGTGATCGATCCCGCAGGCGTAGACGCCAATGATCGATCCCTCGGCAGGATCGCGGGTTCCGGGATGGCCTGGCGCTCACCGTGAGGCCGATGCCGACGAGCGCCGTTGACCTGGCCCGGACGAGTCCCGCACCGCGCCTGGCCGAGGGCATCTGGTTCGGTGCCAACCGCGTTGAAACAGGCGTCACTTCCGCGGCTGTGGATCGGCTGCCCCTCTTCCCTCAACTTGCCCGCTAACTGCGGAGGCGCAGGCGGGTTTTCCGGACAGGACACTTTGAACGTAAGCGTGATCCGCGGGGCACCACGTGAACATGATCCGGCGTATACGCGCATGTGTGACCTCACTGTCCTGTGAGATCCGGTACGCGCCGTCTTCTGTCGCTGGCGGCAACTACCCTGGCCGGATAGGCGTCCTGGCGTTCCGCTGCGAGGGAGCCTGTTTCAACACAGCGCGATCGTCCTCCGGTGGTCAGGATGCGGCCAAACTCGGCGAAGTGACCCGGAACTTCCTCATGGGGTTTGTGTTGCCGCTCTCGCCGGCCGCCGCGTTGCCGCACTGGATGTCATCGCGCGACCCCGTCGGGGCTGACGGAAAATGAAGCCGATACTTTGACGATCATCGGTCGGACGACCCGTAACTCGATCATTCGCCAGCAAGGGGGCCCAGGCACTGGGCTTCAATGTCGAGTTCCGATGCTCAAGCACTCACGACCGGGCGAGCGGCAAATGCTCTCCCGCTGGCTCTCCAGGGTCACCGCTTCCGGGGCGGAATGCTGGCTATCCCTAACCTTGGTATGACCGTTCGAGACGACGGGCACAACATCGCCGCCAAGCCGGGAGCACCCATCTAAGCCACATCCAACCCACCCGCGGTGGCTCGTCAAGCGAGGCTTGCACATGACCGAGAAGACGTCAGCAGAGCTGTTGAAGGAACATATCGCCGGCCGTCTGATCGCTGGCGCGGGCGGCCATCTGGGCAAGCACGTTATCGCTCAGATATTTGCGCGAGATGCTGTCCAGGACAGCTTCGTCGTGCCGGCGGTTGCTGAACCCTTTATCGTGTGGGTCGTCAGGGGGTCGGCAACGGTCGAGGAGCGCGCCGTCGGTGGAAACTGGTTGCCCACCGAAGTGACGGCCGGTGACTTTTTCCTGACCCATTCCGATGAGCCTTATGAACTGCGCTGGCGATCCCATGACGGGGCCCCCTTCGAAGTGATGCACCTCTATCTCGGGCTGCCGCTGCTGGAGCGGGCGACTCGCGAGGTCAATGGAACGGCCGACCGAGCGTTCCTGCGCGACGTATCGGGTGCCAACGACGCTGAACTGAACCCGCTGATTGAGACGCTGGCGCGGGAGATTTCCGGGCAGATCCAGCCCAGCGCGCTTCTGCTGGAGAACATTGCGCAGGCTCTGTCGATTCATCTGGTGCGGCGCTACGTGGACCCTAGGCGCTCCACGGTACGCCGCCGAAGCGTCATTCCGGCCCATCGCCTGCGGCGGGTAACGGAGCTGATGCAGCAAAACCTTGCCGACGAGTTCGACCTCGGCCGTTATGCGCGCGCTGCGGGAATGAGCGAGGCTCATTTCAGCCGACAGTTCAAGCTGTCCACCGGGCTTGCGCCGTCTCAGCATTTTATCGGAATGCGGATGGCGGTGGCGCGCCGGCTGCTACGCGAGACGGATCATTCGATCATCTCGATCGGCATGGCAGTCGGTTATTCGAGTCCAAGCCATTTCGCGCAGGTTTTCCGCAAGGAAACCGGCATGTCGCCCAAAGCGTATCGCGTCGAATAGCCTGTCTGCCCACGCGGCAGCGCGCTTTTGAGCAAGACTCCGACAGGTTCGTCGGTCGCCCGAGAGAAGGCGGCGCGGCCGGATAGCATATTGGCTTCCGTCATGACGACGAGGCCGGTTCGCCTTCGGGATCAGCGATGTCGGCCCTCTTTTACCGATCCCGCCGGAGATATCGTATGTCCAGCAGCGCATCATCCATGAATGAAGTGGAGGGTAAGGTCGCCCTCGTGACCGGAGCCGCCAGTGGGATCGGTCGAGCGATCGCAGAACTGCTCCATGCCCGAGGCGCCAGAGTGGTCGCCGAAGATGTTGATCCAGCCGTTGAGGATTTGAAGCGAGACGGGCTCGCGCCGTTTGTCGGGGACATTACCGTCGATGGCACGGCGGAAACCGCAGTCGCCTTTGCCGTCGAGACCTTTGGCACCCTGGACATCCTCGTGAACAACGCCGGTCGCATCCTCTACAAGGAGCTTGTCGAGATGACCCGCGCCGATTGGGACTGGCAGATGGATACGAATGTCACCGGCGCTTTCCTCCATTCGCGGGAGGCCGCAAAGGTGATGATGGCAAGAAAATCCGGAGCGATCGTCAACATCGCATCTTACGCGTCCTACTTTGCGTTTCCGGGTATTGCAGCCTATGCAGCATCGAAGGGTGCCGTGGCCCAATTGACCCGTACGCTGGCGCTTGAGGCAATTAAGCATGGCGTTCGCGTCAACGCGATCGGCGTTGGCGATGTAGTCACGAATCTCCTCAACCACTTCATGGAGGATGGTCGCGGCTTCCTCGCCCAGCACGGTGCCAATGCGCCGATCGGCCGTGCGGCCGACCCCGCAGAGATCGCCGAAATCGTGGCATTCCTCGCTTCGGATCGTGCGAGCTTCATCGTGGGTTCGGTGGTGATGGCCGACGGCGGAATGAGCGTCGCGATCGGCTGATACGGTGTCCGTGGTGACTCTCGCGATGAGTGGCATCAGCATCGGTTGGCGAACGCGTCGGCACACGGAACTGATTGACGCGTTTGCCGCCGCCTGCTGACGGATTGTTGCCCGATCCCGCTTCAGAGCCGTCTGACGAAACGCAAGGCTTTGAAGCGACGGAATAGACCAGCATGGCAGGCGCCGATGTCGGTGTTTTCGCGCCGCCGGAGAGGTTGTCCCGCAAGGGGCCCGTCCCGCCCTCCCCTCTCAGGGCGAGAAGGGTATGGTCCCATGATGAACAGGCGCTCCTTTTTCCACGGCTGCTCTTGTCTCTGCGACCGCGTCGGCGCTTTGCGGGCACGCAGGGCTTTCCGGGCACGCATGGCTGGCCACATCCAGCCCATCAAGCCACGGACTGCAGTCCTCGTGCGCGGACTGTTCGCTGACGGGTTCTGCTGGTCCGAGGTTGATCGCCCGCTTTGCAGGCGGCCGGCCTGGACGTCGGCACATTGGGATATCGTCCGGGCGACGAGGATCACAGGCTGGCAACGACCACGCTCCGGGGCGTCGCGGTTCAGGGTGGCCCCTCACCTCAGAACGGGCAGAGCGACCTCGACTTCCAACCCTGCAGTCGGTCGATTGCGGACGTGGATTTCACCGCCATGAGCGCGTATCACTGCCCGTGCCGACGTCAGTCCAAGCCCCACCCCGCCAGTCGCCCGATTGCGAGACCGCTCCAGACGATAGAATGGCGCAAACACCTGCTCCTCTGCTCCGGCGGGAATACCCGGACCGCTGTCTTTCACCTGCACTACGATCCGCTGCTCGGACGTGCTGAAGTGCAGCTCCGGTGCCCGGCCATATTTCACCGCATTATCGACCAGGTTCGTGAAGGCTCGCTTCAACGCAAACGGACGTCCCTGGAAAGCGACGTGCTCCGGACCATCGTAAAGGATTTCAGTTCCCTGATCACCATAGTCATCCGCGATGGTACGAAGCATCTCGGCAAAATCAAACGTCGTGGTCGCTTCGTCCTGAAAATCGTCCCGAGAGAAGGCAAGGGTCGAATCGACCATCGCCTGCATGTCGGCAACGTCCTGGAACAGACGTGATCGTTGCTCCTCATCCTCCACAAACTCGCCACGCAATCGGATTTTCGTAAGCGGGGTACGCAAGTCATGAGAGATTGCCGCCAGCATCGCCTTACGGTCTTCGACGAACTTCTGAATCTGCCCCTGCATCGCGTTGAATGCCACGATCGTCATTCTCAGTTCACGCGGGCCCGTTTCAGGAATTGGAGCGGCGCGCGGGTCCGTGCCAAACCGTCGCACGGCCTCGGTGAACCGTCTGATCGGGCGGCCCAACTGGTAGGTGGCGATTGCCGATGCGGCCATGGTCGATAGGATCAACAGCGCTACGGCAATACCGATCCGGGTTTGCCGCTTGATGCCCCAAACACGATGCGGAGCCGTAAAAACGATCCAACTGCCGTCGGCAAGCCGTAATGCCAGAAAGTACGGGTTGGCGCCGTCCGGCGAGCCGGCATGAAGCTTTTCACGCGGATACTCTCGCATCTCCGATGAAAAATTGACGACAGGCCGCTGCTGGCCGTTCGACTTGAACGCCTGCATATATCTCCAATCATCTGCGTGGTCCGTCATCCTGGACGTGGCTGCCCGCCGATCCCACGCGGCATCAAGCATCACGGAGACCACGGACCTCGCGGGATACCAATCGGCACGGAAAATGGCGTTGGTCACGGCGTCCATCAGAGCCGGTCGTTCCTGTTCCCGAGCAGCCTCGACGAGGCGGACAATGTCGTTCGCGCGCTCCAGGAGCCCTATCTCACCGATCGGGGGCTGCCCCCATACGCCGCCGAGACGAACAGCCGCCAACGCGGGCACCAGCGCCACCACGATCGCCAGCACGATCGTAGTGGCGAAACGCCGCGCCAGTGTATCTTCGGGCCAGAACCTGGGCTTCATCCCCGCTGCACCGCCGGCGTGAAGATGTAACCGCCGTTGCGTACTGTCCGGATGATCGCTGGGTTCTTGGCATCGACTTCCAGCTTGCGCCGCAGGCGGCTGACTTGCACGTCTATGCTTCGGTCATACGCCGCGTGCAACGCTCCGCGGGCCAGGTCGAGGAGTTGGTCGCGTGTGAGCACCCGCTGAGGATGTTCCGCGAACGCGAGCAGCAGATCGAACTCCCCTCCCGAGAGAAGCATCAGCGTATTGTCGGCAGACCGCAATTCCCGCCGGGCAACGTCAAGCCGCCATCCTGCAAACGTCAGGACCGGGCGTGTTTCGGCACTGACGGGGGCTTGACTCAAGGCTATCGTGCGGCGCAGTACGGCCTTGACACGGGCCAGAAGTTCCCGCGGATCGAACGGCTTCACGACGTAGTCGTCAGCACCCACCTCCAGCCCGACGATCCGGTCCGTATGGTCCGCCATGGCTGTCAGCATGATGACCGGCACCTTCGATCCCTCCCGCAACCGCCGGCACAGGCTGAAGCCATCCTCGCCCTGCAGCATGATGTCGAGAACGACGAGGTCGATCGTCTGTGCCTCGAGGGCCTGAAACATCCCCGCGCCATCCGCCACCGCGGTGACCGGGTAGGCATGCTTCGTAAAGAAGCTGGTGAGCAAGGACAGGATGTCCGCGTCATCGTCCACCACCAGAATATGCGGCATCGAGTCCATTCCTCATCATAGCTCAACGCGACCCGACAGTTGACGTCCGCCGGGCAGGAGAAATGTTGCATGCCATACATATTGTGCCTGTCAGCCTGCAAAGCGCACATCATCCAGCCAACTCTGCGCTCTAACCTCCGGCTTCTTCGAGACAGGAGATTTGAAATTGGCCGAATCCGCGACGTTCGCCCCCGACGGCAACCGCTGTCACGGACCGGGTCATCCGCGCCCGGCGTTTTTCACCGAGGCAGCCCCGCGGCACTGTCCAATGGTCGGTACGCCGACGAAAGCAGGTAGGACGGCCACGCTGAACGCGATCCAGGCGTACGTCCGCGCAGTCCGTTCCTGCCAGCGGCCGTATGACGAGATCTCGCCTTTCGGCTCCGCGGGACGGCAACACGTCGTGAGCGGCCTGCGGAGGCCACCGCCCACACGGGATCGGGCACGCGCGCGCCACGTCATTCTCGCGTCCATCCTCATGCTGGCCGCTTGCGCCCACGCTCCCGCGGATCCCGAGGCACGCGCGGAATATGAGCAGAACAACGACCCGGCGGAACCGACGAATCGGGTGATCTTTGCCGGCAACCAGTTTGTCGAGCATCACGCGATACAGCCAATTGCGCGGGGCTATGAGAGCTACGTGCCTGTAGGCGTTCGGGGCAGCGTCCACAACTTCGTCAGTAATCTCGGCCAACCCAGCGTTGCCGTGAACGACGTCCTTCAAGGCAACTTCCGTCGCGCGTGGAACACGACGCAGCGCTTCGCGATCAACACCACCGTGGGCGGCGTCGGTCTGTTCGACGTGGCGACGAAATGGCATCGACCGGAGCATAACGCTGACTTCGGGCAAACGCTTGGGGTATGGGGCGCGGGTCCCGGCCCGACGGTTCAGCTGCCGTTCTTCGGGGCGTCGAATGTCCGCGACAGCGTCGGTAAGATCGTCAGCTTCGTTACAAACCCGGTATCGCTTGTTCGCGGTGACACGGTCGCCGGTGTCAGGATGGCCAGCGGAGGTGCAGGAGTGGTCGATGGGCGAGCCAACCTGCTCGGCACCACAGACACTTTGGAACACAGTTCGATCGACTATTACGCAACGACCCGCAGCGTGACCGCTCAGCGCCGCGCGGCCTTTGTGGCTGAAGGCAAGGCTGGCCCGGTTGACGACCACCAGGCCGGTTCGACGCTTGCCGAACAGCCGACACAAGCGCCCCTGGTAGTCGGAGAGGGCACCCCCCGGAACTGACGCCTGCCTCGACGATGTCTCCGTCGTCCAACGGCACAACGGCTGCGCGGCACGTATGTCAGAGCGATAAGTCCGTCTGATATCGATACAAAACCAGCGTCAAGTTCTATAGATTGATCGGTCTAACTGGCTGCCAACATCCTCGCGTAGCCCAGGCCTGCCGGCGTCCGCAGCAGCGCGGATCCAATTTAGGTGTCCGGCTGCCGTGGCAGCGCCGGCGGCGTAAGAAAGCGTGTGATCAAGGTCTTCAAAGCGGCGCCACTCTTCTTCAAGCCGAGTTGCGGACTGCGTATGGCGAGGGTCTTCGAGCCATCGATGCCGCTAATCAAAATCGAGGCCGAGATGTCAGGATCAAGCGCCGGATCGACCTCGCGGCGCAACTGGCCCGTACGTAACAGCCAGCGAGGCGGCCTTGCATGCCACTCGTATGTTTTTGCAGGATCGTTGCCATTGCCGGACCGGACGGCGTCCAGCCTCGGCGAGGATTTCCAGTACAAGCGGCTTGCTGGAGGGACTTCGCGGCGCGGGTATGGCCTTGACTTCGAGAAGAAGGACGCCAACCGCGTCGGACCGCTCTGACATCTCGCTGAAGCGTTCCGCCGTCTCCTCCAGTCGGGCCTCGACCGTCGCGCCGATGATCGCCTCCTTGCTGTCAAAGTTGTGGTAGAGGTGCCCGGGATTGATGCTGCCCCCCGATTCGATCCTTCCTGGGGTACCATCTCATCATTGACGCGATGCTTCAGCCGTGCGCCGGGTCAAGGCTCAGCCGAGCATCGGGTCGAGAAACGGATAGTCGGTATAGCCGCCAGGCCCTTCCCCGTAGAAGGTCGACGGATCGGGCTTGTTGAGGGCTGCGCCGCGCCGGAAACGCTCGACCAGGTCAGGGTTGGCGATGAACGGCACGCCGAAGGCGATGGCCGCGGCACGACCCTGCGTCAGTGCCGCATCGCCCTTGGCCTTGTCGAAGCCGGTATTGCCGATCACCGGTGCTCGGGTCAGCGGGCGCAGCGTCGCGAGCACGTGCGGCAGCTTCGCTCCCTCAGCGTCCTTGGCGTTGGGCTCCAGCAGACAAAGGTAAGCCAGGCCGAGACCGTCCAGCGCCCGTACCACGTGACCGAACGTCGCCACCGGATCACTGTCGCCCATGCCGTAGAGCGTGCTGGCCGGCGACAGCCGCACGCCGACATGGCTGGCATCCCACGCCGCGACCATCGCCTCGACGGTCTCCATCATCAGCCGTGCGCGATTGGTGATCGAGCCGCCATAGGCGTCGCTGCGCCGATTGCTGACGTCCTGCAGGAATTGATCCTGGAGATAGCCGTTGGCGCCGTGTAACTCGACGCCGTCAAATCCGGCCGCGCGCGCATTGCGGGTCGCCTGCGCAAAGCTTTCCACGATTGGCGGGATGTCCCCGATGGCAAGTTTCCGCGGGATCGGAAAGTCGACCCGCCCGCGCGGCAGGAAGAAGTCTCCCGTGGCCGGGATTGGCGAGGGCGCGACCGGCGCCTCGCCGGCCCGCATCTCCGGATGAGCGACACGGCCGCAATGCCAGATCTGGCAGACGATCCGGCCGCCCGCTTCGTGGACCGCATCGGTGACGCGCCGCCAGGCGGCAATCTGATCGTCGCGATGGATGCCCGGACAGCGGATGATGCCGTGACCCTGGTCGGAGACCTGGGTGCACTCGGTGACGATCAGGCCGGCGCTCGCGCGCTGGACGTAATAGTCGCGCATCAGGTCGGTCGGCACCCCGTCCTCGGTTGCGCGGGTCCGGGTCATCGCGGACATGAAGATCCGGTTGGGCAGCGCGAGGCCGAGCAGGTCCATCGGCGTGAAGAGGTTGGTCATCGGAAAGTCTCCTTTGGTCAATGGCCAGCAGGGGCGAAGAGATAGCCGGCGCGTTTCGCCAGATTCAGCTTTTCAGGGCTCGCCGGCGATCGCCCGGTCTGTCCAGAGACAGTCGGCGCGGCTGACGAGATCCGCCGCAATGGGGAAGAAGGGACCGGCGTAATCGCCCGGCCGGCGCGGAAGAGACGGATCATCACCCGCCGTCCTCACCATCTTGTCGAAGACGGGATCGAAACCTTCCACCCTCGCGCCGGTAAACGGATAAGGGCCGGCGGCATTGCGCACAGCGCTTCTGCGACCACAGGGCGGAGATCGAATCATGGTGGCTGAAGGAGGGGTATCCACCGCGCAGTTCGCTCGCCGTCATCTGGACGTGCCGTGCGGAAGTGCCGCAACGCAATGTGTCGGTCATTGGCGAAGCCCTGTGCCGCTTATGGCCTGGCAGCCAGTTCGCCGAAGAACGCTTTCAGGCTGCGCGGCTCGCGGCCGAGGATCGCGCCCAGGCTCAGCGGGTTGGCCCTAAGCCCCGCCCGGTCGTAATGGGCAAACATCGGGCGCATCGGCGCGGCCTCGTCAGGCAATGAAGCGGGATCGATCCGTTCGGCCCGGATGTCGCGCCCCAGCACCGCGCCGATCAGAGCAGCGACGTCGTGACGGTTCAGCCAACCTTCCGCGGCGAGCTCGAACGTGCCGTAGAGCAGTCGGTCCTCGGTCAGCGCCATCGCCGCGACCTCGGCCACGTCGCGATAGTCCACCCGGCTGAACCGTGTCTCGCACGACCAGGGTTCCGCGAGCACCCCCGACTCAACGGTCTTGGCCCAGCCGCCGGCATAGTTCTGAAAGAAGAGCGCGGGGTGCAGGAAGGTGTATTCGACGCCGCTGTCGAGGATCGCCTCCTCCACTGGCGCCTTGCCGGCATGGTTCGCCAGGCTCGCGATCACCGGATGGATCACTGATGAGAAGACGATCCGCCGTATCCCCGCCCCGACCGCTGCGGCCACGAAGCGGCGGCCCACCTCCGCCTCGCCGGGCAAAAAGGCGGGCGCGATATAGAACGCCCGCTCGACCCCCGCAAAGGCGCGCTCCAGCGTGTCGGGCCTCATGAGATCGGCGACCACCGTCTCCTTCGCGCCATGACGGTGGACTTCATCGGCTTTGGTGGCATCGCGGATCATGCCCCGCACGGCCGCGCCGCGCTCTGCCAGCGCCCACACCACGAAGCCGGCAGACGGGCCGGAGGCGCCGACCACCAGAATAGGGAGCTCGGAAGTCATCGCCGCTTCTCCATGTTGCTCGATAAGGAGAACACGACAGGCGGCGATCCGGATCGATCCGTCCAATGGACAGATTGTCCAGCGATTGGAACAATAGGTTTGATGAAGATCGACCTGAACGACCTGCGCGTCTTCGAACGGGTAGCGGCCCTTCATAGCTTTTCGGCAGCCGGCAAGGCGCTGAGCCAGCCGAAATCCAGCGTAAGCCGCGCGATTGGCCGGCTGGAACGCGCGCTGGGCGTCCGACTGTTCCAGCGCACGACGCGCGACGTCGGACTGACGGAGGCCGGCCGGACCTTGCAGGCACGTTGCCAGGGGCTGCTCGCCGGTCTCGAGGATGCCGTCGCCTTTACCGCCGGCCTGGCGGATGCGCCGCGGGGGAGATTGACGATCAGCGCCGGTATCGGCTTCGGGATCAACGTGCTCGGCAAGCAGCTGCCGGGCTTTCTGAACCGCTACCCCGACGTCAGTGTCTCGATCGATCTGACGAGCCGCAACGCCGAACTCGTTGCCGAGCAAGTGGATATTGCGATCCGCATGGGTCCGTTGTCCGATTCGGAAATGGTCGCGACCCGGCTGGGCACCTTGACCCAATATCTCTGCGCGGCGTCATCCTATCTCGACCAGCACGGCCGACCGCAGGTGCCCGACGATCTTCTGGCGCACAAGGTGATCGATTTTCCCGGACCGAACGGACGGACCCGCCCTTGGCGCCTGGTGAGCGGCGAAACGGAAACACGCGTCGAGCCGATCACGCGGGTAGAGGTCAACGACGCGCTTACCATCTGCGCGCTCGTGGGGCACGGCGCAGGTGTCGGCATGCTCTCCGCCTATTTGTGCGGGGACGATGTTCTGGCCGGACGGCTCGAGCGCGTGCTGCCGGGATGGTCGCTCCCGCCTCTCCCCGTCAGCATGATCTTTCCGAGCAGACGCGAGATTTCCCCGATCGTGCGCAGTTTCGTCGACTACATGCGGGAAGTGACTGTCGCCGGAGACGATTGGCTGCGGGATCCGCTGGGACCTGAACGCACCGAACGGCGTCCTGACCGTCCGTGAGGACGCTCCGGGGTAAAATCCAAATCGCACGCACGGGAGTGCCCATCCAGGATCGTCGGTCCGGCCGCGACTTGGTCGGGCCGCGGTGTCTCAGATCGAGCCACCCTGAAAGCCGACGTCCAGCGCGGCGGCAGCTGTTTTTCACTGCCGGACGTTGATGCCGCCGGCGTCGCGCGCTCCTCGCGAATGAGCGTCGTTGACCTCACGCCCAGTGGTATACGAAGCGGAAATCCGCGCGGCATTCCGGCATGCTCTGGGTGAATGGCCGATCACGCGCTTGAAGGCGTTGCTGAAAGCGCTCTCGGATGTGTAGCCGAGCGATTGGCCGACAACCGAGACCGGCGTGGCCTCCTCCCGCAGCGCCCGTTCGGCAAGATGCATACGCCATTCGGTGAGATAGGCCAGTGGCGAGGCCCCCGCGACGCTCTTGAAATGGGAAGCGAACGTCGTTCGGGACATGGCACATGCCCTGGCGAGTTCGTCGAGATGCCAGGTGCGCCCGGGATCGGCATGCATCAGGCGAAGGGCGGGAGCGATGCGGGGGTCGCCCAGCGCGCGCAGCCACCCGGCCGGCATAGGACCCGACGTTTTGAGATGGGCGCGTAAGATCTGGATGAAGAGAAGCTGGGCGAGTTGCGCCGATGCGAGCTGCGTGCCCGGTTGCTCGGCAGCCCGCTCCTCGACAAGCTGGTCGAGCAGCCATCGGAAGGCTGTCGCCTGAGGCGATGCCGCCGGCACGTGAATCCAAGGCGGTAGAACATCAGCCAGCAGCCGGCCGCTCGCAGGATCGAGCAG
>DASWON010000081.1:0-7457 GCA_036398735.1 Rhodopila sp.
CACCCTGAGCAGCCAGCCGACCGGGCGCGGAAGGACCCGCCCGGTCAAGCGTATGCGACATGCCGGGGCAGGCCGCTATCGGCGGACGGCCGTCGCCTGACGATCGGTGAGGTCACGCCACGACCGCTCTCACCGGCCAGGCCGGCCTGCCCGGCCTGACGATCGGTGAGGGCGATTTGCTGTGCCCGGGCCGCGTGACGGCGCGTCAGGCGTGGATCAGACTGCAGCCGCCTTCCGCCATCGGCCGGAATGCCTGGTCGGCCGGAGTCGTCGACACCACGTTGAACACGTCCCACGGGCTCTTGCTCTGTGCCGGCGTCTTCACCTGAAACAAATAGCCCGGGCAGATGAACCGGCCATCGGGACGGATGCTGGCCCGGCCGAAGCAGTCGTCGTCGGTCGGGTTCGCCTTCATCCAGTTGATCGCGTCGAGCCCGCTCTTGGCCTTTGCGGCTCCCAGTCCGGCCGCGGCCTTCAGGTAGTGGGTGACCGCGGCGTAGCATGAAGCGTGCAGGTCGCTGGGGTAGTTGTTCGGCGTCTTCGGCAGGAAGCGCTTGGTGAAGGCACGGGTCCGCTCATTCAGGTCCCAGTAGAACGTTCCCGAGAGCAGCAGACCCTGCGCGGTCTCCAGGCCCATCGACTTGACCTCGGTGATGAAGCCGACCAGGGCCGCAACTTTAATGCCCTGGTTCATCAGGTTGAATTCCGCCGCCTGCTTGACGCAGTTCTCCATATCGCCGCCGGTGTTGCACAGCCCGATAACCTTGGCGCCGCTCGCCTGTGCCTGCAGCAGGAATGACGAGTAATCGGTCGTGCCGGGGAACGGATACGGAATGCTGCCGAGAACCTTGCCACCGCCCTTGGTGACCAGGGAGGTGACCTCGTTGGCCAGGGCATGGCCGAAGGTGTAGTCGGCGACGATCAGGTACCAGCTCGTGCCGCCATCCTTGAGCACCGCGCCGCCGGTCGAGTGCGAGTCGAACCAGGTGTCAGGGGCGAAATGGATCGCATTCGGGCTGCAGTACTTGCCGGTAAGATCGGCGGAGGCCGCGCCCGACATCAGCAGCGCCTTGTTCTTCTCGACGGCGATGCCGTTCACCGCCAGCGCGATGGCGGTGTTGTTTACGTCCGCGATCGCGTCCACCTGATCCCGGTCGAACCATTGCCTGGCGATTCCGGCCGCGACATCGGGCTTCTGCTGGTGGTCGGCCGCAAGGACCTCGACATTGACGCCATGCGAGGCCGGGTTGAAATCTTCCACCGCCTGCTTGGCCGCCAGTACGGTCGTCGGACCCGAGTTGTCGCGGTACTGCCCTGACAGATCGGTGAGCACGCCGACGCGAATCGTCGGTGTGGCGCCCTGGGCGCGAGCGGAGCGGCCGGCGGCCAGGCTGGCGCCTCCCAAGGCGGTGACGGCGGCGGCGCCGGTGAGAGCATCGCGACGCGAAAGTATCATGCGAGTCCTGGGCTTTCATGGTTGCACACAATCGCCCGGCGGCCAGGCATGCCCGTCGAGACAGTTGTATGTTATTTTCATTGATAGGCCGTTGTGAACGGCGCACGACCGTACGCGCAACGGCCTGCGCGATCAAGCCGCCGCGGCAGCGGTTCCGGCCGCAGCCACGCGCAGCAGGCGTGCGCGGTTCAAATGGATGGGGAAGCTGCTGGACCCGGCTCGTGCGGGACGTGCGGGTAGGCAGCGACGCGGGTGGGTGGCCACGCGGGTGGGCGGCGACGTGCAGGCGGCGACGCGAGCAGGCGGCCACGCGGGTGGGTGGCGACGTGCAGACGGCGACGCGGGCGGGTGGCCACGCGGGTGGGTGGCGACGTGCAGGCGGGAGGGGCACCGTCTTGAGCCACAGCCTGTGTCGTGCGGTAATCGGCCGTTCGGAAAAAAGGGGAAACGCCGATGACCACACCACAGACGAAGACCGCGTTCGGCCGGATTTTTCCGCCCAGGGACGCCTGGCTGGCGAAGGCGCCGCCCGAACCGATCATCGATCCCGATCTGCCGATCATCGATACGCACCATCATCTGTGGCATCGCACCGGCGGGGCTCGCGGCGAATCATGGGAGGTCCCGGCGTTCCGCTACCTGATCGACGAATTCCTCGCCGACTGCGCCACCGGTCACAACGTCGTCGGCAGCGTGTTCCTGCAGTGCCACTCGATGTACCGCGCGAGCGGGCCGGAACAGATGCGCCCGGTGGGCGAGACCGAATTCGTCGCCGGCATCGCCGCCATGAGCGACAGCGGCGGCTACGGCAAGACCCGTGTCGCGGCCGGTATCGTGGGCTACGCTGACCTGACGGCGGGCGACTGGGTGACGCCGGTGCTGGAGGCACATATCCGAGCGGGCGGCGGGCGGTTCCGCGGGGTGCGCCACTCGGCGGGCTACGACGCCGACCCGGTGATCGGCAACAGCGCGCCCGACATGCAGCCTGGCCTGTATCTGCGCCCCGACTTCCGGGCCGGCATGGCCAGGCTATCGGCGCTGGGGCTGTCGCTCGATGCCTGGGGCTTCCATCCGCAGTTGCCGGACATCACCGACCTCGCACGCGCATTTCCTGCCAGCAACATCATCGTCGGACACTGCGGCGGGCCGCTGGGGTACGGCCGGTATGCCGGCAAGCAGGACGAGGTGTTCGCCGACTGGAAGCGCTCGGTTACCGAACTGGCCAAATGCCAGAACGTGACGATGAAGCTGGGCGGCATGATGATGCGGCTGGCGGCCTATGACTACATGGGTCTCGAGGCACCGCCCTCGTCGGAACAACTCGCCGCCCATTGGCGCCCGTATGTGGAGACGTGCGTGGAACTGTTCGGTGCGAATCGCTGCATCGCGGAGAGCAATTTCCCGGTGGAGAAGATGGGCATCGGTTTCGCTGCGCTGTTCAACGCGCTGAAACGGTTGACGGCCGGATGCTCTGCGCAGGAGAAGGCTGCGATCTTCGCCGGCACGGCGCGTCGGGTCTATCGGCTGGACTGCTGAAACGAGGCCGGTCGGCTGCGGTCGATCGGCGTATGGGCGAGTGTCCGGCCTATCGGCAATGCACCGGACCGGACCAATCGGACGATCCGGTCGATCAGACATCCTGGCCGACTGGAGACGCCGCGCCGACGATAGCACCACGGTCACGGACGTGTTGTCGATCGGACATCCTGACCGACTGGACCCCGCCCCTGGAACTGGCCGCACCTCCGGAACGGCTCGTGCCTCCGGCACCGGCCGCCGCACGAAGCGCCCCGCTCCTCGGGGCCTGGTCAGTCACTGCCGTCCGATCAATGGCCTCGGCGCCCGGCCGCTTCTTTTCGGCGACTGGCCGCCACTTTGGGCCTGGGCTTGCGCGTTCGTGCCCCGCCACCGTGCTCAGAGCGTCCTGAGCAGCCGGCCTGGTGCTGTCATCCGGTAGCTGCGGCCGATCAGATCGGCCAGTTCCTCCCAGTCGGTCGCCTCATCCAGCCAGATGCCGATCCACCCCTTGGGGCCGACATACGGTGGCCGGAAGAACCGATCCGGCGCCGCGGCGATCAGTATGGCCTGCATACCCGGCGGTGCCTTGCACCAGATCCCGGTACGGCCCTCCGTGGCACGGGCCATCGCAAAGATCTTGTCGCGGACGCGGAAGGTCGGCGTATCCCAGGTTTCCTTCTCAGTTGCCGCAGGGAGGGCCAGGCAGATGCCGCGCAGACGTCGAACATCGCCGTCGGCCAGCGCTCGCGGAACCGGCGCCATTATCCAGGCTGTTTCGCCAGCCGGTCGAACCCCGCGAGACGGGTGATCAGTGCCTCCATCTCGCGCAGCGGGATCATGTTGGGGCCATCCGACGGCGCCTTGTCGGGGTCCGGGTGGGTCTCGATAAACACCGCCGCGACACCGACAGCGAGTGCGGCGCGGGCCAGTATCGGCGCGAACTCCCGCTGCCCGCCCGATGAGGTCCCCTGCCCGCCGGGTTGCTGCACCGAATGCGTCGCATCGAACACCACCGGGTAGCCGGTGCGCGCCATGATCGGCAGGCTGCGCATATCGCTGACCAGGGTGTTGTAACCGAAACTGACCCCTCGTTCACACAGCAGGATGTTGTCGTTGCCGGTGCTGGCGATCTTGGCGGCGACGTTCGCCATGTCCCACGGCGCCAGAAACTGCCCCTTCTTGACGTTGATCGCCCGTCCGGTTTCGCCCGCGGCCAGCAGCAGATCCGTCTGCCGACACAGGAAGGCAGGGATCTGCAACACGTCCACGGCCTGTGCCGCGATCGCGCATTGATCTGGCGCATGGACATCGGTGAGCACCGGCATCCCGGTCGCCGCTCGCACGTCGCTGAGGATCGCCAACCCGGCGTCGATGCCGATTCCGCGTGCAGCCGAGGCGCTGGTGCGGTTCGCCTTGTCGTAGCTGGACTTGAAAATCACCGGCACCTGGGTGCGTGCAGAGATTTCACGCAACGCGTGTGCCACCTCAAGCGCGTGGCTGCGCGACTCGATCTGACACGGTCCGGCAATCAGCACGAACGGCATTTCGTTGCTGATCTCAATGCAGCCGACCCGCACGGCGCGCGTTAGGGCGGAATTCATGGCACTAAAATCCTTCCAAAAAACCGCGTCCCGCCGCTCTTCTCTCGGCAGGACCACATTCCGTCAAGCGCTCGACGACAGTGTCACCTCATGAGACACATTTGAGCGCCGCGCATGCGACGTCAGCGGTCGCGTTGGCAAGACGCATCGATGCACGAAAGACACACCCGTGACATTTTCTCCGCGGGTCCGGTCTCACCTTCGCGTCATGAAGTATATTTTCCTATTTTGCCGCGTTATCCACAGGCTTCAGGAGAAGAAATGAATTGACGCATACGAATTTCGCCTTCGGGAGGGTTGTCAGCTTTGCAACCCTGCTGTTACCGCCGGTCTTGTCTGACGATATCCGAGGGGGCGAGTCTGATGCGGGCACTGAAAACAGGAACAAAAGCATGGCTTCTGGGCTACACGCTCCTGTTTAGTTGTCCATTCGTTGCCGGACATGTCGAAGCGGCGCCACATCAGAACAGCACCCGGCCGCTGATCAAGCCGGATGCGTCGTTCCGCGCCTATCCGATCAGCACCCGGCTGACCTTCGGGCCCGCCGGTCGGACATCTCAGGGGGTGGCTTTGTCTCACCCGATGCTGATGTCTCGCTCCATACGAGGCACTACGCGGCGTCTGGCTGCGCGCTCGAACGGCATCTCCTGCGTTCCGTATGCGCGCCAGGTCTCGGGGATCATGGTGACAGGCAACGCCTGGCAGTGGTGGCAGAATGCGCAGGGCCTTTACGCCCGCGGCAACCGGCCCGAGCCTGGCAGCGTGCTGAATTTCCGCGCGAACGGGCGCATGCGCCTCGGGCATGTGGCGGTCGTCACCCAGGTGGTTAATCCGCGCCAGGTCATTGTCGATCATGCGAACTGGCCCGGTGCCGCCGCGCGGGGCGGAGTGTCTCACGGCGTGACGGTGGTCGACGTCTCGGAGGCCAACAACTGGTCGGCGGTGCGGGTCGAGTTGGGCCGGGGCGGCCAGTTCGGGTCGGTCTATCCGACCTACGGCTTCATCTATAACCGTCCCGACACCGGCGTCGTCATAGCCGACATCTCCCGCCCGGCGCCGCAGCCGGTGATCAACCAGGTGCCGTCCGATCTGCGCCCGGTTGCCGAACGGCCGTGGCACACGACGATTGAAGAGGTGGCCGAGGCCCCTGCAACTACGCCGCGCCGGATCGACCTCAGCATTAACTCGACGCTTCAGGGGCGCTGATCCGGCCTGCCCGGTTGCATCCGACCGCCACGGAGAGAAATATGAGAGGCCGCCGCTGCTGATGTAGGTGGCGGCTGCTCCTCTCATCCGGCCACCGACCAGGGTCGTCGGCAACGAAGGCGTGGCAATGGCTGCTCGCGGTCTGCTTCAGACGGTGGTGTGGCTGGTCGTGCTGGCAGCAATCCTGTTCGGCGCGGGCGGTGGATGGGACTGGCCGGAGGCCTGGGCATACCTGGCCCTGTCCGCGGTGTCCGCCCTGCTGATCGGCGTCTGGCTGCAGCGCCACGATCCGGCACTGCTGGAGGCGCGACTGTCACGGTTTCATCGTGACCAGGAGCCCTGGGACCGCCTCTTCCTGGCCCTGGGCGTGCCGGCGTTCGTGCTGTGGCTCGTGCTGATCGCACTGGACGCGCGTCGCTTCGGCTGGTCGCGGGTTCCGCTGTGGACACAGATATCTGGCGCGATCCTGATCGCGCTTTGCATGGTTCTGGTGTGGCGGGTGTTCCGCGCCAACCGGTTCGCGGCACCGCAGGTGCGGCTCCAGGCCGAGCAGCGGGTGGTGACGGAGGGACCGTACCGTGTTGTGAGACATCCCATGTATGCCGCGGCGTTGCTCTACTTCCTTGGCGTCCCCCTGTTGCTGGGCTCATGGTGGGGTCTGCTCGTCGTCCCCCTGTTCACGACGGCCCTCGGGCTGCGAGCGATGGGTGAGGAGCGCATGCTGCGGCAGGCGCTCCCCGGCTACAACGACTACGCAAGCCACACGCGGTCCCGGCTGATCCCTTATATCTGGTAGATCCCGATATCCGGTGATCCCGCCCGTGCTTCAGGGGCTCAGGCCTTCACCAGCGGGCACGCATTGTCGGAGAGCGGGCGGAATGCCTCTTCGGCCGGGGTGATGCCGATCAACTTGTACAGATCCCACTCATGGCGGCTTTCCGAGGGTTGCTTGACCTCGAACAGATAGGCCGGATGGATCTTGCGGCCATCCTCGCGGATCTTGCCGGAGCCGAAACAGTCATCGTCGGTCGGCATGGCTTTCATGCGCGCGACCGTGGCCGCGCCATCGGCCTTGGCGGCGCGGGCGCCGATGTCCTTCACGGCCTTCAGATAGTGCAGTGTGCAGGAGTAGTCGCCCGCCTGCGCCATGTTCGGCCACAGCGTGACCTTCGGTTGAATGCGCTTCTGAAACGCTCGGGTGCGATCGTTGAGGTCCCAGTAATAGGTCTCGGAAAGCCGCGTGCCCGCCGCCATTTCGATCCCGACGGAATGCATGTCGGTGGTGTAGGCGACCATAGCCGCCAGTTTCATCGTGCGGGTCAGACCGAACTCGTGCGCCTGCTTGATGCAGTTGATCAGGTCGGAGCCGGCGCCGCAGATCCCCAGGATCTTCGCCCCCGACGCCTGGGCCTTGACCAGAAACGCCGAAAAGTCGGTGGTCTCGGGGAACGGATACAACTGCGATCCCAGCACCTTGCCGCCGGCCGCCTCGACGAACCGGGTGGTGTCGCGCTGGGTAGCCTCACCAAAGGCGTAGTTCGGCGTGACGAAATACCAGGTGTCGCCGCCGGCTTTCACCATGGCACCGCCGGTTGATCTTGCCTCCATGTAGGTATCGAACGACCAGTGCATGGTGTTCGGCGTGCAGGCCTTGCCGGTGACGTCGGACGACGCCG
>DASWON010000082.1:0-23853 GCA_036398735.1 Rhodopila sp.
GCATCAGAAAGTGTCGCGGGCCGAAGCGCGGGCGCAGGCGCTGGACTGGCTGACCCGCGTGCGCGTCTCGCTGCCCGAACGCCGCCTGAAGCAATACCCCTATGAGCTGTCCGGCGGGATGCGTCAGCGGGTGATGATTGCGATTGCTTTGTCCTGCAATCCAAAGCTGCTGATCGCCGATGAGGCTACAACCGCGCTTGACGTAACGATCCAGGCGCAGGTCATCGAACTGGTGAAGCGCCTGACACGCGATCTCGGAACGGCGGTGATCTGGATCAGTCACGATCTGGGCGTCATCGCCGGCATGTGTGACCGGGTCAACGTAATGTACGCCGGCCAGATCGTGGAAACGGGTCCAGTAGATGATCTGTTTCAGCGGCCGAGCCACGGCTATACCCTCGGGCTGATGGGCTCCACGCCTCGGGTGGACGGTCTCGCGCAGGGCCGCCTGACGCCGATAGACGGTATGCCGCCTGATCTGACCAAGGTCACGACACTCTGTCCGTTTCTGCCCCGTTGCCGCGTCGCGGGTTATGAATGCCAAACCGTTGCGCCCGCGATGCGTGCGCGCGGCGGCGGACATGAAGCGGCCTGCCTGGTCGACTTGTCCGCCTATCAGGCGCAGCCGTCAGCATGAGCACCATCCTGGAGGTCGATGACCTGACGGTTGATTTCCCGGCACGGCATGGCGGCGGCCAGGTGCGCGCGCTGAACGGGGTCAACTTTTCTGTGCCACGCGGCACGACACTCGGCATCGTCGGCGAATCCGGCTGTGGCAAGTCAACGCTTGGCTTTACCGTCATGATGCTGCAACGGCCAAGCGGCGGACGCGTGGTGTTCGAGGGTACCGATCTCGGGCGGCTTGATCGGCGCGACATGCGACGAATGCGACGGCGCATCCAGATCGTGTTTCAGGATGCGGCAGCGTCGCTCGATCCGCGGGTGCCTATTGGCGATTCACTGAATGAAGCGCTGAACATTCATGGCCTTGCGAAGGGTCGGGCCCGCGCGGCACGCATTCATCAGTTGCTGGACCTCGTGGGCCTGCCTGCGACGTTCCTGGAGCGCTTCCCGCACCAGCTGAGCGGCGGACAGGCGCAGCGCGTCGCGATCTGCCGCGCGCTGGCGGTGGGGCCGGACCTGATCGTGTGCGATGAGCCGGTCTCGGCGCTGGATGTTTCGATACAGGCGCAGATCGTCAACCTGATGCAGGACCTCCAGCGGGAACTCGGGCTGACCTACCTGTTTATTTCGCACGACCTCAGCATCGTGCGGCACATCAGCGACACCGTTGCGGTCATGTATCTCGGCAGAATCGTCGAGTTCGCGCCCAAGGCAGAGCTGTACGCGCGACCGCTGCATCCCTACACCCGAGCCTTGCTGTCCGCGGTACCCCTGCCGGATCCGGTGCAGGAACGCGCGCGGCAACGGACGATCCTGACAGGCGATCTGCCCGATCCGGCAAATCCCCCCTCCGGCTGCGTTTTTCGAACCCGTTGTCCGCTGGCTATCGCGGCCTGTGCGACCGCGTTCCCGCCGCGTGCGTACGTGACGCCGGAGCACTGGGCGAGCTGCATCCGTATAGACGAAGCTGAGGAGAACCGTTCATGACCTTCACCGTGGTAGCCCGGAATCCGCAAACCGGGCAGATCGGCATCGGGATTGCGACATACTCGATCGGGGTAGGCTTGTACTGCAACGGCCTGCGCAGCAATGTCGGTGCCACCATGACTCAGGCGTTCGTGAACCAGGGCAACAACGCGCTGGCGCTCCGCTTGCTGGCACAAGGCTTCACCCCCGCTCGGGTGGTCGAAGAACTGCAGGCCAACGACCCGGATTTTGCCTATCGCCAGATCGCCGTCATCGATCGGGAGGGCCAGGCAGCGGCGTACAGCGGCCCAAAGACCCGCGGCTATTCGGGACATCTGGTCGGTGACGGATATATCGCGATGGGCAACGTGTTGGCGGGGCAACACGTCGTGGACGCCATCGCCGCGGGCTACGAGGCGGAACCGAATGAAACGTTCGAACGTCGGCTGCTGCGGGCGATCGAGGCGGGGCGCGACGCAGGAGGCCAGGTCGGTAATGACGGCCATTTGACCGAACGATCTGCCGCCGTTCTGGTCTACAGCGCCTATGACCACGCCGACCTCGATCTGCGGGTGGATCTGCACGATCACGCGGTCGATGAACTGCGCCGCGCCTTCGAGGAGTACGAGCCATATCGCGCCTATTATCGCGACCGAGGCGACAACCCACGGGACGCCGTGCCGCAGGATGTCTTCGTATCGCGCCTGGCGCAGGCGGAGGGCGCACGATGACCTACACCATCATCGGACGCTGTTCCCGCACCGGCCGGCTGGGTCTGGGGATCACCACATTCTCGCTGGCTGTCGGTGGACGGTGCGAAGGCGTGGCCGCCAATATCGGCATCTGCAAGACACAGGCATTCCCCAACCGTACCAATGATCCGCTCGCGATCAAGCTGCTGGCCCAGGGTCTGCTCCCGGCTCGGGTGATGCAGGCGCTGGCGGCGAATGATACCGAGCACGACTATCGGCAGATCGCGATCATGGATCGTGAGGGACGGATCGCGGCCCATACCGGAACTGGCACGCGCGGGTGGTCCGGACATCAGATCGCTGCAGATTGTGTGGCATTCGGCAACGGCCTCGTCGGTCCGCGCGTGCTGGAGGCGCTGATCGCCGGTTTCCAGGCGCAACCCGGGGATCCGCTCGAACTCCGCCTGATGCAGGCGCTCGAAGCCGGTCGCGATGCCGGCGGCCAAGGTACCGTTGATTCCCATAAGCCCGAGCGGTCGGCCGCCATCAAGGTGGTGGACCGGCTGGATTATCCCGATATCGACGTTCGCGTTGACGTGCATCCGACAGCGGTCGCGGAACTTCGCCGGGTGTTGGAGGAATTCAAGCTCTACGAGGCGTTCTATCGAGACCGGGGGCGGGAGCCGAGCAAAGCGATACCGCAGGATGTTTTCGTTGCCGGTCTTAAAGCGCGGCGCGGTTAGGAGGCGACTTCCATGACCTATACCGTGCTGGGCCGCTGCCCGAGAACCGGACGTCTGGGTATTGGGATCGCAACGTTCTCGATCACCGTTGGCCTCTACTGCAACGGTGTCAAAGCGATGACCGGCGTTACCATGAGCCAGGCTTTTGTCAACCAGTCCAACAACAAGCTGGCTCTGCGCCTACTGGATCAGGGCTTCACGGCAGCCTCGGTTCTATCGCAACTGGTGTCGAACGACCCGAACTTCGAATACCGCCAGATCGGTGTCATCGACCGGGACGGCAACGCCGTGGCGCATACCGGACCGCGGACGCGCGGTTGGTCGGGTCACGTGACCGGGCAGGGCTGCGTGGCGTTCGGCAACGGACTGGTGGGTTCGGGCGTCGTGGATGCGATCGCCGCCGGCTTCATGGCCGAACCGGAGGCCGATCTGGAACACCGTCTGCTGCTGGGGATCGAGGCAGGTCGAGACGCCGGCGGGCAGGGCACCGCGCAACGGCATAAGCCGGAACGTTCCGCGGCCTTGGTGGTGTACTCGCGGCACGCCTATGCGGATATCGACCTACGCGTCGACCTGCACGCCACAGCGGTGGAGGAGCTTCGTCGCATCTACACCGAGTACAAGCTGTACGAGGACTATTACCGCGACCGCGGCCGCAATCCGCGCGGCGCCATGCCACAGGAAAAATTCATGGCCCAGCTTCACGCGGCGGAGGGTTAGATGACCTACTCGATCATAGCGCGCTGCCCGCGAAGCGGTCGCCTTGGCCTGGCGACGGCGACTTTCTCGATCGCTTCAGGCGGCCGCTGCGAGGGCATCCTCGCGGGGGTTGGCATCTGCAAGACGCAGGCCTTCATCAACCGCGGGAATGATACGCTGGCGATTGAACTGCTCGGGCAAGGATTTTCTCCGGCGCATGTGATGCAGACGCTGGCCCAGAATGATCCCGACCACGACTATCGTCAGATTGCCATTCTGGACCGGGACGGCAACGCCGCAGCTCATACCGGCTCCGGACCCCGCCCCTGGGCCGGCCATCGGATCGGCGGCGGCTACGTGGCGTTCGGCAACGTGCTTGCGGGGCCGCACGTGGTCGATGCCATAGCCGAAGGGTTCTTGGCGGAACCGGACGCGGCGCTGGAGTTCCGATTGCTGGCGGCACTGGAAGGCGGACGCGATGCGGGCGGTCAGACGGGTGCAAACGGCCCTCTGACGGAGCGTTCGGCAATCATCCGGATCGTCGCGCAACCGGATTATCCGGACATCGACGTGCGTGTCGACCTGCATGACGACGCGGTCGTCGAACTGCGCCGGGTCCTGGAGGAATTCAAGCGATACGAAGTGTTCTATCGCGAGCGAGGGCGCAATCCGCGGGATGCCGTGTCCCAGGATGAGTTCGTCGCCAGCCTGGAACAACGCACCTAGCGGGCATCGAACCACGATCTGCGCCGCATCGCCGAACGCCGATGCTCGCCAATACCATATGTCGGATACCGATGCGCCGATATGGGCTTGTGCGGTGCAGCATATTCTGCCGAGATTGGGAGCGTGGGCGAGCGGCGGCTCAGCCCGGAACAGGATCGGATGGCAGCTTGAATGGATGAAACGCCGCTCCTTTCGGTGCGGGACCTCACCGTCGCTTTCGATACGCGGCGCGGATCCTTTGATGCCATTCGTGGCGTGAGCTTCGACCTGCGCCCGGGCCGAACGCTCGGCGTCGTGGGAGAGTCGGGCAGCGGCAAGAGCGTGACGGCGATGGCGATGATGCGGTTGCTGCCGGAAGCCGCTCGTGTCACCGCGGGTCAGGTCCGCTTCGCCGGTCGCGATCTCAGAACGATCACGGAACGGCAGATGCGCTCTGTGCGTGGCCGCGAGATCGCAATGGTTTTCCAGGACCCGATGGCATCGCTGAATCCGATCTTCACGATCGGACATCAGGTGATGGAACCGCTGGTGCTGCAACTCGGTCTCGCGGGGTCGGCGGCGCGCGCACGGGCGACGGAACTGCTGTCGCTGGTGCGCATTCCTTCGCCGGCGCAGACCATGCGCGCCTATCCGCACGAGCTCTCCGGCGGCATGCGGCAGCGCGTGATGATCGCCATCGCTCTCAGTTGTGGCCCGAAGCTGCTGATCGCGGACGAACCGACCACCGCACTGGACGTCACGACCCAGGCACAGATCCTGGAGTTGCTGTCGGACCTGCAGCACACGCTGCACATGTCGGTGCTGCTGATCACGCACGATCTGGGCGTGGTCGCAACATTTGCCGACGACGTGCTGGTGATGTACGCGGGCCGCATTGTGGAACGTTCGCCCGTGGCGGCGCTGTTTGAGCAGCCGGGCCATCCGTACACCGAGGGGTTGCTCCGCTCCATGCCGCCGTTGGAGGACGACGATCCCGAGGTCCTGCCGGCGATCGAAGGCAACGTTGCCAGCCCGTTCACCATGCCGTCCGGTTGCGCGTTTCATCCCCGTTGCCGGTACGCGTGGGACGCGTGCACTCGGATCCTGCCTTCACTCATGTCGGTGGGCGAACGCCACGATGCCGCCTGCCTTCGCCATGCGTCGGTGACCGCGTGACGGCGCTGGTTCGCGCCGATAACCTGGTCAAGCACTATCCGGTGGTGTCGGGTGCGTTTCGCAAGCGCGTAACCGGTTCGGTGCGTGCGGTGGATGGTGTTTCGTTCACCATTGCCCGCGGCGAGACACTGGCGCTGGTGGGCGAGAGCGGCTGCGGCAAGTCTACCACTGGCCGTCTGTTGATGCGGCTGGTGGAGCCAACCGCCGGCACGGTGCGATTCGACAACCTTGAGATCTCCGAACTGGATAGCAAGCAACTGCGCGCCGCGCGCCGACGGATGCAGCTGGTCTTCCAGGACCCTGGCAGTGCCTTCAATCCGCGCATGACGGTAGCGTCGCTGATCGCCGAACCGATGCGGCTGGCCGGCCTATCCGCGGCGGCCCGCAGAGCCAGGGTCCTGGAACTGCTGCCGCTGGTGGGGCTCGCGGCCGAGCACGCCGCGCGGTACCCGCATGAATTCTCCGGGGGGCAGCGGCAGCGCATCGGCATTGCGAGGGCGCTCGCGCTGCAGCCTGATTTCGTGGTGTGCGATGAGCCTGTGTCGGCCCTGGACGTTTCGGTGCAGGCACAGGTCATCAACCTGCTGACGAATCTGCAGCGGGTGTTCGGGTTGACCTACCTGTTCATCTCGCACGACCTGCGGGTGGTGCGGCATGTCGCCGACCGTGTCGCGGTGATGTATCTTGGCCGCATCGTGGAGATCGCCGACAAGGTGACACTCTACCGAACGCCGCAGCATCCTTATACGCGTGCGCTGCTCAGCGCCGTGCCCGCGCATCGGCCGGGCGCGGTTCGTAGCCGCACCGAGGTTGTGGGCGAGATCGCCAGCGCCCGAGCCGTGCCGCCGGGCTGCCGCTATCACACACGCTGTCCCGCCGTGATGCCGGTCTGCCGGACCGACGACCCGGCGCTGGTCGACCTTGGCGACGGTCACCGCTCGGCCTGCCACTTGGTCCATGCCGTGCATTGAAAAGCGACGTGCATTGAAGAGGAATATGATGAAGCGCCGCCCCGTTCTCGCTCTGGCTGCCTTGCTCGCGCCGCTGTTGGCCACCGGCGTCCCGGCGTTCGCCGCCGGAACGACACTGACCGTCGGTGCTGCCGTCTTCCCCGACAGCCTGCGCCCGGGCGTCAGTTCCTACGCCTCGCTCAGTCTGCTGCAGCAGACCAACGATCCGCTGCTGGCGCGGGACAACAGGGGCGACCTGCATCCCGCCCTGGCGACAAGCTGGGAGGCGATCGATCCGACCACTATGCGCTTTCATCTGCGCCAGGGCGTAACGTTCAGCGACGGCGTCCCGTTCACCGCGGATGACGTGGTGTTCTCCATCAACCGAGTCATGGACCCGACGACAGGCTATGCCTACATGTCCCGCATCGGCCAGGTGCAGAGCACCACGGCGGTGGACAAATACACAGTCGACATCAAGACCAAGACGGTGTTTCCCACGCTGCTGCGCGGCCTGTCGGACATTATCATCGAGCCCAAGCACTACTATGAGAAGGTCGGGGCGGATGCGGTCGCGTCACACCCGGTCGGCACCGGACCGTTCGTCTTCCAGGAGTGGGTGCCAGGTGATAATTACGCACTCACCGCCAACAAGAACTACTGGGGCGGAGCGCCGCATTTCGACAATCTGCTGATCCGTACCATCCCCGACGGCTCCACCCGCGTCGCGTCGCTGGTCGCGGGCGAAAGCCAGATCATCGAGGAGGTCCCGGTCGACCTCATCGACCAGGTGAACGAATCCGGCAGTGCCAAGGTGGACGAGATCAGCACGACCGTCGGCCTGGTTCTGACCTTCGATCCAACGATCAAACCGTTCGACAACCCCAGGATACGCGAAGCGTTCGACTATGCGATCGACAAGCCGCTCATTCTCAAGCAGATCCTGAAAGGGCAGGGGGAGATCCTGCAGGGTCAGGTGCTGACGAAGGGCGTGCTGGGCTGGAACCCGGATCTTAAAGCCCGGCCGTATGATCCAGCGAAGGCCAGGAAGATGCTGCAGGACGCCGGCTACGACTTCAACACCCCGGTCCCGATCACGACGCAGAACGGCAAATACGTCTCGGATACTGACATTTGTAATGCGGTGGCCGGCATGCTGAACCAGATCGGCGTGAAGGCCACCGTGAACATCGTCGAGGGCGGCGTGTTCCAGCAGATGTCCAACGCGCAGAAACTCGGCGTGCTTTACATGATCGGCTGGTATAGCCTGGGTGACGCCGACTTCGCCTCGGTCTGGTACACCAAGGCCGGATACCGAACAAAGTGGGTCGATCCGGAATACGAGCAGCTTTTCGTCGCCGCCCGTTCCACCACCAGCGAAGCGGAGCGGGTGAAGGACTATCACCGGATGATGGAAATCCTGGATCAGCAGAACCCGTCCATCTTCCTGTTCGGCCTGCCCAGCCTGTACGGCGTCAGCAACGACATCACGGGTTTCGGCGCCTCGGCTGACAAGCTGCTGCGGCTGACGCAGGTGCGGCTGAAATAGCGATCGCGGATCCTCGATGGCTTTCTATGTCCTGCGACGCCTGGCGTTCCTGCCGCTGACGCTGCTGCTGGTGGCTTTCGCAACGTTCGTCGTGCTGCGACTGACCGGAAATCCGGTTGATATCTTTCTCGACATCAACCGGACGCCGGAGCAGGTGGCGGCGCTTTCGCAACGACTGCATCTCGACCAGCCACTGCCGATGCAGTTCCTGATCTTCCTGCGTGACCTGGCGCACGGCTACTTTGGCGAGTCGCTGCAGTTCAGCGGTTCGGCCGCGGGCGTCGTCTGGCAACGCGTCGGCGCCACCTTGCAACTGGCCGGAGCCGGCCTGGGCCTGGCGCTGGTTCTTGGGGTGGCTGGCGGGATCGCCTGTGCCGTCTGGCGCGACCGGGCAGCCGATACCGTGATCTCCGCGGTCGCAGTCGCCGGCCAGTCCATGCCATCGTTCTGGCTCGGCATGCTGCTGATTGAATTCTTCGCCCTGCAGCTGCATTGGCTGCCGACGTCGGGCTATGGCGACCTGAAGCACCTCGTGCTGCCGGCGGTCACCCTGGCCGCCATCCTGCTGCCGAACTTCGTGCTGATCACGCGCACCGCGATCATCGAGCTGGCGGGCGAGCAGTTCGTCGTCACCGGCCGGTCGAAGGGCCTGTCGCGCGGCCGGGTGCTCATCACCCACATCCTGCCGAACGCCGTCAACCCGGTGCTGAGCTTCCTCGGCATCCAGATCGGCACGCTGATGGCAGGGTCCATCATTACCGAGACGATCTACGCGTGGCCCGGCGTCGGGCGACTGTTGATCAACAGCATCTTCCACCGCGACGTGCCGGTGGTGGAGGCGTCCGTGTTCTTCATCGCAACGACCATCGCGCTGGCGAACCTGCTGGTGGACGTGCTGCAGATGTTGATCGATCCGCGGATTCGCCGCGCTTGAGGAAGCGGCGGATATTCGGCAAGCGGTTCAAGATCGCTGTCGGCGGCGGCATCGTCGGGCTCGCAGTGCTGGCCGCGGTGCTCGCGCCGCTCATCGCGCCGTGGGATCCGTACCAGCAGGACCTGATGGCGCGGCTGAAGCCCGGGTTCTGGTCGGCGCACGCCGCGTCGGGACACTTCCTGGGCACTGACAACTACGGGCGCGACCTGTTGTCGCGGCTGATCTACGGTTCGCGCCTGTCGATCCTGGTGGGTGTCAGCTCCATGCTGTTCTCGGCGCTGATCGGCAGTGTCGCGGGTGTGATCGCCGGCTTGCGTGGCGGTGCGATCGAGCAGGCGATCATGCGGTTCGCGGATGCCCAGATGGCGTTTCCGGACATTCTGCTGGCGATCCTGATGGTGGCGGCACTGGGCGGCAACGCGCTCAACCTCATCCTGGTGCTGGGGATCTCGCGCTGGATGGTCTATGCGCGCGTGGTGTTCGGCCTGACGCGGTCGTTACGAGAGCGGCCATTCGTCGAGGCCGCGACCCTGTATGGCGGCGGCAGCTTCTACATCATGCGCCAGCACATCCTGCCGCAGGTGATGCCGGTGCTGACGGTGCTGGCGACGCTGCAGGTGGCGCAGATGATCCTGCAGGAAACCGCGTTGTCGTTTCTGGGGCTGGGGCTGCCGCCGCCAGCGGCGACCTGGGGAAATATCCTCGCCGAGGGCAATACGCGCCTGTTCATCGCGCCCTGGATCGCGAACATGGCCGGGGTCGCGATCATCGTCCTGGTCTGGGGCGTGAACATGCTGGGGAACGGCCTGCGGGAGCATTACGATCCCCGGCTGGCCGGGCCGTAGCGTCAAACGCGCTCAGAACTCCATCAGGTTGTCCCGGAAGTGCTTGTGCTGGTACTGGGTCCGCGTCAGCCCGCGGCGCTGCAGTTCCGGTACCAATCCGTCGCAGATTTCCATGATATAGCGCCGGTCGAACGTGCCGTTGAAGAACAGGAAGCCGTCACCGCCGACTTCCTCCATGACCTCCTGCATCATTCCGGCGACGTGATCGATCGTGCCGGTGAAATCGATGCCCATCTTGTTGGACTGCGAAACCGCGACCTCCCGCGGGGTCTTGCCGATCCATTTCGCCAGCGAGGATTGGTGACCGTTGGTGAACAGTTCGGGCAGGGGTTCGTCCGGATCGAATTTCGAGAAGTCGATGTTGGTCAGGCGTGACATCGTCGACAACTGCATCTCCAGATGGCGATTGGCATCCTCCCGCAGCAGGCGCCGACGCTCGTGCGCCACCTCGTTCGTCGTATCGACCAGAGGGTAGGCGAGGAACAGTACCTTGATGCTGTCTGGATCGCGACCGGCCGCCACCGCGCGACGGCGCACCCCGGCTCGGTATTCCTTCATCGATTCCACGCTGCCGGCATCGGTGATGATCGTATCGGCCCAGCGAGCCGCGAACTGTTGACCACGCGGCGATCCGCCTGCCTGGCAGATCGGCGGACGTCCTTGCGGCGATCGCGGCGCATTCAACGGCCCACGACAGCGGAAATACTTGCCCTCGTGGTTGACCGCATGAACCTTGCGGCCGTCGGCGAACATCGGTGTCTCGCGATCGAGCACCACCGCATCGGGCTCCCACGCATCCCATAGCTTGGTGACCAGGTCGGCGAACTCATCGGCCAGATCGTAACGCTCATCGTGCGGAATGTGCCCGTCGTGACCGTAGTTCTGGGCGGCACCGTCGTTGCTGCTGGTGACGCAGTTCCAGCCGACGCGGCCCTCGGTGACGTGGTCGAGCGAGTTGACCAGCCTTGCCAGAAGAAACGGCGGATACTCCGTCACCGACAGCGTCGGAATCAGTCCGAGATGCTTGGTCGCCTGGGCCAGATACGGCACCAGGACAGCCGGATCGAGTTTTGGTGTACTGGCCGCATACTTCAGATAGGTGTCGTGTGATCCCTGGTAGGTGTAAGGCACCATCGATGAGTCTTCGATGATCATGTAGTCGAAGCAACCTCGCTCGAGCCCGCGCGCCAGGTCGAGAAACAGGTCGGGCATCATCCAGCGCCCGACGTCGCTGCCGGGCCAGTTGCCGCGCCAGCCCTTCGGACCGTAGCCCTGCGACAGAAACCATGACAGATGGAAAGGACGCTTGGGCATCGCTCAGACCTCGTGGATACAGATGTTGTGGAACGTGAAGGGCGGCAGCGCCCAACGCATGGGTTCGGCGGTCGGCATCAGTGCCAGCGGCTGGGGTCCCCGCCGGGGTTCTGCCGGGCAGGGTGGCGCATCCAGCGCGCAGTCGGCATGACCGTCCGGACATGCGCGCGACCGGACAGGTGTTTGCCCGCACAGGTGCCCGACGTGTTGCGCCGGCGAAGTCATTGTGGGCTGGCATCGCATGGGGATGCGGCGAAACGCGCACGGTCATCGGCGGTTTCATACTGGGTTTCATCGGACATTTGTCGCCATCCGGCGCGGCCGCCGGTTGCATCCAATCGTGGCCTCATGGCATCAAGTTTGGCAGGTGTGCGGCGCGGCGTAAATTGTTTCTTCCCATGACGCTCCGAAAATCGGCGCATGACGGGCGTCATGACGTTTGTGCCGGTCATCGCCGGAGTTGCGCCCATGCGGATTGCGACAACTGGGCGACATGGATCCGCCCCGATGCGCCGTAACGTTTGGTGCCGCTGTCCACAGCCAAACCGTCGCCGGTCAGGCGACCCGAACGGATCCTGGGTGGTTATGCATCCGTATAGCGGTTCTGCGGAACCTTGAGGCCGAGATGCTCGCGCAAGGTGCGACCCGTGTACTCCCGGCGAAACACCCCCCGCCGCTGCAATTCCGGAACGACCATCTGGCAGAAGTCTTCCAATGGCTTGGGATAGTGGTTGCAGATGACGTTGAACCCGTCCGCGGCATCCTCCATGAGCCAGCTTTCCAGTTCGTCCGCAATGTATTCCGCGGTCCCGACCAGCACCCGGTGTCCCATCGCGGCGGATGTGTGCCTGGCGATCTGCCGCAGCGTCATGTTCTGCTCGCGCGCGGTACGCACCACGAGTTCCTGGCGTGCCTTGGCAGCGTTGCTGGGCGGCAGGTCGGGCAGCGGCCCGTCGAGCGGGAACTGCGACAGGTCCAGTCCGCCGGAGATGTGCGACAGCGACTGCAGCGCCAGATCGTCGGGCAACAGTTCCTGCAGTTCCTCGTAGCGTTCGCGTGCCTCCGCCTGCGTGCGGCCGAGCACCGGCGTGATGCCCGGCATGATGCGGATGTCGTCGGCGGATCGGCCGTAGCGTGCGGCACGTGATTTCACATCGGCATAGAAAGCGCGCGCCTGATCGAGCCTGGTCTGCGCGGTGAACACCACGTCAGCGGTTTTCGCCGCCAGTTCGCGTCCCGCCTCGGATGAGCCGGCCTGGGCGACGACCGGGCGTCCCTGCGGCGAGCGCGTGACATTCAGCGGCCCACGTACCTTGAAGTGCTTCCCGACATGATCGAGGAAATGCACCTTGTCACGATCCATGTAGATACCACTGGCCTTGTCGCGCAGCAGCGCATCCTGCTCCCAGCTGTCCCACAGTCCGACCACGACATCGTAGAACTCCCTCGCTCGGTCGTAGCGGAGGGCATGATCCACATGCTCCGCATAGCCGAAGTTCTGCGCCTCATCCTCGATCTGCGAGGTGACGAGGTTCCAGCCCGCGCGCCCGCCGCTGATATGATCGATGGAGGCGAAACGCCGGGCAATGTTGTAAGGTTCGTTGTACGTGGTGGTCGCGGTGGCGATCAGGCCGATATGCGTGGTGACCGCCGCCAGGGCGCACAGCAGCGTTGTGGGTTCCAGCTTGACGATACGGCTGAGGCGCGTGCGGGTCGTATCGCCACGCGCCAGCGCCTGACTGCCGTTCACCGCGGCCGTGTCCTGGAAGAAGATCGTATCGAACTTGGCGGCTTCCACCACGCGGGTGATATGCGCGTACATCCGGAAGTCCATATCGGCGGTCGGCACCGCAACGGGATGCCGCCATCCGGCGAGATGATTTCCGGGTGTGCTGAAAAACCCGCCGAGGCTCAGTTGACGCTTACGCATAGGCCGGATCCCGCACGAAACTGTTGGCCGGGACCGGCACACCGAGGTTGGCGCGCAACGTAGTCCCCTCGTATTCTGTCCGGAAAATGCCGCGCCGTTGCAGCTCCGGCACCACCATTGTAACGAATTCCGCGACCGGCTGCGGGTAGTGTGCGAACAGCAGGTTGAAGCCGTCGCATGCCCCGGCCTCCAGCCATTCCTGCATGTCGTCTGCAAGCTGCTTCGGCGTGCCGTATGCGACGCGGTGCCCCTGCGACATGCCAAGGACACGGCCGATCTCGCGGATGGTCATGCCACGCTGGCCCATGGCGATGACCATATCCTGCCGAGCCCGCGCCGCGTTGCTCGGCGGCAACGGCGGCAGTGGACCATCGGGATCGTATTGATAAATATCAAGACCGCCGCTCAGCCGGGAAACCCCGCGCAGCCCCACGTCATCGTCGACCAGCGAACGAAGTTCCTCGTACTTCTCGCGCGCCTCGGCCTCGGTGCGTCCAACGATCGGCATCAGACCCGGGAAGACCCGCAGATCCTCCGGACCGCGCCCGTAACGAGCGGCCCGGTCGCGTATGCTCGCGCAGAACGCGCGTCCGCCGTCTACCGTGGTCTGCGCGGTGAACACCATGTCGGCGGTGCGTGCCGCCAGTTCCATGCCGACGTCGGATGATCCGGCCTGCGCGATCACCGGCCGACCCTGCGGCGAGCGTGACACGTTCAGCGGCCCGCGAACGGTGAAGTGTTTGCCGCTGTGGTTCAACATATGCATCTTTTCGCGGTCGAACCATATGCCGCTGGCCTTGTCACGCGGGAAGGCATCGTCCTCCCAGCTGTCCCACAGTCCGACCACGACGTCGCAGAACTCTGCGGCACGCTCGTAGCGCAATGCATGATCCATGTGCGCGTCAAAGCCGAAATTCATCGCCTCGTCCTCGATCTGCGAGGTCACGAGGTTCCAGCCGACGCGCCCGCCGCTGATGTGGTCGACGGTGAGGAAGCGCCGCGCCAGATTGTATGGCTCGTTGTAACTGGTGGTACAGGTGGAGATCAGGCCAATGTTCGACGTGATCGCCGCCAGGCCGGCGATGGCGCTGACCGGCTCGATATACGCCTGGCGTCCGCTGCGCACGTTGAACGGCTTGCCGCCGTAGAGTGCGTTGCTGCCTGGCACCGCGGCGCTGTCCTGAAAGAATAACGCATCGAGCTTGCCGTGCTCCGACAGCCGGGCGATCTCGGCCAGCATCGGGAAACTCATATCGGATTCCGCCACCGCATCCGGATGCCGCCACCCTGTGGGATGGCAGCTCGGAACATTGATGAATGCACCAAAGCGCAGTTTGCGACCCGGCTCTTCCGATTTCGTCACGATCGTCATTACAGCATGTTCCGCTTCTGCTACAGGTGGCGCGACCTGGGGTCCAGGCGCTGCTTCAAACGGTTGCCCAGGACATTGACGCTCAGGATCGTTGCCATGATGGCCAGGCCGGGAAAGGTCGCGATCCACCAGGCCTGTTCCAGATAGTCGCGTCCGGCGGCAAGGAGGGAGCCCCAGGAGATCTCCGAGGGCGGAAGGCCGATCCCGAGGAAGCTCAATGCGGCCTCGAAGATGATCATCTGCGGCACCGCCGAGGTGGCGATGACGATCAGCGGCGGCGTGGCATTCGGGGCGATGTGACGCAGCAGGATCCGTCTGTGCCCGGCGCCGAGCGCTCGGGCGGCCGCGACATACTCGGCCTCGCGCAGGCGCATCGCCTCGGCGCGGGCGATGCGAGCGTAGATTGGCCAGGTAGCGATCACCAGCACCGTCACGACGTTGCCAAGCCCCTGGCCCAGCACGTACATGATGAAGATCGCCAGCAGAATGAACGGGAACGCCAGCTGGATATCCACCAGGCGCATCAACACCTCGTCCAGCGTGCCGCGGAAATAGCCGCACAGAATGCCGATCGCCGATCCGATCAACCCGGCGCCGATAACAGACGAGATCCCTACGATAAGTGAAATGCGCGCGCCGAAGATGATGCCGCTCAGCACGTCGCGGCCGAGCATATCGGTTCCCAGCAGATGCGGCGGACCGGCACTGTTGTCGAAGCTCGGGGGAGCCAGGTTGCTCAGCACATCGCCCTGCAGCGGATCGAACGGCGCGATCCACGGGGCGAAGAGCGCCGCACCGACCAGAACCACGAGGAATGCGGCCGCGAGATAGACCGGATTAAGCGAAAGTCGTATTCCTCGCCAGGCGCGGCGCCGTGGGATACTGCATGCATGCGACGGCAAAGGAGCGGAAAGCGTGTTATCCGCCAGGATGTCAGGCATGCCGGATCTTCGGGTCGAGCATGGCGTACGCCAAGTCCGCGAACAGGCTGGTCGTTACGACAATGGTTGCGATGACGAACGCGCCGGCCTGCAGGATGGGAAAGTCGCGCTGACCGATCGCCTGAATGAGCAGCCGCCCGACGCCCGGCCAGGCGAACACCGACTCCGTCACGACGGCGCCTCCCATGAGCAGGCCGAAGTCCACGGCAAGCACGGTGACCAGCGGGATCGCCACGTTCGCCAGTGCGTGGCGCAGCAGGACGACCGGTTCGCTCAGTCCCTTGGCGCGCGCGGTGCGCACATAGTCCTGGCGCAGCGCCGTTTCGAGCTCAGACTGAACCAGCCGGGTCAGCCGTGACATGGTGAACAGGCTGAGCGACAGCGTGGGCATGATCAGGTTTTCGATGTGACCATAGCCGGCCGGCGGCAGCCAGCGGAGCGTGGTCGACAGCAGCAGCACCAGCATCAACGCCAGCCAGAAATTCGGCATCGCCTGGCCGGCCATCGATATGGCATCGCCGAGCCGGTCGATCCAGGAACCGGGGCGGGCGGCGGCCATCGTGCCGAGGGCGAGCGCGAGCACCGTGGCGAACCCAAGCGCGGCAACCGTGAGCAGCAGGGTTGCCGGCAGCCGGTCCATCACCAGACCGAAGGCAGGCCGGGATTGCCAAGGGGAGATCCCGAAATCGCCGTGCACTGCGCCGACGACGAAATGCAGATATTGCTGCGGGATCGGCTCGTCGACGCCCAGACCGTGGCGCAAGGCGGCGATGTCAGCCTGGGTCATGCCCGGCTGCATCATCAACGCCACGGGATCCCCTACCAGACGCGCCAGGACGAAGATGATCGTTACCACGCCGAACACCGCGATGGCCGAGGTTATGACGCGGCGCGCTACGAAGCGGATCACGCGCCCCTCAGAGTCAGGTCTTCGGCATGGATCATGTCGTCGTTGCGCGGGATCCAGGACAACCGGTTGGCGACCCCCCACAGCGATTGCGGTTCGTGCAGGAACAGCCACGGCGCGTCATCCCGGCCGATCTGTTCGATCTGCATCAGGTACGATTTGCGCTTGGCCTCATCGAACTCGCCCTGCCACTGCTTCCACAGTGCATCGAGTTGAGGATTGAGATAATGCGACCAGTCCCAGCCCTGCGCCGAGTTCGTCATCTCGCTGACTGTATAGGCTGCCGTCGGACCGGCCTTGTAGTACATCAGGAAGATATCGCCGAGATCCTTCTGGTGCGTGGGAAAATCATAAAGCCGTTTGGCGAAAACAGGATATTCGTCCAGTTGAACCCGAGCCTCGATACCGACTTGGCCGAGATTCTGGGCGATGACTTGGCATAGTTCCGAGGCCTGCGGAACGATGCCGATCGGCGCCTCGAGCGTCATCTTCAGGCCGGAGATCCCTGCCTGCTTCAGCAGCGCCCGGGCCTTGTCCGGGTCGTGCGGAAATGGCGGGATGTCGGGGTTATAGATGACGGTGCCGGTCGGGCTGAACTGCCCCATAGGCTTGCCGTATCCAAGCAGCAGGCGATCCACGATCGCCTGGCGGTTCACGGCGTAGTTCAGCGCCTGCCGAACACGCAGGTCATTGAACGGTGGACGATCGTAGATGATGCCGCCGAAGATCGGCTGCACGCCGGCGGTCGAGGCGACAACCGTCGCGTTGCCCGAATTCTTGATGCGCGTGGTCTGGATCGGCGGCACCTGCCACGCTATGTCGGCCTCGCCGCTGAGCACACAGGCGACACGCGTCGAGGCTTCCGGAACCGCCCAGAACACGACCTTGTCGGCTTTTGGCGTGCCCTTCCACCACCCGTCGTGGCGAACGAGCGTAATACGATCACCCCGACGCCAGCTGTCGAATTTGTAGGGGCCCGTGCCGATCGGATTACGGCTGAATTCCTCCGGTCCGACCCGCTCATAGTATCCGGGTGCCACTGGCCAGACCGAATCGGCAAGCTGGGTCAGCGTGTTCGCCAAAGGTGCACCGGTGATCAGGTCGACGGTGCTGTCGTCGATGACGTGGATGTCCTTGACGATGCCCAGCGTGCTGCGCGACTGCGCGGTCGGCCGCCGCGACTGCTCGAGGGTGAAACGCACCGCGTCCGCGTTGAACGGCTCGCCGTTCTGAAACGTAACGCCCTTGCGCAGATGGAATCGCCAGGTCAGCGCGTCGACCTGTTCCCAGCGCTCCGCCAACGCAGGCTGGATCGCGAAAGAAGGATCCAGCGAGATCAGTGGATCATAGAGGTGCTTGAAGAAGATGCGGTGGTACGTCGTGACATTCTGCGACCCATCGAGCGTTTGCAGATCGACCGCGGTGGCCATGGTAACGGTGCCGAGACCGCCGGCGGCACGGGCAGGAGGAGCTGGCAGACCGGCAAACGCAGCCAGTCCGAGGGTCATCGCGCGGCGACCGACGACAGGAGGCGACATCAACCTACTCCGCACTCGAGCATAGGAAATCGTTGAAGAAAGAGCTTCCTGGTTTGCATGACAGATTATTGGACGAATGCCCTGATATTATCCAACGACAGCTCAATTTCTGTCCTCTCTTGACACGACAGTGTCGCTTTTCTAGTCGTTGATCAGGCTACGCATCGGCGTGTCCACGGTCAAGGCACCAGGCAGCCCCACCCACAGGGTCGCGTCGGGCTCGGCCGGTCGCGCATCGCACGGGAAGGAATGCACAGATCATGAGCAATGAGCGGCAGATCAAGCTGGGCGTCTCGATGATCGGTCTGGGCTATCACCCGGCGGCATGGCGGCATCCGGAGACACCTGCCGGCGGCAATATGGAGCTGCAGCACTTCGTCAACATGGCGCAGATCGCCGAACGCGGCCTGTTCGACATGGTTTTCCTGGCCGATGGCGTTGGCATCCGCGCCTATGACGAACCGCCCGGCGCGCTGTCGCATCTTGCCAACAACGTGCAGTTCGAACCGTTGACGCTGTTGTCGGCGCTGGCGATGGTGACCTCGCACGTCGGTCTGGTTGCGACCGCATCGACCACCTACAACGAACCATACCACGTGGCGCGCAAATTTGCTTCGCTCGATCACATCAGCGCGGGCCGGGCGGGGTGGAACGTGGTGACCTCGCGGACCGATATGGAGGCGCAGAATTTTGGCTTCCCGGAGTCGCCGGGCTACGATGACCGCTACGACCGGGCGATTGAATTCGTCGATGTGGTGCGCGGGCTGTGGGACAGCTGGGAGGATGACGCGTTCATCCGTGACCAGAAAACCGGACGTAACTACGACGGCGCCAAGCTGCATATACTGAACCACAAGGGTAAGCACTTCTCGGTGCGGGGGCCTCTGAACGTGGCCCGATCGCCGCAAGGCCACCCGGTGGTTGTGCAGGCCGGAGCATCGGAGCAGGGGCGGGAACTCGCCGCCGCGACAGCGGATGTGATCTACGCAGCCTCGCAGACGCTGGATGAGGCGCGGGCTTACTACGCCTCGGTCAAGGGGCGCATGGCCAAGTACGGCCGTGGCCCGGATGAGCTGAAGATCATGCCTGGTCTGATGGCAGTCGTCGGCGCCACCGTGCAGGAGGCACGCGACAAGTACGAACAGATGCAGGCGTTGATCGAGCCTGTTGTGGGTCTGGCCCAACTCGCCGGGTCGATGGGTGATCTGACCGGCTACCCCCTGGATGGGCCGGTCCCGCGTCTGCCGGAGTGGCGTCTACGCAGCCGCGGCCAGTTGATGTACGATCTGGCGCAGCGGGAGGGACTGACAATCCGCCAGCTGTATCTTGCGATCGCCGCAGGCAACGGTCATCGCCAGGTGGTCGGTACCCCGGCTCAGGTGGTGGATCTGATGCAGGAATGGTTTGAGAACGACGCCGCGGACGGCTTCAATGTTCTGCCGCTGCACTCACCGGGCGGCCTCGAGGATTTCGTCACGATGGTCGTGCCGGAGATGCAGCGGCGAGGCCTCTATCGTTCGGCATACGCCGGACGCACATTGCGCGAGAACCTGGGGCTGCCGCGGCCCGAGCACCGGCAGGCCGTCAAACAGGCCGTGGCGGCGTGTTGATCCGCTCTGGCCGCGGGTGACGTCGCCGGAGTATCTCTACCGTCAGACAGCGATCTCTGCTGCCGTGGCTCGCGCCGTCCCGGCCGGCCGCCCGGGACAGGTGTGCTGCAACAAGAAACTGAGGAGAAAACGTAATGGATGATGTCTTGCTGGCGGAACCGCACGGTGCTGTGCGGCTGCTCAGGATGAACCGCCCCGCGAAGCTGAACGCATTGAATGCCGAACTGGTGCAGGCGCTGACGGATGCGCTGTGCGCCGCACAGGACGATGACAGTGTGTCGGTCGTGATCCTGGCCGGTGCCGGGCGGGCCTTTTGCGCCGGGGCTGATACCTCCGTGCCGCGCCCGTTGACGGCGGCGAACCGCCCCAACCTGGTGAAGCATGGCGACAGGAACATCGCTTTGACCAAGCTTCTGGCCCGCATCGACAAGCCGATCATAGCCGCCGTCCACGGCTACGCGCTCGGCGCGGGGTGCGGACTCGCTTTCGGCAGCGATCTTGTGGTCGCAGCGGAAAGCGCGCGGTTCGGCTATCCCGAACTGAAGGCGGGTCTCACGGCATCGACCGTCACGGCGCAGGCTGTACACCTGATGGGTCGCAAGATCGCGTTCGAACTGCTTACGCTTTGCGAGAACATCGCGCCGCAACGAGCCTATGAGCTTGGCCTGATCAACCGCATCGTCCCCGACGACAAGCTGATCGATGAGGCGATGGCAATGGCTCGGACGCTCGCCGGCTGGAACCCCGAGTATTTAACGCAAACAAAACGGACGTTTCATCGAGCCACATCACTGTCGGCTGAACAGGCGCTGGAGATGGCCCGCGATATCTCGGTGATGATGGGACGCCTGCCAGCGCAATAAGATGTCGCGGGGCAGCGGTACCGGCACGTTACGCGATATGAACACGCCCTATCCAAACGCTAAAAACGCTGGTCCGCCCGGTACCGTGACCTGGCGCGCCGTGCCGCCCATGGCGTGCCTAGAAAGGATGCGGCCGCGCCGGGAGGCTTACCGGCAGTAGCCGTGCCGACCTGAGGTCGCCTGCCGTCCTCAGGCTTTGATGCCTCGGCGTGCTATGCCGCCCGGGGCTGTCGGCGGGCGATGAGTTCCCGCGTCAGCGGCAGCAGATCGCGGCCGTACGCGATCGCGTCCGCCAATGGGTCGAATCCCCGTATCAGGAACGTTGTTATGCCAAGATCGTGGTAATCCGCCAGCGCGTCCGCCACCTGTTCGGGTGTTCCGACCAGCGCGGTGGAATTGCCCTGGGCGCCCAGCAACCCTGCGATTCCCGTCCAGAGGCACTTGTCCAGACGAGTGCCTCGCGCCGCCGCGGCGAGCAGCCGCTGCGAGCCCGCATTTTCTGGCGCGCCCTTGCGGAAGCTGTTGTTTCGTTCGGCCACATCGCGCGCCTGCCGCAAGATCTCGTCGGCGCGCGCCCATGCATTCGCCTCGGTGTCGGCCAGGATGGGACGCAGCGACAGGCTGAACCGGATCGTCCGCCCGTGCCTGGCTGCCGCCGCGCGAACGCGTCCGACCAGTTCCGCGACCTGTGCATGGGTTTCGCCCCACAGCGCGTAAACGTCGGCGTGCTTGCCGGCGACGCGAATTGCTGCGTCCGAAGCGCCCCCGAAATATACAGGTATGTGCGGCTGCTGCGCCGGCTTGACGGCCGAAAACGCCTGCTCGACGCGGTAGTAGTCACCCCGATGGTCGAATGGCGCGGCGCTGGTCCACTCCCGTCGGACGACGTCGAGGTATTCGTCGGTTCGGGCGTAGCGCTCGTCTTTGCCGATGAAGCTGCCGTCCTGGCGTAGCTCCTGGTCGCTGCCGCCGGTAATGACGTGCAGCGCGACGCGGCCGCGGGTCAGCACGTCCAGCGTCGCAAACTGTCTCGCTGCCAGCGTTGGTGCGGTAAAGCCAGGGCGATGGGCAATCAGCAGTCCCAGGCGGCTGGTGACCGAGGCCGCGTGCCCGGCGACCAGGATGCTCTCAGGTGATGTCGAGTGAAAGGCCACCAGGGCTCGGTCGAATCCGCCATCTTCGTGGATACGGGCGGCCCGCTCCACATGAGCGGGGTCGAGCGCCGGCGGTTGCGGTGCAATGATCTCGGACTGCAGGCGCGTGCCGATATAGCCGATGAATTCAACGCTCATGATTGCAGCTCCCGAAGGGTCGGTGAACAATCGTGGGATGCTACTCAGATACAGTCAATATTAAAAGTGATTATGTTATATAACACGCCTAGACTTCGTCCAATGTGGTTGACGATTTCCCTGCTACGTGGAATATCCGGCGGGACTTCAGGGAATTGGTCAATGCGTATTCAGACTGCTGCACGGCGCGTCGCATGAACCACATCGCGTCCTGCGCCGCGATTGATGACGGGAGGCTGCGCCGGCTGAGCCGAAGCTTCGCGGCCGAGGCGGCGCGGATCGATCGGGAGCCTCGCTTTCCGTCGGACAATGTCGACCAGCTGCGTGGGGCCGGCTTGCTGGCGCTCACCGTGCCGAAGCGCTATGGCGGTCTCGGCGGGAATTTGCTCGATACTACACGTGTGTTGGGGATTATCGCCGAGGGCTGCGCATCCACCGGCCTGATCCTCGCCATGCAGCTGCTTAAGCAGGCTGCGCTGACCCGGACGAACCTGTGGCCCGATTTTGTCCGGGCCCGCATTGCCACGGAAGCGGTGCGCGACGGCGCACTGATCAACGCGTTGCGCGTGGAACCCGAAATGGGCTCACCAACGCGTGGCGGCCTGCCGGCCACGGTGCTGCGGCGCACCGCCAATGGCTGGACTGTGTCCGGCCACAAGGTCTTTGCCACCGGCGCGCCCGGTCTCCGCTGGATGGATGTGTGGGCACGCCACGAGGATCAGGTTGGCCATGTACTGGTGCGGGCGGATGCGCCGGGCATCCGCATTCTGGAGACCTGGGATCATATCGGCATGCGCGCGACGTGCAGCCACGACGTGATTTTCACGGACGTTCCGGTGGAGACCGATTATGTCGCCATGAAACCTGCCGCCGAATGGCTGCACGTCGATCCGGCGCAGATGGCGTGGAACGCTGCGGGGATCGGTGCGATTTACACGGGCATCGCGCGTGCTGCCCGCGACTGGGTGGCGGCCTTCCTGCGTGAGCGGGTCCCGAGCGGGCTGGGCGCTGCGCTCGCCACGCTGCCGCGGGCCCAGGAGAAAGTCGGCGAGATCGAGATGCTGCTGGCCGCAAATGCCCGGCTGATCGGGTCGGTTGCAAGCGAAACGGACGATGGAGCGCCGACACACCCGAACGAAAGCGCCCTGATCAAGACCATGGTCATCGACAACGCCAACCGGGCAGTCGAGCTGGCGGCAGCGCTCGCAGGCAACCACGCGCATGCCCGCGCCAATCCGATCGAGCGCCACATCCGCGATGTTCGCTGTGGCCGGGTCCAGGCGCCACAGGCGGATGCCGCGTTTGTCGCAGCCGGCCGAGCGGTGCTGCTGTGAGCGATCTGTCCATCACGCATCCTGCCTTGGGTGCCGCCGCCCGAGGCAGGGCACGACCGGCGTCGCCGCAGGGAACGCGGCTTCTGCCGTGGCTGGTTCCGGCTCTGCTGGTGCTGGCGTGGGAGGCACTGGCGCGGTCGGGAGAAATCCCGGGCTATATCCTGCCGGCGCCGAGCAAAGTCGTTGCAACCGCAATCGCGCTGGTTCGGGATGGCACCTTGATTCCCGATATCGGCATCAGTCTCCTGCGGGCCGCGGTGGGCTTTGCCATCGGCGGCGGCATCGGTTTCGCGCTTGGGATCGCCGTGGGTCTCTCCCGCATCGCCGGTGCGCTGCTCGATCGCACGATCCTAATGCTGCGAGCGATCCCGTTTCTCGCCGTGCTGCCGCTGGTCATCGTCTGGCTGGGGATCGGCGAGGGAGCCAAGATCTTCCTCGTTGCATTCGGCGTCGCTTTCCCAGTCTACATGAACACCGTGCTCGGCATAAGGCAGGTCGATCCCAAGCTCGTGGAACTCGGTCATGTCATCGGTTTGTCGAGTTGGACGCTGATTCGCCGCATCATCCTGCCAGGCGCGCTGCCGTCTATCCTGAGCGGCGTTCGTTATGCGCTCGCGACGGCCTGGCTGGCACTGGTTGTTGCGGAAACGATTGCCGCCAGTTCGGGCATCGGCTTTCTCGCGATGGATGCGCGGGAGTTTCTTCGCACGGATGTGATCGTACTGGTCATCGCCATCTATGCCGTCATCGGTGTTCTCGCGGATTCAGCAACGAGATTGCTGGAACAAAGGCTGCTGGCCTGGCACCCGAACTATGCCAAGGACGCGAGGCGATGAACGCCGCGGTCACAGTGCGCGGCTTGCGCCGGT
>DASWON010000083.1:0-4727 GCA_036398735.1 Rhodopila sp.
GGCCCGGGCTCCTGGGTGCATCCCGGGCTGAGCGACCCAGCGACGCTGCCGCCGAACATGCTGGGATTGCTGGCACTCGGCTGGTTGCTGTCGCGACGCGCATGGCGCCGCCTGCCGCGGAGCACGACCCCGATTCTGGCAGCCTGGATCGCGCTCTGCCTCGCGTTCCTGGGCCGCCACTATGCTTGTTCGGGGGCAGGCGCCGGGGTTTGCGGCGTGTTCGTTGTCGCGGCGCACCACTACCACGTTTACCTGCAGGCCGCCTGGGCGAGCCTCACAGGCCTGGTCCTGGTCGACCTCTGGGCGATGGGGCGCCGCCGGGATCTGGTTCCGCTTGCGATCCTGGCCGCCTGCGTCGGCCTGATCGGCTTGTTCGCCAAGACCGAGGACCTGGCGTTGCGCCGCCTCGGCTCGACACATGCGGACCTGATCCTCGACCGCGCCGCGTACGACTGGATTCTGCTTCGGACCAGTCCCCTCGACGTGTTCGTGACGGAGCTGCCGCGCGAGCCAGCCGATATGGGCCCGGCAGCGGCGACCGTCATGGCGGCTGGGCGCCGGCTGATCGCTGCGCCGGCGTTTCACACCAATCCGTATGTCGACTGGGCGCAGATGAACGCTCGACGGACCACGTACCTGAAGCCGGGTGCCGATCTGTCGGGACTGCTGCGCCAGGCCGGCAGCAGCACGGCCTATCTTCTGTTGCCGAACGGCACCTTCACCGGCGCCGCCACGCCGGTGTTCAACAGCGCTTTCAATACGATCTACCGGGTGGAACCGGCGCTCAGGAGAACGCCGCGAATACCTCCTCCAGCGCCTTGAGCTGATTGCCGGCCGCCGACGAGGGCACAACGATCAGATCACGCACGCCGGCGTCCCGCCACGCCTCCACGCCCTCCCGCACCTTGGCGGCCGGCCCGAACAGCGTGTTGTCGGCCAGCCATTTGTCGGAAAAGTATTTCGGCACGTCGTCGCGGCGGCCCTCGGCGATGGCCTTCTCGATCGCCTCCATCTCCTCCTGATAGCCGGCCTCCCGCCAGTAGTTCCGGTAATTGGGCAAAAATCCGTAGCTGGTCAGCGTCCGCCGGTTCACCGCCTTGGCGGCCTCGATGTCGTCGCTGATGCAGGTCGGGATCATGTTGCCGATGAAGAAGCCGGGATCGTTGCGCTTTTCCGCCGGCAAGGCCGCCAGCGAGACCGCCATGTGGGAGCGGGACGCGTTGGCAAACACCACGCCCTCGGCGATTTCCCCAGCCAGAGCCACCATCTTCTTTCGCAGCGCTGCAACGATGATAGGTGGCAGTTCGCCGAGTCCCTCCTGGGCGCGGAACTTCTCCACGAAGCTGCGGATATCACCCAGCGGCTTGCCCGGCGTCACGCCCATCCGGATATGTGACGGCCCGTGCGCCACGCCGATCCCCAGCCGGAACCGCCCGCCCGAAACCTCATGCATCACCGCCGCGCTCTGTGCGAAATCGAGCAGCGTGCGCTGATAGATGGGCGCGATCGCCGTGCCGAAGGGCAGCGTCGTGGTGTTCCAGGCCAGCGCCTCACAGAATGACATGTTGCCGAACATGCTGGGGGAGTAGATGCCCGCGAAGCCACGCCGCTCGATCTCCTGCGCGATTTCGATGGTGCGGCGGCGCCGCCCTGGAACGGCGACGAGACTGAGGGCTGGAAGGGCGCTGGGCATGGATCGGACCTCGATATGTTCAGCGCCCAGGGTATCCCGGCTTTATACCCTTGGGCAACGTGACGAAGATCCGATACCGCAGTCCAAATTCGACAGTCTTTGATCACCGCCACAGCGGCACAGAGAGCATGTCGGGCTGGCGGCGACGGGGTGTTGTCGTTACGCCCGCGACGGCCCGGTGCCGTTGGAGCGACAGCAGGCCCTGCCCCGGGTCACGCAGGTTACCGGCCGTCCCGGCGCCGAGCGCTGCGGCCGGGTTGGCATATGGCGCGGTGCGCCCGGCGGCGAATTCCTCCAGCTGGGCGATCCGATATGAGGACAGAATATGTCGCCTCGGATGTGCCACCGGCGGCTATGAGGGCATCACGTGGCGATAGCGCTGACCCGACGGACGCTGATGGCGTCCGGGGGGCGAAGAGGCGCCGGCCGCCGCGACGCCGTCACGCGTCCAAGATACGGATTCGAATCAGAACGGGGTTTGAGGACCCCAGGGCCGTACAGATCATCCGCGTCACCGATCCACGGTCGAAATCATGACGTATCGATTGCAGGTACAACTGGTACAGCTGGATTTGACGCCAGCAAACCCGTCCGACCCGACCTTGGCGGCTGTGCGACCAATGTCAGGGTGACGGCGCCCTGCGGTGGAGACGTCCCGGGCACGGCTGTGTCCGCCACTGTCCCCGGGCCAGGCGGCCGGGGCTCGGCTGGCGCGCGCCGGCGCGATATTGCTGAAAACGTCCGACCGAGGCAGGCCGCCGGCGGCGCGCTTGATTGACAACGCGGCGGCGGCGCATGACCCTGCGTCCGCCCCGAAGACGGCTCAAAGAAACTTCGGTGGCCGGGAGGAACAAATGACAGAAACGATTCGAATCCGCGACCGCGTTCGGCGGTGGGTGAAGCTCGCCGGATCGCTTGGCGCCATGGCACTGGGGACGTCCTTCGGGGTTGCCAGCCCTGCTCACGCAGCCCCGGGCGTCGATTGCTCGCCGGTCAATGGCGTCTCCTTCATCTGTGGCGTAACGAACGTGGAGGACTTCGCCCAGGTGCCGAATACGAAATGGGTGATCGGCGGCGACCTCTCCACCGCGAGCAACCCCCAGGGTTACCTGTACCTTTTCGACACGAGCAACCGCAGCGCGACCGCGGTGAAGCCGTCGGAAATCGCCATCCGGCCGGACAAGCAGACCTACCCCGACTGTCCCGGCCCCGTGGCCATGAAGACCTTCGGCCCACACGGACTGGACCTCTCGCGGACGGGTGGCACGCATCGTGTGCTCTACGCCGTCAATCATGGCGGACGTGAGTCCGTGGAGGTTTTCAACGTCGATCTTTCCAAATCCAGGCCGGTTTTCACCTGGACCGGATGTATCGTCGCTCCGAAGGGCTTCTGGCCCGACGCGGTCGCGGCACTTCCCGATGGCGGGATCGTGGTGACCAGCCTTTGGGACCCGACCGATGCGGATCGGCTCAACAAACTCAGTAACAATCAGCCGGTCGGCGGGCTGGATGAATGGCATCCGGGCAAGGGTTGGTCGCCGGTGCCGGGGACCGAGGGCATGTCGGGCCCCAACGGCGTGATCGTTTCAGCGGGCGGTAAAGAAATCTATCTGGCTCTGTGGTCCGGGAAACAGGTTGCACGGATCAGCCGAGGCATCACGCCGCCGAAGGTCGATACGGTCTCGACTGGAATCCTCACCGACAACGTCCGCTGGGCGCCGAACGGAAAATCGATCTTCGTGGGCGGCCAGGACGTGACGGTCAAGCAAACACTGGATTGCTTCGAATCCAGCGCCGCGAATTGCAACGTCCCGTTCAGGATCTATCGCATGGACCCCGCGACGCTCAAGCTGACCGAGGTGGTCAGGAGCGGCGTGTACGGGGTGATGGGGGCGGGCACAGGGGCGATCCAGGTCGGCAACAAGATCTGGGTCAGTTCATTCCGTGCCGACCGCATCGGAATTTTTCCTGTGAAGTAACAAAGCGGCGCCACTGCCAGACGGCCAGCCCGCCGCTGGCGGTGGTCTGTGTCACGCCGCGGCTGACCGGCAGGCGGCGCGGATGGCTTCCGCGCCGGTGCCGACCGGTCCGTCCAGCTTCGATGTGCGTCGTGCCGATGGGGCTGCCGTCAACCTCTTTGGCTCACCGGGTGAGTGAGCATGTGTGCGGCGCCGGCCCGGTGATCCGCGCCCTGAATTGCCAAATCGCACCTGCCGCGGGTGGCAGGGACCGGCGAGACAAAGGCAAAACGCTTCGAGGCACCGTGAAACCGCCCTAAGCGGACCGCCCTGGGCCAGCCCGGCGCCGGGGCGGACGCCGGCATCCGGTGGCGGCAATCGGACATGGCCCCACGACACGATCGCCGCGGACCGCCGCACGCAAGCCTCTATCGCAGCGCCTCATGCGGCCGGCGGCAACCACCGGCAGCGCGTCGTCGACGCCGAGGTCTTCCAACCGGTCCCTGGCCGGCCCGCCCGGTCAAGCTATCGCCACACGAGCAGCCGTTCCGCCGCCGCGTGCATATCCGCCTCGGGTCCGCAGTAGCTGAAACGTACGAAACGGCTGCCGCGGGTGCGATCGAAATCGACGCCGGGACTGACCGCCACACCGGCCTCACGCAGCATCCGCTCACAGAAACCCGCGCTGTCGTTCGATCGATCGCTGATGTCGGCGAACAGGTAGAATGCCCCCTCGGCGGGCGACAGGCGGCTGAAGCCGGCAGCGGGCAGCGCCGCCAGCAGGTGATCGCGGGATCGGCGGTAGCGCGCGATGTTGGCCTGCAGTTCGACGTGGCAGTCGAACGCCGCCTCGGCTGCGACCTGAGAAATATAGGGTGCGCTGATGAACAGATTTTGTGCCAGGCATTCGACCGGTCGTGCGAGGTCGGGCGGCAGCACGAGCCATCCGATCCGCCAGCCGGTCATCGAGAAGTATTTCGAGAAACTGTTCACGACAATCGCGCTGTCGCTGAAGCTGGCGGCTGAGGCAACCGGGCTGTCGTAATTCAGCCCGTGATAGATCTCGTCGCTGATCA
>DASWON010000084.1:0-3758 GCA_036398735.1 Rhodopila sp.
GGGCCGACGTGTTCGACTACATCGAACGGTTCTACAACCCGCAGAGACGCCACTCGACCATTGGCTACCTCAGCCCTATGGAGTTCGAACGGATCGCTGCCGCGAGCTAAACGGCGTGTCCACCAAACCGGCAGCAGCTCATGATACATTGTGACAACAGGAGCGCTGTTTGTTAAAACGCGTCGATCCGAGATGATACGGTCGAGTTTTGCACGCCGGCCACACAGATGTCCCCGCCGCCAACTGCCCACCGCTTTGCCCATCCCGGAAGCGATCCGTGTCCTGGCCGAACGCCTGTCGGCCTGCATTCACACAGGCCACACCGGACGCCAGACGGCCGTTCCGCCGGAGCTCCACCCTGTTCACGTCTCGTTCCCCATGCGCTATCGTGGCATGGATGGAGCGCGATCCCACACGCAAGGTCATACACGTCGATATGGACGCCTTCTATGCGTCCGTGGAGCAGCGGGATGACCCAACCCTGCGCGGCCGGCCGGTGGCGGTCGGCTCCCCGGCGGCCCGTGGCGTCGTGGCCGCCGCGAGCTACGAGGCCCGCCAGTTCGGCGTCCGGTCGGCGCTCCCATCGGTCACTGCGCTGCGCCGGTGCCCCGACCTCGTGTTCGTCAAGCCGCGCTTCGACGTCTACCGGGCGGTGTCACAGCAGATCCACGCCATCTTTGCGGAGTACACGCCGCTCATCCAGCCGCTGTCCCTCGACGAGGCCTATCTCGACGTCACCGCGAACCTGCGGGGGCTGCCAACGGCGTGGGCGACCGCCAAGGAAATCCGTGCCCGCATCCTGGCGGAGACCGGCCTGACTGCCTCGGCCGGGATTTCGTATAACAAGTTCCTCGCCAAGCTCGCCTCGGCGCATCGCAAGCCCAACGGCCAGTTCGCGGTGACGCCCGACATGGGGGCAGCCTGGGTGGAGTCGCTGCCGGTCGCCCGGTTTCACGGCGTCGGCCCGGTGACGGCCAGGAAGATGCAGGCGCTCGGCATCGAGACGGGCGCCGATCTGCGGGCACGGTCGCTGGCGTTCCTGCAGGCGCATTTCGGCAGCGCCGCGGCCTGGTACTACGCGATCGCGCGGGGTCAGGACGACCGGCCCGTTGACCCTGACCGCGCGCGCAAATCGTCCGGGTCGGAGACCACCTTCGACCGCGACCTGACAGAGGCCGCCGAGATCGAAGCCGGCGTAATCAGGATGGCCGATGACGTCTGGCGCTGGTGCGAGACCGCGCAAAGCTTCGGCCGGACCGTGACAGTGAAGGTGAAGTTCGCCGACTTCCGGCTGGTCACCCGCAGCCGCACCTATCCCGGTATGGTGGCCGAGCATGCGCAACTTCGCCAGGCAAGCCTTGACCTCATCCGCTCGGTCTTCCCGCCCGAGAAGGGGATCAGGCTGGTCGGCGTGACGGTCTCGAACTTCGAGACGCCGCTGCACGAGAATCATGAGCTGCCACTGTTCGGCTTTGCCGTGGATGACGCGGATGCATAGGCGTCCGTTCTAGCGGGGGGCTATCCTGAGCCGACAGCGCCCGTGGGGTCAGCGCCAGCCCCTTGCCGCCGCGGACGAAGAGCGGATCCGCCCAGGGAGGTCCGCAGCCGGGCCAGGGCGTGGCTGACCGCCGGCTGGCGTGTACCTGGCATCCTGAGCGCGCTCATGGGGTTCGCATCGATTGCGACCGGTCTCTATCTGCCGGCCATGCCCGTCATGGGGCCGCCCCTCCATGCCGACAGCGGTACGATCGAGCTGACGGTCTCCAGCTACCTCATCGGCTTCAGCGTGGGCCAGCGACTCCGTGGGCCGGTCAGCGAGCGCCACGGCCGGCGCCTGCCGGTGGCCATCGGGGGCTTGGCTGGGTGGTCGCGCTCGCAGGGCTGGGGAGCCTGCTCTGCGCCTGGTTGCTCGTCCCGTATCGCGCGCATGGAGCCACTGGTTGAAGCGGGGGCGGCCCAGAAGCCCACAATGTCGTCGCGCACCTCAAGCCCCCACGGGCCGCGTCTCAGGCCGCCCGGTCGAAGATCTTCACGAGCCAACTGATGAAGACCCGCACCCGCGGCGAGAGCTGCCGGCTGTGCGGGTACAGGACAGAGACCGGGCTGGGGCTCGGCGGAAAATCCTCCAGGACCCGCACCAGCTCGCCGGTCCCGAGTGCATATTCGGCGTGGTAGCGCGGAATCTGGATCAGCCCGAGCCCCAGCTTGGCCGCCGAGAAATAACTCTCGGCGGCGTTGACCGACATGGGCGCCGGCAAAAGAACGGTGCTCAGATGGTCGCCGACCTTGAACTCCAGGGGCAGCACCGCCCCCGTGGCTGACGAGCGGAACCCCACCATGCGATGCCCTTCGGCCAACGCGTCGGGGTGTTTCGGCGTGCCGAATGTCTTGAGGTAGGCCGGCGAGGCCACCGTCACCTCCTCAAGCTCGGCAATCCGCCGGACGATCATCTCGCTGTTCTGGGGTGTGGTGACGCGCAGCACGCAATCGATCCCCTCGCGGATCAGATCCACCAGCCGGTCGCCCTCGCTCATGTAAAGCTCGATATCCGGATAGGTCGCGAGGAACTTCGGCAGGTTCGGCATCACGAAATGCCGGGCCAGCGTGCCATGCACATCGACCCGCAGCGGCCCCTTCGGCTTGGCGTCGGCGAAGGCTCCCTCGGCTTCCTCGATATCGGCGAGGATCGTCAGGCAACGCCGGTAATAGGCTTCGCCGTCGAGCGTGGCGCTGACATGCCGGGTCGTGCGTTGCAGCAGGCGGACGCCGAGGCGCGCTTCGAGTTGCTTCACCGCGTCCGTCACCGTGGACCGGGGCATGCCTGTATCTTCCGCGGCCAGCGTGAAGCTACGCCGCTCCACGACGCGGGCGAAGACCCGCATGGCATCCAACCGGTCCATCTGATTATTCGTACCTTCCGGATAGTGATGCCAAATATTGCAGGATTATCCTGGCCTCCGGAAGCCCTATCTCTCGCCTACCGAAACGCGCCACCGCGCGAATAAGGAATGGAGAAAATCATGTCTGCACAGAGTCATAAGGTCGCCATCGTCACCGGCGCCTCCCGCGGCATCGGCGCTGCAATCGCCGAGCGCCTGGCCAAGGACGGCTTCACCGTCGTCATCAACTATGCCGGCAGCGTCGCCGCCGCCGAGGAACTGGCCCGGAAGATCGAGCAGGCCGGCGGCAAGGCCATCACCGCCCAGGCCGATGTCGCCGACCCGGCGGCCGTGCGCCGCATGTTCGACGCGGCTGAGGCCGCGTTCGGCGGCATCGACGTGCTCGTCAACAACGCCGGCATCATGCAGCTTTCCAAGATTGCCGATGCCGACGACGCCCATTTCGACCGGCAGATCGCGACCAACCTGAAGGGCAGCTTCAACACGCTGCGCGAGGCCGCGAAGCGCCTGCGCGACGGTGGCCGCATCATCAACTTCTCGACCACCGTGGTCGGGCTGAAGCTGGAGACCTACGGCGTCTATGCCGCCACCAAGGCCGCGATCGAGACGCTGACCGCGATCATGGCCAAGGAGATGCGCGGCCGGAACATCACCGTCAACGCCGTGGCGCCTGGCCCGACCGCGACCGACCTGTTCTTCAACGGCAAGTCGCCGGAACTGATCGAGCGCATGGCGAAGATGAACCCGCTGGAACGGCTCGGCACGCCGGCGGACATCGCCGCCACGGTCGCCTTCCTGGCCGGCCCGGACGGCGGCTGGATCAACGGCCAGACCCTGCGCGCCAATGGCGGCATGATC
>DASWON010000085.1:0-9873 GCA_036398735.1 Rhodopila sp.
CGCGCCGAGGGGTATCGGGTGATCCTGGTGAACTCCAACCCCGCCACCATCATGACCGATCCCGGCCTGGCGGATGCCACCTACATCGAGCCGATCACCCCCGAGGTCGTCGAAAAGATCATCGCGCGGGAGAAGCCTGACGCGCTGCTGCCCACCATGGGCGGCCAGACCGCCCTGAACACGGCGATGAAACTATTCAGCAACGGCGCCCTGGAACGACACGGCGTTGAACTGATCGGCGCCAAGGCGGAGGTCATCGACCGCGCCGAGGACCGGCTGAAATTCCGTGACGCCATGGCCGGGATCGGCATCGAATCGCCGCGCTCCGCCATCGCCCACAGCATGGAGGAAGCGCGCGCCGCCCTGGCGATGACCGGCCTGCCGTCGGTCATCCGCCCCAGCTTCACGCTGGGCGGCACCGGTGGCGGCATCGCCTACAACAGGGAGGAGTTCGAACAGATCGTCGCCGGCGGGCTGGAGGCCTCGCCCACCAGCGAAGTGCTGATCGAGGAATCCGTTCTTGGCTGGAAGGAATACGAGATGGAGGTCGTGCGCGACAGCGCCGACAACTGCATCATCGTCTGCTCGATCGAGAACGTCGATCCGATGGGCATCCACACCGGCGATTCCGTCACCGTGGCGCCGGCGCTGACCCTGACCGACAAAGAATATCAGCGCATGCGTGACGCCTCGATCGCCTGCCTGCGCAAGATCGGCGTCGATACCGGCGGCTCCAACGTCCAGTTCGGCCTCAATCCCGCGGACGGCCGCATGGTGGTCATCGAGATGAACCCGCGCGTGTCGCGGTCTTCGGCGCTGGCTTCCAAGGCCACCGGGTTCCCCATCGCCAAGATCGCCGCCAAGCTGGCCGTGGGCTACACGCTGGACGAACTGACCAACGACATCACCATGGTCACGCCGGCCAGCTTCGAGCCGACGATCGATTACGTGGTGGTCAAGATCCCCCGCTTCACCTTTGAGAAATTCCCCGGCACGCCGGCCCTGCTGACGACGTCGATGAAGTCGGTCGGGGAGGCGATGGCGATCGGCCGCTGCTTTGCCGAGGCCCTGCAGAAGGGCCTGCGCAGCATGGAGACCGGCCTGTCGGGCCTCGATCCGGTCGAGCCGCCGGGCGATGGCGGCCCGGATGCGTTCCGGGCGGCGCTGTCCTCGCCGGCGCCGGACCGCCTGCTGGTGGCGGCGCAGGCCCTGCGTGCCGGCCTTTCGGTCGAGGACATCCATGACACGACGAAATTCGATCCGTGGTTCCTGCGTGAACTGGAGCGGATCGTCGCGGCCGAACGGGACGTCGCGGCGCGTGGCCTGCCGCGGGAGGCCGGGGCACTGCGGCGGCTCAAGGCGCTGGGATTCTCCGATCGGCGGCTGGCCGAACTGACCGGCACGACGGCGGCGGAGGTGATGCGGTCGCGCTCCGCCCTCGGCGTCGCCCCGGTGTACAAGCGCATCGACACCTGCGCCGCCGAGTTCGCCTCGAAGACCCCGTACATGTACTCCACGTTCGAGGGCGGCTACGGCACCCCGGTGTGCGAGGCCGACCCGAGCGACCGGACGAAGATCATCATTCTGGGCGGCGGCCCGAACCGCATCGGCCAGGGGATCGAGTTCGACTACTGCTGCGTCCACGCCGCCTACGCGCTGAAGGAGGCCGGCTTCGAGACCATCATGGTCAACTGTAATCCCGAGACCGTCAGCACGGACTACGACACCTCGGACCGCCTGTATTTCGAGCCGCTGACCGAGGAGGACGTGATCGCGCTGGTCCGCCGCGAGCAGCAGGCCGGAACCGTCCTGGGCTGCATCGTCCAGTATGGCGGCCAGACCCCGCTGAAGCTGTCGCAGGCCCTGTCGCGCGAGGGTATCCCGATCCTCGGCACCTCGGCCGATGCGATCGACCTCGCCGAAGACCGGGAGCGGTTTCAGCGCCTGCTGCAGCGTCTTGGCCTGCGGCAGCCGGACAACGGCATCGCACGTTCGGCCGAGGAAGCGGACGGCATCGCCGAACGCATCGGCTATCCGGTGGTCATCCGGCCCAGCTATGTGCTTGGCGGCCGGGCCATGGAGATCGTCTATGACCGCGCCGGCCTGCACCGCTACATGCGCGAGGCGGTTCGGGTCTCGGGTGACAACCCGGTGCTGATCGACCGCTATCTGAACGACGCGATCGAGGTGGACGTCGACTGCATCTGCGACGGATCCACCGTCTATGTCGCAGGGGTGATGGAGCATATCGAGGAAGCCGGCATCCACTCCGGCGATTCGGCATGTTCGCTGCCGCCGTATTCGCTGTCTCCGGCGATGATCACCGAACTGAAGTCCGAAACCGAGGCGCTGGCGAAGGCGCTTCAGGTGGTCGGGCTGATGAACGTGCAGTACGCGATCAAGGACGACACGATCTACGTGCTGGAGGTCAATCCCCGCGCGTCCCGCACCGTGCCGTTCGTCGCCAAGGCGACCGGTGTGGCGATCGCCAAGATCGGCGCCCGGGTCATGGCCGGCGCGCACCTGGCGTCGGATTTCGCCCTCGATGACGACTCCATCGCGCCGCACGTGGCGGTCAAGGAGGCGGTCTTTCCGTTTGCCCGCTTCCCCAACGTCGACACCATCCTGGGACCGGAGATGAAATCTACCGGTGAAGTGATGGGGCTCGATTCCAGCTTCGAGCGTGCCTTCGCCAAGGCGCAGCTGGGCGCCGGCGTCATCCTGCCGATGGGTGGCACCGTGTTCCTGTCGATCAAGGATGCCGACAAGAAGGGCCTGCCCGCGTTGGCGCGGCGGCTGAACGAGATGGGGTTCGCCATCCTGGCCACCCGCGGCACCGCCGCCCGCATCCGCGAGTCCGGCTTTCCGGTGACCGTGGTGAACAAGGTGCTCGAGGGCAGGCCGCATTGCGTCGACGCGATCCGGTCGGGCGACATCCAGCTGGTGATCAACACCGCGTCCACCCCGCAGTCCGTCGCCGACAGTTTTGCCATCCGCCGCAGCGCGCTGACCCATGGCGTGCCGCATTACACGACCCTTGCGGGTGCCCGCGCCGCGGTACACGCAATTGCAGCATTGAAAGCGGGAACGCTTGAAGTCGCGCCCCTGCAGTCTTACTTTCGCGGTTCGTTTTGAAGAACAGCGCCGCGGTAGGGGGATCGCCCGGCCGCGGCGGTGGCATATGATCTATCAGCCGCGCTAGAGGATTGAAGGACGACGCTGTGCAGAAGTTTCCGATGACCGCCCCCGGGCTGCTGCGCTTGGAGGAAGAACTGCGGACGCTCAAGTCGCAAGAGCGGCCCGCGATCATCCGCGCCATCGCTGAGGCGCGAGCGCACGGTGATCTTTCCGAAAATGCCGAATACCACGCCGCCCGCGAGCGCCAGTCGTTCATCGAGGGGCGCATCGCGGAACTGGAAGAAGTGACCTCGGCCGCCGAGGTGATCGACCCGGCGGCACTGTCCGGCTCGCACGTGCAGTTCGGCGCTCATGTCCGGCTGGTCGATGATGAAACCGAGCGGGAGATGACGTATCAGATCGTGGGCGTGCATGAGGCCGACATCAAGGCGGCGCGGCTGTCGATCTCCTCGCCGCTGGCCAAGGCGCTGATCGGCAAGAAGGTCGGCGACGCGGTGTCGGTGCCCGCTCCGGGGGGTGACCGCTCCTACGAGATTCTGGAAATCAGGTTCGGCTGAGCGCGGTCCCGATCGCCGGCCGACCAGTGATCGCATCCATCCGCGCGGGCAGGGCGCCGCGCCGCAGCCATGCGAAACCGCTTGAGCAAGATGGGTTGGCAGGCGCAAATATCGCGACCTGGCAATGGTGGAGCCTGTCATGATCGCCCTTGAGGACATCGAGCAGGCCGCTGAGCGCATCGCCGGCCGCATCCTGCGCACGCCGCTGCTGCCGAACCACGCGATTTCGTGCGCCACCGGCGCCGAGGTCATGCTGAAGCTGGACAATCTGCAGGTCACCGGCGCTTTCAAGGAGCGCGGTGCGGCGAACCGTCTGGCGTTGCTGAGCGAGGCTGAACGGGCCCGTGGCGTCATTGCCATGTCGGCGGGCAACCACGCGCAAGCGGTCGCCCGACATGCCAGTCTGCTGGGCATCGCCGCCACGATCGTGATGCCGAAGTTCACACCCTCGACCAAGGTCACGCGGACCGCTGCGTGGGGCGCCAACGTGGTGCTGGTGGGGGAGACGCTGGCCGAGTCGGCGGCGCATGCCCACGAACTCGCGGCGGCGCAGTCGCTGGTCTTTATCCACCCGTACGACGATCCGGGCATCATCGCCGGCCAGGGCACCCTGGCCCTGGAAATGCTGCAGGATGCGCCGGACCTCGATGCCTTGATCATCCCGGTCGGCGGTGGCGGCCTGCTCGCCGGCTGCCTGGTGGCCGCGACGTCACTGCGGCCGGGGATCGCCGTGTACGGCGCGGAGGTGGAGAATTATGCCGCCATGGCGCAGCGCCTGGCGGGGCGTTCGGTGTCGGTCGGCGGCGCCACCATCGCCGAGGGGATCGCGGTGCGCGACATTGGCGAGATCCCGTTCGAGATGGTCCGCAGGCGTGTCGCCGGCGTGCTGGTGACCCCCGAACGCGCGGTCGAAGAAGCCATCGGCCTGCTGGTGGAGGGCGCGAAGACCGTGGCCGAGGGGGCGGGTGCCGCCGGCCTCGCGGCGTTGCTGGCGTATCCGGAGCGGTTTCGCGGCAAGAAGGTCGGCGTCGCGATCACCGGCGGCAATATCGATGCGCGTATCCTGTCCAACGTCCTGCTGCGTGACCTGCTGCGCGACGGCCGCCTGCTGCGGCTGCATCTGCAGATCCCCGACCGGCCCGGCGTGCTGGCCGACATCGCGGGAAAGATCGGCGACTCCGGCGGAAATATCATCGAGGTCTCGCACCAGCGGCTGTTCGCCTCCTCCTCCGTTCAGGCGGCTGAACTGGAGGTCATGGTCGAGGCGCGTGACAAGGTCCATGCGAATGCAATCGTCGAGGCCCTGGAACGGACGTACAACGTCCGCCAGGTGTGAGGGTTCGGCACGCCATGGCCTGCACGTCATCGACGAACCCATGACGACCCGTCGCGTCATCGGCCGGGACAGGATGGACCCGGACAGGACGGACCGGCCCATGACGACCCGGCACGTGGTGGGCGGGTGCCTGATGGGCCGGACCGTGATGGACCGGGACGGGATGGACCCGTGCCTGATGAACCGGCACTTACGCGCCCGCAGGCCGGCACCCGCGCATCGGCCCGGTTGAAACAGGATCCTTCGATGAGTGAACGCCCGGCGCACCTGGTGGCCCTGGAAGCGGAAAGCATCCGGATTTTCCGGGAGGTGGCTGCCCAGGCCGCGCGACCGGTCCTGCTGTACTCCATCGGCAAGGACTCCTCGGTGCTGCTGCACCTGGCGCGCAAGGCGTTCTACCCCGCGAAGCCGCCGTTCCCGCTGCTGCACATCGACACCACCTGGAAATTCCGGGCGATGATCGCGTTCCGCGACGCAACCGCGCGCCGCTTCGGGCTCGATCTGCGGACCCATACCAACCCCGACGGTCTGCGCGACAACATCAACCCGTTCGACCACGGCGGCGCCTATACGCAGATCATGAAGACCGACGCACTGAAGCAGGCTCTGACCGAGGGCGGCTACGACTTCGCTATCGGGGGCGCCCGCCGCGACGAGGAGCGGTCGCGCGCGAAAGAACGGATTTTCTCGGTCCGCGCGCCGGGGCATGCGTGGGATCCCAAGCGTCAGCGCCCGGAACTCTGGCACCTGTACAACGCCCAGCTGGGCGCCGGCGAGACGATGCGGGTGTTCCCGCTGTCGAACTGGACCGAACTCGACGTGTGGACCTACATCGCGGCGGAGGGGATCGACGTCGTGCCGCTGTATTTCGCCGCCATGCGTCCCACCGTGATGCGCGGCGGCCAGATCATCGTGGTTGACGATGAGCGGATGCGCTTCAAACCCGGTGAAGTTCCCGTCGAACGAATGGTGCGGTTCCGCTCGCTCGGCTGCTACCCGCTGTCGGCGGCGGTGGCCTCGGAGGCCACGGATATGCCGGCGCTGCTGGCCGAGATGCGGGTCACGCGGGATTCCGAACGGGCCGGGCGGCTGATCGACCAGGATGAGGACTCCTCGATGGAGCGCAAGAAGCGCGAGGGGTATTTCTAATGCCCGACTCCATCCTGCGGGTGCTGACCTGCGGCAGCGTCGATGACGGCAAGTCGACCCTGATCGGGCGTCTGCTGTTTGAATGCGGCACCATCCCGGACGACGTGATGGCGGCGCTGGAGCGCGATTCGAAGCGCTTCGGCACGGTAGAGGGGGCTATCGACTACGCCCTGCTGGTCGACGGGCTGGAAGCCGAACGCGAACAGGGCGTGACGATCGACGTCGCCTACCGGTTCTTCGAAACGCCGGCGCGCCGCTTCATCCTGGCGGATGCGCCCGGTCACCAGCAGTACACCCGCAACATGGTGACCGGGGCCTCGACCGCCGATCTGGCCGTTCTGCTGATCGACGCACGCAAGGGTATTCTGCCGCAGACCCGCCGGCATGCCGCCATCGCCTCGCTGCTGGGCATCCGCCAGGTGGTGCTGGCGGTCAACAAGATGGACCTGGTCGGCTTCGAGGAGCCGGTCTTCGCCGCGATCCGGCAGGATTTCAGGGCGCTGCTCGGGCGGCTGGAATTCGACCGGATCACGCCGATCCCGATCTGTGCCCGTGACGGCGACAACGTCACCGGACCGAGCGCCCGGATGCCGTGGTACACCGGGCCGGCGCTGCTGCGTGCGCTGGAGACCGCCGACGCGGTGTCCGCCCAGACCGGGCCGTTCCGCATGCCTGTGCAGTACGTGAACCGCCCCGATCACCGGTTTCGCGGCTATGCCGGCACTATCGCGACAGGCCGGGTGCGCCCCGGCGACCGCGTGATCAACGCCGCCGCGCATACCGAGGCGGCGGTTGCCCGCATCGTCACCATGGATGGCGACCTGACCGAAGCGGGTGCCGGGGACCCGGTCACATTGGTGCTGGACCGGGAGATCGACATCTCCCGCGGCGACGTGCTGGCCGCCGATCCGGTGCCGGGCGCGGCGGACGGACTGGAAAGCTGGATCGTCTGGATGGACGAAACGCCACTGTTCCGCGGCCGGGCCTATCTGCTGATGCTGGGCACGCGCACCGTGGTGGCGACGGTGACCGATATCACCACGCGCCTGGACATGGAGACGCTGGAGGAAGTCAGCGTGCGGGAACTGGCGCTGAACGAAATCGGCCGGGTGTCGATCTCGTTGACCCACCCCGTGGTGTGCGAGCCGTACGAGACCAGCCGTGAACTCGGCGGCTTCATCCTGATCGACCGGCTGAGCCGCGGCACGGTGGGCGCGGGCATGGTGACGGGGGTGCGCAGCCGCAATGCCGACATCGTCTGGCACCGGTTGGACGTCGACAAGGCGGCGCGGGCGTTGCTGAAGGGCCAGAAGCCGGCGGTGCTGTGGTTCACCGGGCTGTCGGGCGCCGGCAAGTCGACCATCGCCAACCAGGTGGAGAAGCGGCTGCACGCGCTGGGACACCACACCATGATCCTGGACGGCGACAACGTCCGCCATGGGCTGAACCGCGATCTGGGCTTCACCGAAGCCGACCGGGTGGAAAACATCCGCCGGATCGCCGAGGTTTCGCGGCTGTTCGTGGAGGCGGGGCTGATTGTCCTGGTGTCGTTCATCTCACCGTACCGGGCGGAGCGGATGCTGGCGCGCGAGCGGGTTGGCGGCGACGAATTCCTGGAGATCTTCGTCGACACGCCGATCGAGGAGTGCCGCCGGCGCGATCCGAAGGGGCTGTACGTGAAGGCCGACAGCGGCCAGATCCGCAATTTCACCGGCGTTGACGCGCCGTACGAGGAACCGCTGGAGCCGGAAATCCGGCTGCGCACGCTGGAGCGCGGGCCGGACGCGCTGGCCGACGAGGTCGTCGCCGCGCTGCGCATGCGGGGGATCATTGCCTGAGCCCGCAGGCGTCGGCCCTGAGCCCGCGGCGCCCGAGTCCGCGGCGCCCGAGTCCGTGGCGCCCGAGTCCGTGGCGCCCGAGTCCGCGGGGGCCGGGCCTGGGCCCGCGTGTGCCGGGCCTGAGCCCGCAGGTCCCGGGCCTGAGCCCGCAGGTCCCGGCCCTGAGCGCGCGGATGCGGATATCGCGGCGGGCATCGCGTCCGAGGACACGCTGGATGCCGCTGTTGCCGAAGCCCTTGCCTGTCGCCGGTGCGAGGCGGTGCTGCCACTCGGCCCACGGCCGGTTTTCCGGGTCTCCGCCTCCGCCCGCGTGCTGATTGTCGGACAGGCTCCGGGAACCAAGGTGCACATGACGGGGGTGCCATGGAACGATGCCTCGGGCGAGCGTCTGCGTAGCTGGCTGCTGATGGATCGGGAGCTGTTCTATGATGCGTCGCGGATCGCCATCGTCCCGGCCGGGCTGTGCTACCCGGGGCGCCTGCCCAAGGGTGGCGATGTGCCGCCGCGGCCGGAATGCGCGCCCTTGTGGCTGGATCGGTTCACCCGGCTGATGTCCAAGGTGCGGCTGACCCTGCTGGTGGGATCGTACGCGCAGCGGCACCGGCTGGGCAAGGGCGCGATGACGGAACGGGTGCGGCGGTTCCGCGAACTGGGACCGGCGGTCGTGCCGCTGCCGCATCCCTCTTGGCGCACGACGGCATGGGAGCGGCGCAACCCGTGGTTCGGCGAGGAACTGCTGCCGGCGCTGCGCCGGGCGGTGGCGGCGGCGCTGCAGTGACACGGCGACGGCGGCCCGACATGCGTTCACCACGATTGCCATGGCCGCTGCGGCCGATCCGCTTTGGCGCTAAGGTGCGGACAGGATCGTGACCCTGTGCCAGCCGTGGGTTCCGGCTGGCTGGACATGCCGGATAGCCGACCTCTGTGTCATGATCGGGCGAGCGCGGGCGGCCTGGTGAGCCACGCCTCGCACGTTGAAACGCCGCAAGTCCCGGGTGGCGGCGCATGGCGTGAAACGCCGGACAAGCAATACGATTCCGGCCAGGACGAAAGCGCCTAGTCTGTGTTGAACTATGACCGAAACACCTCATCGTGTCTCGAACTGGCAGAATGATCGCCGCCCCTGTGACGTCCGGCGGAACCTCGGGCCCGCCGCTGAACACCGGTGCCGTCGGGCTGGCTGGCAGCGGCCAGGTCGCCTCGGCCACCGGCGGCCGGGAGCATCGGCATCAATCCGTGGCGCATCGTCCTCGTCGCCGATCCGAGCACCGAACGACATCCGTCGCGCCCGACGGCACGAGGGGAGCGTCGTGTCCGGACGTCCCGGGTTCGGCTAAACCGATGCGGGCAAACAACGACAAGGTAGATGCTGCCGGTCCAGTGTGCCTTGGCGAGTGATCGCGCGTTCGTAACGGCCCGGCGGTTTCCCGCCGGAGCCGAAACGAGCGGCCGGTGGCCCGGTGACTACCAGGTCATCACGGTCATGAAGGTCAGGCCCTGGAATTGCGCGTCGCGGGTCGTGCCGTTCAGCCCTGGAGCCCCCTGGCTGAAGTCGAACCCGCCCTGGTGGCGATGCGCGTACTGGTATTCACCGACCAGCTGAACGCCCGGGGCGAGCCGGTAGGTGCCGCCGAAGGCGACCTCGTACTCATGACGCTGCGAAATATTGGTCAGGCGCGCGTCGCCCTGCGTATCGATAAGGCCGACGGTCGCACCCAGCGTGATCGGGCCGTTGGCATAGGTGAGGCCGGTCGTGATGGCGTTGGTCGACGCGCCGCCGGTCGGACGTTCCGCCAGCTGACCGTTGACCGCGCCGCCGATGTAATCGATCGCCGCGGTGAAGTTGTAGGCAGTG
>DASWON010000086.1:0-7430 GCA_036398735.1 Rhodopila sp.
TTCGATCAGCGATGACCTGGCAGGGCTGTACGCGGCGATCGGGCTGTTGTCCGCCGTGTGGCAGCGTGACGCGATCGGCACCGGCAAGGGCCGCATCATCGACGTGAACCTGGTCGACAGCGTGTTCAGCCTGATGGAGGGCATGCTCCCGGAATACGCAATGGACGGGCGCGTGCGCCAACCCACCGGCGCGGCAATCGCAACGGCCTCACCCACCAATACCTATCCCTGCGCCGACGGGCGGTGGCTTTGCATCGCGGGGAATTCGGACCTGATCTTCTCGCGGCTGATGGCGGCAATCGGCCGGCCGGAAATGGCTGCCGACCCCGCCTATGCGACCAACGGACTGCGCTGTCAGAACCGCGATGCGCTGGATGCAGCGATTGCCGCCTGGACCCGGACCATGGCGGCGAAAGATGCTGAAGCGATTCTGGAAGCAGCCGAGGTCCCCTGCTCCCGCCTGTTCGACATCGCCGACTGCGCCGCCGACCCGCATTTCCGCGCCCGCCAGGCAGTGCAGGATGTGCAGGACCCGCTGATCGGGCGGACATTGCATCCCGGACCGACCATCCGACTGGACGGCGAACGGCCCGAGGACGTGGTACGCTGGACCGGCCCTGCCGTTGGAGCGCATACCGATTACGTTTTGCATACGCTACTGGGTCTGCCAGAAAAGACCGCCTGATCAATCTGTTCTTGCATTTTCCTGACACGGTGTCGGATAAGGTGGGCGACCAGCCTTCCGACCCCGGGGGTCCATGCGCCGCACCGTTTTTCGTCTGCTTCCCGTGCTCTGCCTCGCCCTGGCAGCCTGCGGTGGCACCGGTTCACGCACCGATGCAGGCGTCGCGGCCTCGGTGGAGTGCGCTCCGTTCGCGCGGGCGCTGACCGGTATATCATTATCCGGCGCGGCGGCGGACTGGTGGCGACAGGCCGACGGCCGCTACGGACGCTCGTCACAGCCCGAGGTCGGCAGCCTGCTGGTCTTCCGCCGCTCCCGGCGGTTGCCGGACGGACACGTGGCCGTGGTATCGCAGGTGCTGTCGCCGCGGCGGATCATGGTGACGCAGGCGAACTGGGTGCACCATCGCGTCACGCAGGATCAGCCGGTCATCGATGCTTCCGACGGCGGCGACTGGAGCACGGTGCGCGTCTGGTGGCCGCCTGCCGGGCAGATGGGCGTCGCCGACTACCCGACGTTCGGGTTCATCCGACCCGACCGCCCGGCGGGCCATGACCGCCTGATCGCGGGCACACCGGCGGCGATTAGGATCGCGGAAGGCAGCCGATGACGCCATTTCGTCGGCGCCGCACTCTGCCCAGGACCAGCCAGCCTGCCCTCCGCCCCGCTCAGTCGTCGGTCGAACGGCGCCGAAAACCGGTCGCGACGACATAGAGTTCGCTGGACTGCTTGCGACTGGCCGGTGGTTTCGCGTGACGGACCGTCGTGAAGTTGCGTTTCAGCACGTCCAGGATCTGCCTCTCGGACCCGCCTTGGAAGACCTTCGCGACGAAGGCACCGCCGGGTGAGAGAACCTGCACCGCGAAGTCCAGTGCCATTTCCGCCAGGGCGACGATGCGGATGTGGTCCGTCGCGGCATGCCCGGTGGTGTTCGGCGCCATGTCCGAGAGGACCAGATCGGCGCCGCCGCCAAGCTCCGCTATCAGCCGCGCCGGCATCTCGGGATCGGAGAAATCGCCCTCAATGAGGGTTGCGCCATGGATGGGGTCGATCGGCAGCAGATCCAGCGCCAGGACGGATGCCGCGCCGCGCTTCACCGCGACCTGGGTCCAGCCGCCCGGCGCCGCACCCAGGTCGACCACCCGCGCTCCCTTGTGGATCAGATGGAACCGGTCATCCAGTTCCAGCAGCTTGAATGCCGCCCGTGACCGCCAGCCCTGCTGCTTCGCCGCAGCGACGTAAGGATCGTTGAGCTGCCGCGCCAGCCAGCGGGCCGATGCGGGACTGCGGCTTTTCGACGTCTTGACGTGGACCGACAGCCCTCTGGACGGCGGCATCACCGGCGCCCGGCTCATCGGTGCAACGCGGCCCCGCGTCGGCCGTGACGCACCCGGTCGGCGCGCATCAGGCGCAGCAGCACGCCCTCGCGCAACCCGCGGTCGGCTACGATCACATGCGGAGCCGGCCAGATCCGGGTGATCGCGGCGAACACGGCACAGCCGGGCAGCACGAACTCGACACGCTCCGGACCGACGCAGGGATGCAGCATCAGGCCGTTGCGCCCGAGCGCCCGCAGATGGGACAACGCGCCGGCGGCCTCCTGGCTGCACAGTTCGACGCCATCGACCGCCAGCCGGCGGTAGCGCTCCAGATTCAGTGCCACGCCCGCCAACGTCGTCACCGTCCCGCTGGTGCCCAGCAGCCGAACGCCGCCGTCGCGGATTTCGCGGGCAATGCAATGCACGCTTTCGAAGGCGCGAAGACGGTCTGCGACGTCCGTCACCATCGCCTCGAAACCGTCGTCGGTGAAACCGGCGTCGCCCCAACGCTCCGCCAGGGTGACCACGCCGACCGGAAGCGAATCGTAGCCGATCAGCTCCGGCCGTCCATTGGCGAGCCGGACCCAGGCGAGTTCGGTCGAGCCGCCGCCGATGTCGAACAGCAGCGCCCGCCGCCCGTCGCACGGCAGCAGCGGGGTGCAGGATTCCAGCGCCAGTTCGGCTTCCTCGCGGCTGCTGATGATGCCGAATTCGAAGCCGGTTTCCTGCTTCACCTGACGAAGGAAGGCGGGACCGTTGGTCGCGCGCCGACAGGCCTCAGTCGCAATCGCACGAACCTGTCGCACGGGCCGGCGAGCCAGCCGGGCGGCACAGGCTCGCAATGCGCAGATCGCGCGGTCCATCGCGGCTTCGTTCAGGCGGCCAGTACTGTGCAGTCCCTCACCCAGGCGAACGATGCGGGAGAAACTGTCAAGCACCCGGAAACTATCACCCGCGGGTGTGCCCACCAGCATCCGGCAGTTATTGGTCCCGAGATCCAGAGCGGCAAAAGCCGGTCCTGTAGCCCGGCGCATGGGATCCGTGCGTGCCGCGGCCGGCCGCGCCTCATTACGCTGCGCGGCGGTCTCAAGCTCGGCAGGGGCCTGAACCGTCGTCATCCCGGGATTGTCAACCGACTGGGACCAAGGGGCAAGCACCGAATGCAATTCAAATGCCGCATATCGGATTTTTCATTCCCCGCCGGTCTGGCGCAATATCCGGCTCCTGTGGCCCAGCGGGCCAGACGTAGACGGCATTCCTGCCCGACGCCATGGGTCGCCTGCCGGTCCCCCTGTCGGTCGGTGCAGGGTCAGTCGGTGCAGCGTCAGTCGGTGCAGCGTCAGTCGGTGCAGCGCGACATCGGAACCGGATGGCCGACCCGCCAGCCACCGCCGCCCTTTGCCTTCACCTCCCGCGCCGCCATATAGGCCCGCCGCAGCAGGCTACGGACGTCCTCGTTGCTGCCAGCCGTTCGGCTGGCGATTCCGACCGAGAAGCTAACCTCGTACCCGTCGGCAAAGCCTTGAAAAAGACCGCGGTTGCAGAGCGCGTCGGCACGTTCAGCCGCGGTCAGATGGTCCATGCCGTCCTGCCAGACGGCGAACTCGTCCGCTCCCACCCGGGCGACAAGGTCGCTGGGGCGGACCATGGCGCGCAACTGGCCGGCCAGGCGTACCAGAACGCGGTCCCCGTCCGGCTGCCCAAGCGCTGTGTTGATACCATGCAGGTCGTCGACATCGACCAGCGTCAGCGTCCCGAACGTGGCGTCCAATTCAAGGCGGTCGATACGCCGATCCGTTTCGTCGAGAAACCAGCGCCGATTGGGGAGGCCGGTGAGCCGGTCGATGCCGACCTGCCCCATGCCGGCGCCAATCGTGGTCTGCAGCAACATGGCGACCGCGGCGGCGAGATCGTGGTCAGCGAACGTCCAAGGGCGGCCACGCGGGGCGCGCCACATGAGCAAGCCGCCGGGCCGCGCCGGCGGAAAGACCAGCGGGCAGGCCAGCAGGGGACGCCGTTCCTTGGTGACCGTGTGGGAGGGCTGGCCGGGTTCGGTTGTCAGCAAAGTCCGCCCGAGATCGGTCGTGCCCTTTCCGGTGACGCCGAGGCAATAGGCGGTGGGCGCCTGCGCCGCCTCGTTGCTCAAGTCGACGATGGCAAGACCCTCCAGATCCGCCGCCATGCGTAATTGCTCCAATATCGTTACGATATAACCATCATAGTCGCCGCTGAAAGGCACGTTTTCTCTCCCAGTCACAGGATCATCGGGAATACTAGGCGTTTTCGATGCGGGATGGGTAGGATTTCGCGAAATGAATCTCCACCCGCGGTGCCCCGCGGGTGGCGCGGCTGGCAGCCTGACACTATGGTCGGCGGCCGACGACGGGGAGGAAAACCATGCGCGCCGTTTGGTATGACCGCCAGGGGCCAGCGGCCGAGGTCATCGTCACAGGCGAACTGCCGACACCGGAACCAGGGCTCGGACAGCTACGGGTCCGTCTGGAGGCCTCCGGGGTCAATCCTGCGGACACCTATCGCCGGCGCGGCGCGGTGCCGCCGGATTATCCCAGGGTCATCCCGAACAGCGACGGCGCCGGAGTTGTCGACAAGGTCGGCGATGGCATTTCGCCGCGCTGGGTCGGCCGGCGGGTCTGGCTGTACAATGGACAGCGCAACGGCCGGTGGATGGGCACCGCGGCCGAATATATCGCCCTGGATGCTGATCTGGTGACCGAACTTCCGGACCACGTCTCATTTGCAGAAGGCGCGACGCTCGGAATTCCCTGTATGACCGCGCACGGCTGTGTGTTCGCGGCGGGTCCTGTGCAAGGCAAACGGCTGCTGGTCACCGGCGGCGCGGGAGCGGTTGGCCACTATGCTGTGCAACTTGCCACCTGGGCTGGCGCGGAGGTGATCGCGACCGTCAGTTCTTCCGATAAGGCTGAGCGCGCAGTCGCGGGCGGCGCGGCGCATGTGGTGAATTACCGGACCGAGGACGTAGCCACCCGGGTGGCCGAGATCACCGGCGGGGCCGGGGTCGACCATGTAGTCGATGTCGATCTCGGCGGAAACCTGGCCGCGGTGCTGGGATCCGTGCGCGACAACGGCAGCATCGCCTACTATGCCACCAACGGCGCCTTGGAGCCTGAGATCAACCTGCGCGCTGTGATGGCAAAGAACCTGACGCTGCGCGGTTTCGTGCTGCCGACCAGTCCTCATGCGACGCGCAAGCGGGCCCAGGCGGATATCGCGGCATTCATCCGCCGGTCGGGCCGCATGCTGTCCGTTGCCGGCGAATTTCCGCTGGTTGAGACCGCGGCGGCTCATCTCGCGGTCGAGGCCGGAGGCAAGATCGGCACCGTGGTCGTCGCCTGCGCCCGGTAAGAGACCGCGTGGACGCTTCCCGGCCCGTACGTGCAGGACGCTGAGAGCGACGAAGCCCCGGGGCAGGTTGATCCAGCAGTCCGCCCCCTGCCCGCGTGTCGGCGGCGCGATCACGCAAAGAAGCGCCTCCTGATATCCCGAACGGACGGGAGAGGCCGTTGGCGTGGCGCTGGCCGGTTGACAGTAGCAGCACCGCCCTGTTTCTGATGGTCCGTTCATAAAATCCCGAGGATGCTCCATGACCCATACCACGCGCCGTGCCTTGCTGGCCGGCGCAGCGGCACTGGCCGCGCTGCCCGCTCACGCCGAGAACGCTCCGGGCATCACTGACTCGGAAATTCTGTTCGGTCAGACGATGCCGTACAGCGGGCCTGCCTCATCGTATGGAACCATCGGCAAGGCGGCAGACGCCTATTTTCGCATGATCAACGATCAGGGCGGGGTCAACGGCCGCAAGTTGAGGATGCTCTCCCTCGATGACGGCTACCTGCCGCCGAAGACCGTGGAACTGACACGGCGGCTGATCGAGGCAGACAGGGTCGCCTTTCTGTTCAACTGCCTCGGCACGCCAACCACCAACGCGACACGCAAATACGTCAACAGCAAAAAGGTGCCGCAGTTGTTCATCGCCTCCGGGGCCACGCAGTTCGGCGACCGCGAACACTACCCCTGGAGCATGGGCTGGCAGCCGACGTACCAGGTGGAGGGGCATATCTACGCCAAATACCTCCTGCGTTCTGCTCCCGACGCGAAACTCGCGGTGCTCTATCAAGGGGACGATTCCGGGCGCGACTACTTCAAGGGCATGAAGGACGGTCTTGGCGACGCCGCCGAGAAGATGATCGTCGCCACTGCCACCTACGAGGTTTCCGATCCGACGGTCGACTCGCAGATTCTGACGCTGCGCGACAAGGGTGCGGACGCCCTGTTCATGACCGGCATCCCGAAGTTCAATGCCATGGCGATTCGCAAGACGTTCGACATCGGCTGGAAACCGCGGTTTTTCTTCATTTCGTCGACCGGATCCTCGGTTGCCACCGCAATCCTCCCGGCGGGACCGGAGAAAGCGGTCGATGTGATCACCGCGAGCTACATCAAGGATCCGACCGACAAGCAGTGGGCGAGCGATCCGGACTTCCAGGCATGGCGGACCTGGCTGGACAAATACTATCCCGGCGCCGATGCGACAGACCTGAACAACGCCTACGGCTATTCCGCGGCGCAGACGCTGGTGCAGGTATTGCAACAGTGTGGCAACGACCTGTCGCGGGAGAACATCATGCGGCAGGCAACCAGCCTGGATGTCGCGCTGCCGATGCTGCAGCCGGGGGTTCGGGTCAAGACCGGACCGGAGGACTATTACCCGCTGAAGCAGATGCGTCTGGTCAAATTCGACGGCAAAGCGTGGATTCCCTTTGGCGAAGCCATTTCGGGATAAAGGACGGCCCGCGTCGCCTCGCGCCGGATTCTGCGCGGGGCGGCGTTCCCTCGAAGGCGGTCGGTCAACGTCTGGCGCCACGCGTTACTGACAGGCGATGCAGCATCGCCCCGTGGACGCCAGCGTCTGGAATGTCGCGCCGCGGCCGCTTGCTCTTTGTCCAACCCCGCTCAAGCCGACGACCGGCCACTTCAGCGGAGCCTACCGGCTGTATGCGTCCAGGCGTCGCCCGCTGTTCCCCAGCTCGATGCCGTGGGTCGCTACGCGTACCCGGATCACCGCATCCAGCCGCACGTCAAGCGCGCGCAGATCAACGACAAAGCCATGTTTTCCTGCGCCAAACCCGGCATCCAGCAAGTCCTGCCGGAACACATCCGCGACGCACGACAACACTGGCCGGCCGTCTACCAGCAGCTCCAGCGCCACCGCGTCGGGCGCACCGGTCAAACGACACCAGCCATGCAGGCATCCGTCCGCCACGCCATCGATCATCCCTTCATAGAGGCGCCGGGCCTGAGCGATATAGCTCTGCCGATTGGGTTCGATGAGCCGGATCAGCCTTTGGCGCAGGGCTTCGCTGTCCGGCAGGCCACAGAACCCCAGTATC
>DASWON010000087.1:0-7301 GCA_036398735.1 Rhodopila sp.
CGTCCAGCCGGATCCGCCCCCCTTCATCGCACGGAATGAGCCGCAACGCGTCGCGGCCGAGCCCGGCCATCTCCATGGCGCGGGGCAGACACCCGTGCGCCGCGGCAGAGGTGTATGCGACCAGTCTGGCACCGCGTACCCCGTCACGCCGGACGGACGGCCCCAGACAGGCCGATCACGCCACCAGGACGCCAATCAGATTGGCGATCGATGTGCCGGTCACCAGCACGCCGGACGCCGTCTTGGGAAAACCCAGCATCTCGGCCGCCCAGGCGATGACCTGTCGCTCGATCTCAATCGGGGCGTGGTCGCGCCCGCCCAGGTTCGCGTTCAGCCCGCCCGCCAGAAGTTCCGCCAGCATCCCGACCGGATTGCCGCCGCCATGCACCCAACCCATGAACCGGGGATGTAGATTGCCTGTGGCATACGGCTGCACCAGCCGCTGAAAGTCCTCGTAGATCGTCGCCGCCGGGGTTGGGCCCCGCGGCAACGCGCGCCGCATGTCCCGGCGCACGTTATCCGGCATCGGCTGCCAGACCGGGGCGTCACGCAAGCCGGTAAGATGATCGAACATGTCGTCAACCATGCGGTGGCCAAGCGAACGCAGGTCGGACCAATCGGTGGGATCAAGGCTTTCCATGTCGTGCATATCGGATCGCTGCCTTCGGGTGCCTGTTCACATCCTTGCCGTCATACCAAGCGCGGTCAGAACGGCCGCGTCCAGGTCCGGCCGGTGGCCGGGGGGGCGGGTAACCGCGAGGCCCATGACATCGTCGTAGCCCCAGAGCGCCCAGCCGATGCCCTGCGATTCAAGAGCATCATGCACCGCCTTCAGCCACGCGACGCGGGCGGCCGGGTTAAGCTCGGCGCTCGCACCGAACTCGCCCGCCAAAATCTGCACGTGGTAGGTCCGGGCCCAGTCGGCTACACGAGCGAGTTGCACGGTGATGCGGGCCGTATCCCAGCGCAAACGACAGTAGTACTGCATCAGTTCCCGAGTGGGAACATCACCGGAGCGCACGGCCGTCATCTCACAAGCGGATCGGTCATCCACGGGAAACGGCAGGCGCGACAGCGCGACGCGATCGAGCCCCGGCCGATAAGCGGCCAGTGACGTCAGTTCCGCCGGATCATAGTAGTGAAAGCTGTAGAGGACATTGCGGTCCGCCTCGGGCCGCAGATTAAGCAGACCCTCGGCACTGCCCCAGTCCTGGCCTGTCAGCACGATCGTGACGTTGGGCAAGGCCTGGCGAATATCGGTCAGGAGGAGGTGCTGCAGCGCCATCCAGCCGGCGGGGTCGCCCGCGAACACCGGCTCATTCAGCACCTCGACGGCCAGGCGCGCGGGGTCCAGCGGTCGCAGCGCCGGGGCCAGCGTCTGCCAGAATGCGCGCAGCCGGTCGCGATCCGCCTTGCTGGTTTCCAGCCGCCAATTCTGCGGATGGGGCGATACGAGGGCCGTCATTCCCTGTCGCTGAATACGCCGGATCGCCTCCAGCAACACAGGACGTTGGGGTTCGACCACCACGGGATCAACCGCGAGGCGGACGAAATCGAACCCCGCCGCGCGAAGGTCTCGGAGCGCCACGTCACTGAGATAATTCGCCAGCACAGCGGGCTCGCGACTGGCGGGAAAGCGAAACCAGGCGGTGATGTTGATGCCGCGCCGCAGGTGGGCGGCCGTGGTGCGCGCGGGCACCGCCGAGGCGGCTGCCGGGGTGCGCGCGGGCACCGCCAAGGCGGCTGCCGGGGTGCGCGCGGGCACCGCCAAGGCGGCTGCCGGCGGATCGACCGGATCTGCCTTCGCCGGACCAGACTGCGCCGGACCAGACTGCGCCGGACCAGACTTCGCCGGACCTGCGCTTGTATGTCCAGACAACGTGCGGAATGACGGTCCCTCTCCCGCCATGACACTAGGCGCGGCGCAGGTGCCCAACCAGACCAGCAGGCCGCACGTCACCCGCCTCCGGTTCATGCCCTGACCTTCACGCTGCGTTAACCCTTCGCTGCTAGATGCAACGGCAGGATGGCCTGGAAATCCTTAGATCCGGTTAACGCGGTGGCGCTTCACCCTGAGCCCGCATCGCGGCACCTGCCCGCGGTGCCGATGCCCGCGCGGGGGATGCTCGCCGTGCTGATCCTCGCCGCCGCCGTGCTGGGCGCGGCCGCCTGGCTTCGCGGCGCGGAGTACGATGAGCAATATACGCTGTTTCTGACTGCCGGCGTTGCCCGTCCCAGTTGGCCCGTGACAGTGTTTCCGGCCGGGTTCGTCGCGGCGATGCAATCCGGCCACGCAAGCCTGGCAGGGATTTCGCGTGACCTGCGAACCACCGACGTGCACCCGCCGCTCTATTTCTGGGCGGTGTCGCTGTGGCGCGAATTCATGGGCCCGAGCCTGTTCGTCGCCCGCACGCTGTCGGCGCTGTGCGGACTGGCCTCCTTGGGGCTGGTGGGCGCGATCGCCAAGCGGTGCGCCATCGCCCCGGCCCTGCCGATGTTGCTCACGCTGGGGTGCTACGGCTTCGTCTATACCAACGCGATCGCCCGTGGCTTCGCGCCGGCGCAGATGCTGACGCTGGGTGGCGTCCTGCTGCTGCTCGAGCGACGGCCGCTGCTGGCGGGCGGACTGTTTGGCGCCGCGTGTTGCTGCAACTATCTCGCGATCTTCGTCGTGATCGCCGCGGTCGCCGCGACCGGCGCGGTGCTGCCGGTGCTGAGCGCCATCCCGTTCCTCGCCGTGGACGCCTGGTTCCTGGTGGCGCAACATGCCACCCGCCAAGGCCAGTTCCCGGCATTTTCGATCTGGCAGAGCTTGCTGCGATTAGGCCGGTATCAAATTGCGGCGGCGTTTGGCGGATTGCCGCTGTACGTCGACGGCGGCGCCCGGATCTTGGTGACAGCGTCGATTGGCCTGCTGGCGGTCGCTCTGGCGGCCCATATCGCCCTGGCCCGGCCATGGCGCGCGGGCTCGGCGATACGGGTGCTGCTCGCCGCCGCGATGGCACCGCCGATCGGGTTGATGCTGCTGGGCGCGGCGTTCGACAACACACCGATCGAGCTGCGGTACCTCTGCTTCGGCCTGCCGTTCATTGCCCTGCTGGTAGCCTGGGCCTGCCGACGGCCCTTCCTTTGGCCGGTCCGGCGGGTGACCGTTGGGCTGGCACTCGTGCTGGCCCTTCAGTCCGCCGGCATTGCTGGCCTGGTCCTTGCTCCTCGCACCATGCAGCCGGCGCGCGTAACCGCCGCGGAGGCCGCGCGCCGCGTGGGCAACGGGATCGTGCTGCTGCCGCGCGGCAATGATGGCGTCGGCATCGTCGGCGCGTTTGGCATCGAGGCGCCGCCCTCCATGCCGGTGCTGCTCCTGGACCCGGCCGATCCGATTGCCGCCCGGGTATCCGCTTTTCGTCGCGTGGTCATCGCCCTCATGGCGCAGGACCGCGACAGCACCGAAGCCCTCGCCGGAGTGCGTGCCGCCCTGGCTGCCCCGGACTGGCGGCGGGTCGCGTTCGGGTCCAGTGTCGAGGTCTACGAGCGGACGGACAGAGGGGAGTGATCGATGTTCTTCGAGGGTTTCACCCTGGCCCATGTGCCGGTGCCCGGCGGGACGATCCGACTGCGTCATGGCGGCTCCGGGCCGCCACTCCTGCTGCTGCACGGCAACCCGCAGACCCACGCGATGTGGCATCTCGTCGCCCCGGCCCTCGCCAGGCGTTTCACCGTGATCTGCCCGGACCTGCGCGGCTACGGCTTCTCGCTGAAGCCGCCCGCCACACACGATCATGCGCCTTACGCAAAGATCGAGATGGCGAAGGACATGACCGCTGTGATGAACCATTTCGGATTTGACCAGTTCATGCTCGCGGGCCACGACCGCGGTGCACGGCTGTCGCACCGCATCGCGCTGGATAACCCCGACCGAGTGCTGAAACTAGCGGTGCTCGACGTGATCCCGACGATCGAGCACTTCGAGCGCGCCAGCATGGACTTCGCGCTCGGCTACTATCACTGGTTCTGGTTTGCGCAGCCGCATCCGTTTCCGGAGTGGCTGATCGAACGTGCGCCGGAGGATTGGTGGCGCCAGCATACCGGTCGCGACCCGTCGTTGCCGGCGTTGTTCGACCCGGACGCGCTGGCCGACTATCTCGCGGCCGTACGCCAGCCCGAAATGATACGCGGCATGTGCGAGGATTATCGCGCTGCCGCCAGTATCGACTTGCGGCACGACCGCGCCAGCAGAGAGGCCGGGATCAAGGTCCGCTGCCCGATGCTGGCGCTGTGGGGGACGAAGGGAAAGATCGGCACCTGGTACGATGCGCTGGCGATCTGGCGCGAATACTGCTCGAACGAGGTGATCGGCGGCCCCGTCCAGTCGGGTCATTACATCGCCGAAGAAGCCCCGGCCGAGACGCTGGCGTGGTTCAAGAAATTCTTCGGGTAGTCCGGTGGATCGACGCTGCAGTTGGCGACGCCTCTGCAGCAGGCACCGATTGCCGGGCCGCCGTTGCCGGGGGCGGTTGCCGGGCCGCCGTCACAGGGCACCGATGGGCCGGCGCCACACCGGGCCGCCGTTGCCCGGCGGCGGTCGGCCAGGCCGCGGCTATCGGATCGCGATCGTTGGGCCGCGGTCACCGGCGCCGTGGCGCGGCGGGACGTGGCGTGGCGGGGCGTGGCGTGGCGTGGCGTGGCGCGGGCGGTCGAAGCCGCCGCGGGCGTCAATGCTGGCCAAACAGCCGCCGCAATCCCTCGGGCACCCCGGTTATCGGCTTCGCATCCGGCTTGCGGAACGTGCCCGCCGTCGCCTTCCTTGGCCGCAACGATGCCAGGACTTCCGCCTGTCTGACGGCGGCCGCCACGCCGTCGACCAATGGCACCGGCACGAGGTCGGCGACTTTTGCGGCCAGACCCGCCAGCGGCGCACCGCCCAGGATCACCACATCCGCCTCGTCCTGCTCGACGGCCAAACGGCACGCTTCGACCAGGGCGTCGCCCTTTTCTTCCTGCACCGAGTTGATATCGCGAAACCCGCCGCTGACGCATCGGATACTTGCCAGACGGCCGGACAACCCGTTGTAGTCGACACACTCGCGGTACCATGGCCCCATCGCCGTCGCGAATGTCACGATGGAAAAGCGCCGTCCCAGCATGCAGGCGGTCAGCATCGCGGCTTCGGCCATACCGATCACCGGGATGGACAGCAACTCCCGCGCGCCGCCAACGCCGGGATCGGCAAAGGCCGCGACCACCGCGGCGTCACAACCGTCGGCATGCACCGCCAGCAGTTCCAGCGCCTCGCGGGCACCGATGACCGCCTCGGCCCTGGTCGCGATATAGGGCACGCCGGTCTTGCCGGTGACTGAGACAATTTCGGTTCCCGCACTGGCAGCAGCGCGTGCCACCGCGGCGATGCGGTCCGTCACTGCGACGGTGGTGTTCGGGTTCGCGAGCAGTATCCTGGTCAAAGCGGCATCCCTTACAGATCCAGTATTCTGATATGCAGCGGCGCCTTCATCATCCTTGCGTGCAACCGTGCCTTCGTCATCCGCGCGCGCAACCGCGCCTTCGTCATCCGTGGGTGCAACAGCGCCTTCGTCATTCTCGCGTGCCACCGCGCCTTCGCTGCGAAAGGTCCAATCCGGAAATTCATCGTGGTGCGGAATAGCGCCTGGCGAATTTTCGGATCGGCGAGCGGACCAGCCCCCAATTTCGTGTTGAAACCGTATTTCAGTGATCTCGCAGACTGTGGCGGCTGTTCTGGTCGGTGGGCACGGATTGCCGTCGCTGGATCGCGCCTTCTCCGGCCGGACAGGGGCCCCTGCGCGCTGTCCGGAAACAGGGCCTACGTCGCCCCCATGCGGTTCCAGGCGTCCAGGGCGGCAATCTTATAGGCTTCCGCCAACGTCGGATAGTTGAAGGTGTTCTCGATGAAATAGTCCAGCGTGCCGTGCAGGTTGAGCACCGCCTGACCGATATGGACCAGCTCCGTGGCACCCTCGCCGACGATGTGCACACCCAGCAGACGACGCGTCTTTAACGAAAAGATCATCTTCATCATGCCGTTGTTCAGGCCCATGATGTGGCCGCGCGAAGTCTCCCGGAACCGGGCGATGCCGCATTCGTAGGGAATGCCCCGGCGGCGCACCTCCTCCTCGCTCATGCCGACGGTCGAAATCTCCGGCACCGAGTAGATGCCATACGGGAAATAATCCGGCGCCGGCGGCATGGCGATGTTGAACGCGTGGCAGGCGGCGATGCGCCCCTGCTCCATCGATGTCGACGCCAGGCTGGGAAATCCGATCGCGTCGCCCGCCGAATAGATGTGCGCCACCTCGGTTTGAAACGTGGCGGGATCGACCTTCAGCCGCCCTCGCTCGTCCGGCGTCAGGCCGCAGGACTGCAGATTGAGCGTATCGGTGGCCCCGACCCGCCCAGCGGCATACAGCAGCATCTCCGAGCGGATGCGGCGGCCATTGTCCAGGATTGTCACCGGCCAATCGTTCTCGAACTCGATGCGGGCCACTTTTGCGCCGAAGCGGATCGCCATCCCGCGGTCGCGCAACTGGTGGGTGAAATCCTCGATCAGTTCGTGATCGATGAAGTCGAGCAGGCTGGGACGGGACTCGACGAGGGCGACGCTGACGTCGAGCGCGCTGAAGATCGTCGCGTATTCCACGCCGATCACGCCGCCGCCGACCACGGTCAGGCTGCGAGGCAAACGGGGAACCTCGACGATTTCATCGCTGTCGAGAACATTGGTGCCGTTGAACGGCACGTCGGCCGGGCGAAACGGGCGAGTGCCCACGGCAATCATGATCTTATCGCCGGAGACAACGCGGATGTCGCCATCGTTCAGCGTGATCTCGACTTCGTGGGCACCCAGGAAGCGGCCCTTGCCGATCATGGTCTGGACTTTGTTGCGGGCGAACTGGTGCTCCAGCACATCGACCTCGTGATCGAGCGTCATGTGCAGCCGGGTCATCAGGTCCTTGGCCTGGATGTCCTTTTTGACGCGATAGGCACTGCCGTAAAAGCCACGCTCACGCCAACCGGTCAGATTGAGCACGGTCTCACGCAGGGTTTTTGAGGGGATTGTGCCGGTGTGAACCGAAACACCACCGACCCTGCGGCCTTTTTCGATCACGAGGACCGATCGTCCGAGCTTTGCTGCCTGGATGGCAGCTCGGCGCCCAGCGGGGCCGCTGCCGATGACGATGAAGTCGTATCGTGTCATTATTAAGGGGGCCATCCGCCTGTTGGCGGCAGGGTAATACCCTTTCGCGCCGCTGGGGAGGGGCAAATCGCCA
>DASWON010000088.1:0-5503 GCA_036398735.1 Rhodopila sp.
ACATGACCCAGATCGAGTTGCTGCGGCGCGCGCACCTCGATACCGCACGTGCGCTGGTCGTGACGCTGGATGACACGGCGGCGGCTGACGCCCTGGTCGCCGGTGCCCGAGCGGAACGCGCGGATCTGCTGATCGTGGCCCGTGCGCGTGATGCCGCCCACGCCGCGCACTTGTATCGGGCGGGTGTCTCGGACGCCAACCCGGAAACCATCGAGGCCAGTCTGCAGCTGTCTGAAGCGGTGCTGGTCGACGTGGGCGTGCCGATGGGGCCGGTCATCGCCTCGATCCACGAAAAGCGCGCGGAATTTCAGGCTGCGATCAAGGCGATGGCGCCCGACGCCGAGATACGCACATTCGGCCGTCGGCGCCTGCGCGACCGGCTGCAACCGTGACGACAGATCGCCGGTCACGGCCGGCCACTGTGGTTGACGCCTGATCGGATGAACTGCAATCAGGGGTGCGTCCAGTGCGCGCTGCGTCGTCCTTCGCCGGTCACGGCCGGGTTCCATAAACGATTCGCCGGCGCCCGGGTCACGCATATCGGCACCCGGGCCGTGGAAGGAAACCGCCTCGGCAGCCAGTGCGGCGCGCCGCACATGCTGACGGATGCCGGAGGCGAGGATCAGCCCGGCGGCGGTCAGCGCCACGATCCCCGCCACCAGCAGCGGCACCGCGTAGCCGCCGGTCGCGTCGTGCAGGACGCCCATCAGCTGCGGCGCGATATAGCCCGACAGGTTGCCGACCGTGTTGATGGCGGCGAGGCCGGCCGCCGCGGTCGCGGCTCCGAAATAGGCAGTCGGAAGGTTCCAGAACACCGGCAGCGTCGACGACAGGCCGAACGCCGTGAGGCACAGCGCGGCCACCGCGAGCCAGCCGTTACCCAGAGAAAACGCCGCGGCGACCAGGCCGATGCCGGCAATGGCCACCGGGCCCACGACATGCCAGATCCGTTCTCCGGTCCGGTCGGAACTACGTGACACCAGGACCATGCCCACCGCGCCACAAAGGTTCGGCAGCACGCTGACATAGCCGACCGCGAGGTTCGACAGGCCGAACCCCTTGATGATCAGCGGCACGAAAAAGATCGTCGCGTAGACGGCATAGAGGATGAGGGTGAAAGCCACGGTCAGCACGATGATCTGCGGGTTGAGCAGCGCGGGCAGCAACCCGCTGCCATGCGTCGACTTCACCGCGGCCTCCCGGTCCAGCCGATCCTGCAGCCAGGCGCGTTCGTCGGGGCTGAGCCAGCCGGCGTCGGCCGGGCGGTTACGCAACAGCGCGTAGCCGAACAGCGCCAGGATCAGGCCTGGAGCGCCTTCCAGCAGAAAGACCCATTGCCAGCCCTGGATACCGAACCAGCCGTCGAGCTGCAGCAGGTTGGCCGAGATCGGTGCTCCGATCACGCCGGATACCGCGCCGGCGGCGAAGAAGATCCCCATCATGCGGCCTCGGTAGCGGGCGGGGAACCAGCAGGTCATGAAGTAGGCGACGCCAGGGAAGAACCCCGCCTCGGCGATGCCGAGCAGAAACCGCGCGGCGACGAAGCTGTGTTCGCCGGTGACCAGGGCGGTCGCGGCCGATGCCAGCGCCCATACCGCCATGATGGCCGTCAGCCAGGTGCGCGCGCCGACCTTGCCCATGATCAGGTTGGCCGGAACCTGGCAGAGCACGTAACTCCAGAAGAACGCTCCGGCGCCCAGGCCGTATGCGGTCGCGCTGAGCCCCAGGGCCTTGTTCATCGTCAATGCGGCGATCGACACGTTGAACCGGTCAAGCGCGTTGATCAGGTATCCGATGCTGAGAAACGGCACCAGCCGCCATGCGACCTTGCGCATAACAGCGGCTTCGAAATCGCTCGCCATGATTTCCTCCCTGCGCCTCTGCGGGCTGCTGGTCGAAGTCTAGGTGCGTGCGCGGCGGCGAGTCCACGCACGCCGGGACCGCAAACCCGCATCCGGTCTCGATCCGCGCCGGGGTGCCGCAAGTCCGGGGGTGAAAGCCGCAGCCGATATGCAGCCGGACGGTTGCCACGGACCCGCCGTGCCACGTTCGATAGCGGGCACGGAACCGGCGGCATTTGTATGCGTCAGGCTGTCGCCATCGCCGGGGCGCAGGCGGGTCGTAGCAAGCGGGCGGGGCGTAGCAACATGCATGGCGCCCGACTCGCTGCGCAGTCGGCGTCGCCGGCGGGTCCGCCTTGACATACCCGCCGTCCTGCCGAAAGTGGCGTCTGCACCGGGGTGCCCTCGTGGTGAGGGCTGAGATCACACCCGTGAACCTGCTCTGGGTCATGCCAGCGAAGGGAGTTGTGATGCGGATCGTCATCATCGGAGCCGGCGTGCTCGGGGCCAGCGCGGCGTTCCATCTGGCTCGCAGCGGCGCCGATGTCACCGTCATCGACGCCCATCTCGACGGCCGCGCGACCGCGGCCGGAGCCGGCATCATCTGCCCCTGGGTCTCCGGCGTCGAAGACCCGGCCTTCTATCGGCTGTATGCCGGCGGCGGCGAATACTATCCCGATCTGGTCGCGGCTCTGGCCGAGGCCGGCGAGACCGATCTCGGCTACCGGCGTGCCGGCGCGATGCTGGTGTCGGCTGATCCCGAGGAGCTGGGCTGGATCGAGCGCATGGTCCGCCAGCGCGACGCGCCGGCGATGGGCGCCGTGAGCCGGCTGTCCGCATCCGAGGCCAGGGTGCTGTTTCCGCCTCTGCGCCAGGACCTTGCCGGCATTCATGTGGCCGGCGGCGCCCGCGTCGACGGCAGGCGGCTCGCCGCCGCACTGCTGCGGGCCGCCGCGGCGTTCGGGGCGGTCATCATGCCGGGTCGCGCGGCTTTGGTCGTCGCGGCGGGGCGGATCACTGGCGTCGATGTCGGCGACACGCGGATCCCCGCAAGCCGGGTGATCGTCACGACCGGTGCATGGGCCGATCCGATGCTGCGGCCGCTGGGCTTCGCGATCGCCGTCGAACCCCAGCGCGGCCAGATCGTGCATCTGCAGCTCGAGGGCATGCACACCGAGGATTGGCCAGTCATTCTGCCGCCCGGCAGCCACTACATCGTGCCGTTCGACGGCGGCCGGATCGTCGCCGGTGCCACGCGGGAAACCGGGGCGGGGTTCGATTACCGGGTGACGGCGTCGGGTCAGGCCGAGGTGCTGTCCGAGGCGCTGGGGATCGCGCCCGGCCTCGGCGCGGCAACGATGCTCGAGACGAGGGTCGGGTTCCGTCCGCTCAGCATGCGCGGCCGGCCGCTGCTGGGATGGGTTCCGGGCATCGAGGGCGTCGCGATCGGCAACGGCCTGGGTGCCGCGGGACTGACGATCGGGCCGTTCGGCGGGCGGTTGCTGGCCGACCTGGTGGCCGGCCGGCCCGCAATGATGGATCTGGGCCCATTCGATCCGTCGCGTCGCGTCGAAGCGGCACACGGCATCCCGCAGGCGCTGCGCTAGCTGCGGCAACCGGCCGTCGCACATGCCCGCGGTTTGCCGCGGGCGGCCGCATGCGCCGGAGACTGGCTGGCCCGTCGGCGCCGCCAGCCATGCGCACATGGCACCTCGCCGGGGCCTAGGCGAATGGCCCGTTGACGCGTTAGTCATCAGCGGCGAAAGGCGGATCAATCGAAACCGTAATTAGGAACGCAATGCCTCTGGATCACTCCCTCGACCATCCCCGGACCGGCTCGGACTGGATCGCCCCCGATTGCGCGGGCATGGATTTCTACGCCGCCGATCACGGCTTGCGTGACCTGCTCGCGATCTACCTGCCGCCCGCGGTGCTGGAACACCTGACGCCGCACTACCAGAGGCTGGGGCAACTCGCCGGCGGCCGGCTGGACGAACTCGCCCGCATCGCCGATCGCCATCCGCCGGTGCTGCACGCGCGCGACCGCTTCGGCCGCGACCTGGACTGGATCGAATACCACCCGACCTACCGGGAGATGGAGCAGATCGCGTTCGGCGACTTCCAGTTCCATGCCATGTCGCACCGCGGCGGCGTGCTGGGCATGGACCGCCCGCTGCCGCCGGTTGCCAAATACGCGTTCCAGTATCTGTTCGTGCAGGGCGAATTCGGCCTGATGTGCCCGATCAGCGTGACCGACACCTCGATCCACCTGATCCGCAAGTTCGGCAGCAACGCGGTGCAGGACTACCTGCTGCCGAAGATGCTGGCCTCCGACCTCGCCACGCTGTGGAAGGGCACGCAGTTCATGACCGAGAAGGCCGGTGGTTCCGATGTCGGAGCGATCGAGACCGTCGCGCGACAGGACGATGGCGTCTGGCGTCTCTATGGTGAGAAGTGGTTCTGCTCGCACACCGACGCCGACGTGGCCCTCATGCTCGCCCGCCCCGACGGCGCACCGCCGGGCACCCGCGGTCTGGCCCTGTTCGCCTTGCCGCGCCACACGCGCGACGGCGCGCGCAACGCCTACCGCATCGTCCGCCTCAAGGACAAACTCGGCACCAAGTCCATGGCCAGCGGTGAGATCCGCCTGGAGGGAGCCGAGGCCTACCTCATCGGCCAGCAGGACCAGGGCCTGAAGCAGATGATGGAGCAGGTGAACCTGTCGCGGCTGTCGCACGGCGTCCGAGCCGCGGCGATGATGCGCCGGTGCGTCAATGAGGCGCTGGCCGCCGCGCGCGGCCGGATCGCGTTCGGCCGCACGGTGGCCGACTTCCCGCTGATGCGCCGCCAGCTGATGAAGATGCTGGTGCCGGCTGAACAGGCGCTGTCGATGGCGCTGTGCACCGCCGACGCGATGGGCCGCGGCGCGCGCGACGAACTCCGCATTCTGACCGGGTTGCTGAAGCTGCGCGCCTGCCGTGACAACGTCATCGTCGCGACCGCCGCGATGGAGGCGCGGGGCGGCAATGGCTATATCGAGGATTGGGTAAACCCCAGGCTGATCCGCGACGCCCAGGTGGGCCTGCTGTGGGAGGGCACCAGCAACATCAACGCGCTGGATGTCATCACGCGCGCAGTCGGCAAGTCCGGCGTGCACCGGGCGCTGCAGGCGATGCTGCGTGGCCGGCTGGAGGAAGCGATGACCCTTCCTGCGGCGTTCCGCAATGCGCTGGGCGATGCCCTGGATCGTGCCGTCACACTCGCCGAACGCATCGCTGGGCAGGGGCAGGAGACGCTGGCGCGGCAGGCCGCGACCGCATTGTATGACGTCTCCAGCGCGATTCAGCTGGGCTGGGAGGGTTCTCGTCCCGGCGCCGATGCGCGGCGCGCCCTGCTGGCCCGCTTCGTTCTGGCCCATCGTCTGTCGCCCGCCGATCCACTCGCCCCGGACGAGGCCGCGTGGGAGCGGCCGGCGACGGACGCGCTGCTCGACACCCGGCCGCTTGGACTGCAGGAGGTCGCGCCGCTTCTCGTCTGATCGCCCACCTGCGACGTCGGCGTCGGCAAGCGGGCGCCCGACGCCGATAGCCCGTCACCCGCCGGCCGTTTGGCGGGGCAGCGCGGCGGCGCGAAATTCGGAGCGAGCCCCAACAGGCGAACCC
>DASWON010000089.1:0-4430 GCA_036398735.1 Rhodopila sp.
GATCTGGTTCACGTGTGTCTCGTCATCTGGGAGGGGGCGTCGCAAAGCCGGACACTACGATACCATGACAACGAAGACCAATGCACCCTGCGTGCGCCCGGCATGCGCGGGGTCCGGGCACGCGGTCCCGGACGGGGCGGCTCCGGACTGGGCGGCCCCGGACCAGGCTGTCCCGGACTGGGCGGTCCCGGACTGGGCGGCCCCGGACTGGGCGACACCGGACTGGGCGGCCTCGGACGGGACGGCCCCGGATCGAGCGACTCCCGATCGGGCGACCTCGGACTGGGTAGCCCCGGACTGGGCTGTGCCGGATTGGGCTGTGCCGGACTGGGCGACACCGGACCGGCCAAGCCCCGGACCGGCGATCAGCTTGCCCGATGAACGGCGACCGCCGCACGAAGGGCGACCGGCGGCGCGTGCCGGGACAACCGCCGCCAGGTCCGGCGCGGGTTCGCCGCCGAGCGGGCGGTCAATCGATCGCCGCGGCGTGGTGCCAGGGCTCCGCGAGCCCAAGGCCGCGCACCCGGATACCGTTCGGCAGCACCGCCTCATACGAGTGGTGGTGGTGGCCATGCACGATCAGCCGAGCGCCACAGGCCTCGGCCAGCGCGTCGATGACGGCGAACCCGTGCGGGTGGCTCGACGGAGCTTCGTGCGACACCAGGATGTCGCAGGACAAGGCCGCGAGGCGGTCGAAATCCTCCGGGAAAATGGTGTCGCGATGGAACAGCGGCAGGCCGCCGCGCCACGCCTCCCCCGGCCGCAGCGCGGTCTGAAAATCCCGGCGGGTGGCGAAACCGGGCGGCTCGTCCGGCTGCCAGACCCGGGGCTTGAACACGCCCGGCAGGCCGGCGATGCGCAGACCGCCGATGGTGCTGACGCGCAGTCCGAGGTCGCCGGGCGCGCCGGTCAGATGGTCGAAGGCGGCCTCGGTCCCGGTGTCGTGGTTGCCGAGGATCCAGCGGACGTCCCAGCCCTGCGCGATCGGCCGCGCGAAGATCCGGCCCAGCGGCGCCGGCAGATCGCAGTCGCCCAGCAGGATCAGCGTCCCGGGCGGCCGGCTTTCGCAGGCGCGCAGGATCGGGGCGAAGTTCCGGTGCGGATCGCCCGCGAACAGGATCCCGGCGGCGTCACCCAATCGCGGCTTCCACCCAGCGCGCCCAGGCCAGCACCGCCCGGTCGTCGCCCTGGCGTCCGACGATCTGGATCCCCAGCGGCAGGCCGTTGGGCCCGGTGCCGGCGGGGACCGTCACGCACGGCACGTGCAGCGACGTCCAGATGAAGTTGAACGCCGGATCGCCGGTCCATTCCAGGCCTTTCGGAGCCTCGCCCGGCGCGGCCGGGGTGACCAGCACGTCCAGGCCCTCCATCGCATCCGGGACGGCATCCTGCGTGGTCTCGAACACCCGGTAGGCGTTTTCCAGCGCCGCCTGGGTCTGGCTCAGGCCGAAGCCCAGGCGTTCGCGCAGGCCCTCGCTGAGCAGGTCCGGATGGTGCGCCAGTTCCCAGCCCAGCGCCCGCGCGCTTTCGCTGTTCATGACGATGGGGTGTGCCTCGACCAGCGCGTTGAAGCTGTCCGGCAGTTCGCGATGGCTGACCGACGCGCCGGCGCGGGCCAGGGCCTCGGTCACGCGGGCCAGCAGCGCTTCCGTCTCGGGCGCGGCGACATGCCAGGTGGGCGAGCGGCAGATACCGATCCGCGGTGCCGTCCCCGGTCGCGTGTCCGGGTCGCCCAGGTCGCGGCCGGACACGGCGCCGGCGAACAGCGCGCAGTCGGCGACGGTACGGGCCATGACGCCGATCGTGTCCAGGCTGTCGGCCATGATCTTCATGCCGATGCGGTTGATCAGCCCGTAGGTCGGCTTGTAGCCCACGGCGCCGCAGTAGGCCGCGGGCCGGATGACGCTGCCGGCGGTCTGCGTGCCATAGGCCAGCGGGAACAGACCCGCGCCGACGCCGGCCGCGGATCCGGAGGACGAGCCGCCGGGCGTATGGGCAGGGTTGGCCGGGTTCATCGTCGGACCGGGCCTGCGGGTGGCGAACTCGGTGGTCACGGTCTTGCCGATGACCACGCCACCGGCGGCCCGCGCCCAGGCAACCGGCGCGCAATCGGAGCGTGGCTGCCAGCCGGTCCAGATCGGCGAGCCGTACTGAGAGGGCATGTCGGCGGTATCCAGCACGTCCTTGGCACCGATCGGAATGCCTTGCAGCGGGCCGGGACGTGCCGCGGCCGCCGCCGCCCGGGCCTGCGCGGGGTCGAAATGAGCGAACGCCTCGACGCTGGGATTGCGGCGGGCGATGTGATCGAGATAGGCGTCCATCAGGGCCTCGGGCCGCAGCGTGCCATCATGGATCAGACGGACGGCCTGGGTTGCGGTCAGGCTGCATGGATCGCTCAGTTTACCCATTACGTCGGTATCCCTTTGTGGTTGCGGAAGGCTCGGCCCGGCGATGAGACTATGGCGAGACCCGTCTGGCAACCGCTGCGTTGCGCGGGATCGCGCATCGGCCTGGGGCCTCGGGCGGTCCCTGATGCCAGGCCGATCCGCGGCGCTGCAACCATGGCTCCGTATGCCGCGGATGGACGGACGTATAGGCATGGTTCCGGCCACCGCAGGGCGGACAATCGTAATGGCGTCAGACAGACAGGGACCGATCACCGGCGGCGCGTGCTCCAGTCTCGCACGCCGTCGAAGCGCGGCACGTGACCGGCTGGCGCACTTTCAGCAAGCAGGTCCGCGATGGCGTGACGCCGCGACCTGGCCGCCGGCTCACGCCGCTTCGGTCTAGTCGTTCACGACGACCATTCTCGCATTCTGCCGCCTGACTTCAGGACGGCTGTCCCAGCTGTTGATGAACTTGATTGTGAACGCAACGAGAAGCATGAACGCGAGAATGACCGCCTTCGTGTGGCCCGACATCGTAAACATCCGGTTGTCCTGGTCGAGGTACCACCTCTGACAGAATTCCCTGGTCGGATACGGCTGCTCGAAGACAACATCCAGGACCGCGTCTTGGGGCCCGCCGGGGCGCCTGGCCAGTTCGGAGGCAACCCAGTCGCGGCCCCTGACGGCAAGTGCCTTTCGCCAGACTTCTTCCGTGTGTGTCTTCACCGTCACCGCTCCCCCTGGCGGAATGGTCCCGATGCTGACGAGCTGGGTTCCGTGCGACTGACAGGTCGCGCCGCCGCTTGCAGCAACGCGACCGGCGCCCGCTGCTTAGGACCATGGCGCATAGGTTTTCGATTGAAGCCGCGACGCTCAAAGATAGGATCTTCATATACACGGGCGGCTCGCATAGGGTCCGCGCCGGTGGCTTTCCTGGAGCCTGTGCCCAAGGCGGTTCCGTGCGGGTGGCGGTTCCGTGCGGGTGGCCTCGATTCTGTCCGGACCGGCTCCCGCGACGATACGCCGCGGGTCTCCAACGCATCCCGGGCACTCGATCCGAACGCCGCCACCCGCAGGCCCACCCACTCACGGGTCTGCGTCAAAGGTGGCTCGGCGGGGGCATCTGTGCCCGATGGACATTGGCCAACCACCCGATCCGCTGGCCACGCTTCGGTGCGGTCCAGGTGGATGGGCCGCGCAATCCAGGGGGTGCGCGTGCAATCTGGGCAGGCGGCCCAGAGGGGCGCGCAACGAGGGGCGCGCAACGGCGGGCGCGCGAAGCAGCCTTGCGGGGGCAAAGCGGGCAACCAGCTTCAGCCAGTCCCAGAGCGCAGCCTCAGGCTCGGAGGACGCCAGCTCGAGCGCGGCGCGGAGTCCGCTATCGTCGAGCCCGGAGCGGTTTCCGCTATCTCTGTCGGCGCCCTTTGGGCTGCCGTCACATCCGGCTGACCAAAACCCGGACCTTTCTCGTTTCTTAGCAGGAATTGAAGACGGATGCCCGGTGCCGCCGCCATCAATCCGGCATCGACGCAGGCCGCCACAGGTCGAGGCCCGGTGTGGCTCTGCGCAAGGTCCGTGCGATGGCAACCGGCCGTGGCCCGTGGAACGGCCCATGCTTCGGCTGGCCGGCATGCCTCACTGTCATCTGCCCAGGATGATCCGGATCTCGGCCCTGCGGCAAGATGTCTGCCCTCGGTCTTATTCGTTTCTTTATATTATCGTATCATGCAGCAAGCCCGTGCGGTCTCATGCATGAAGCCGGCCTCACCGGCGCACCGCTATCTCCGACAGACGCCGGTCGACCAGCGACAGGTCGACCTGCCAGCGCGCGGCACGCAGCGACTGCGTCGTCACGCAGGCCGGCGCCGGGCAATCGAAAACATCCGCCCAGTAGTGCACGCCACGACCTTGCGCCAGGATGTTGTAGTAAGGCCGTGCCGCAGCGAACGACGGAAACAGCTCATACAGTACGGTGCCGGGTCGACTGAATGCGATGTTCGCCAGGCCGGCGCCGTGCGCTCCAACGATCAGCCGGGCATCCCG
>DASWON010000090.1:0-29408 GCA_036398735.1 Rhodopila sp.
TCCCCGGATCGGCCGCCAGACATTTACGATGCCAAATCGGTTCGACAACAGTGCCTCGGCCTCGGAGCCCAGATGATCGCGTACCCGTCGCGGGGCCGAATTGACCGTATGATCGTTATGGACCTGCCGGGACGGGGTCCGCCCGTCGGCCAGCCCGGCGTTTCTCACGCCATGGTCGAACACGAACACCCGGGAGGCCCCGAGTTGGTCCCGCAACAGGCGTTCCACCTCTGGATAATAGACCGCCTTCACCTCCTCGGGGGAGTAGAAGTCCTGCACCTGGGTCGGTGCGTGAACCAGCGCGAAGCCGTTGCGGTCCAGGGTGAATTCGGCTTCGCGACCGCGGCCGTCCTCGATCTGAACCTCGTGTGGGTCGTCGATCCCGCTATAGGCATCGGTGCCGGGCGATTGGTCTCCGACGTAGCGCACCGGCTTCTGCGCGCCGCGCACCAGGTAGTGCAGTGTCGCAACGACGTTTTTAGGCGAAACGGTCGCATCAAGGGGCATGAGAGGCGTCCTTCATGACGGTTTACAGATGACGCACCCGCCGGACCGGACCGCTGGCGGCTTCTTCCGCGAGGTCGTTCGGCGGCGACCGAAGCCCGACCGATGCGCTTGGCAGAAGCATTCTACGTCTATGAGAGGGAGTCAACATCAAATAACGCCAATGACACGTATCAAATTGCTCGCGGTTTATGGAGTCACGCACAGATGTCGGATAAACTGTTGGATTCACACTTCGATTATGAAGCGCTTGAATAGAAGGTGCTATCATACGAAGCGCCTCCGGGCCGGTCCGCGATGGCGGATTTCGCCGATGCCAGGGGTGGTGTTCACGGCGTCGATAGCGCGCAGGAACGGACTGGATCGGGGCGGCTTCCGGTGGACGCAGGCGCCTGATGGTTCACGCCGCAGGTGGTCAGGGGGGCTGCCAGCCGGTGGCGCGTTGCTATCTGGGTGAACTGGCCGAGCGGCCGGACTTGAACAGCTGGCGAGCCGAACGATACGCATAATCCAGCGTCGGCCAGATGCTCTGGTCCATCTCGGTCACCCGGTCGTCCACCGCGATGAACCGAACGCCCAGTTCGTGTTCCACTGCGGCGCCCAAGAATACACCATCAACCTCGATAGGCCGCGACTGTCGCATAGGTACCCGTGGGCCGGCCGGCTGCGACTGACTGGCGGTTGGAGCGAAGTGGCGAAGATTACGCCAAACATTCATGGCGAAAGGCCTTGATACAAAGAGTGTCCTCAGGGCGAACAACCCGCTGGCGGCACGTGGTGTGCTCGGAGTGATCAACAACATCCCGTTTGCATGACGAGGAGCGAAGGCCTGGAGCAATATGACATGCCGATCTCGATTCCGAGGAGGAGGGCCGTATCCTGGCCTTCGGAGATCTCATTATACCCAACGAAGAGCCCTGTAAATATAAAACACTCGTAAAAAGAGTGAATAGGGATGGCGGGCAAAATTGGCCTACCATCCGGGGCCGAGCCTGGCATGATCTGCTTGAAGGGGAGGCCGTCCCACGTTGGACAGCCGACAGCGGACGCTACCCGACGGCGCGCCCTGAGCCGCTGCGACGCAACCTCTGACAGGCCAGGGATCGGCGTCGCTGCTCGACTAACGGCATGAGGCCGGGATCCAACTCGCGGTACTCCGTTGCAGTGCCCCCGCGCACGGTCTCCGTCGTGGTCTACAAATAACGCAATTATATAGTGAAAAAGCCGCCGAGGTGATTCTTGATCCGTCCGTGGTTAAAGATGGCGGGACTGAGGAGCTTGGTCAGGAGGCGCCCGATCAACCGGCTGTTACGTCGTGCTCGTAAGCCGACGCGACAGCCTGTGGTGTCAGCTTTGCTTGGGACCATCATCGCTAGGCGCGCCCTCGAAGACCCTGACTCCTGGTGGCATGACGGCCCAGTGCGGACGACTCCGCGCGAAGATCGCGACCTTCGGATGGAATGACGACGGGTTGTCGAGGGAACCGGCGTAGATCGTGAACGAGCCTGACTGGTCGATTTCGCCGCCGAACACAAGGCTGCCGCAAACCGGGCAGAAATTGCGCACCGCATCCCCGCCACTCGCGGCTCTCGACACGAACTGTCGAGCTTGGCCGCTGAAGCGGACCGCGTGGCGGGCAAATCCCATGAAGGGAATGAACCCCGAACCCGAGGCCTTCTGACAATCGGGACAATAGCAATGACCGGTCACCAGCGGCTCACCGTCGGCCTCGTAACGCAGGGCCCCGCAAAGACACCCGCCCGTGTATCGCGTTCCGCTGCCTTTCATTCCAGAAGTCTCGAGCTTCCCAACCGGGAATGCAACACCACCCGGGCGCGCGCGTAACGGGCGTCCGCCTGTTCCGGTCGGCGGCATATCGGGAACCGCACCGACACGCTATCCTGTGGCTGAGGGCGACCGGATGGTGGGCCAGACGCGGCGCCGGCACAGATCGCAGCTATCGTGGCTGATCGGGGCTGTCGGTAGGCGTGTGGGCGGTTCGCGGGCATGGACCGTGAGTCGGCGCGGCCTGACGGATATGCCAACTCCTGACGCTGCCGCCGGATCGCCCGCCCCGAGGCCTGCGGAGAATATCAGCAGAAGGACCGGGGGGCGCAGAACCTGTGTTGGTGACCGGATCGACAACGCGGTTCTTGACGGAACCATGACATCGGGGATTTGACTATGCCTCCGGAAACCTCGCTTTATACGACCGCGACGATTTTCAAGGATTGGCTGGCGCGAATGACGAGACATCAATTTGCACCCATCGGGCTGGATCGTAGTGTGGTGCCTGCGCCGCGCCACAAGCAACGCCCGCCGCGCGCATGAGCCTCCCGTTCGTCGCCTGCATGGCCGCGGCAGCGGCGTTTTACCATCTGCCACCCCGGGTCCTGCCGTCGATCCAGGCCGTCGAGGGCGGCAGAGTTGGCGTGGTGCGGATTAATTCAAACGGCACGGCGGATCTGGGCCTGATGCAGGTCAATACGATCTGGATACGGCCCCTGGCGAATTATGCTCACATGAACCCGAGTGCCGTCGCCGGGCGTCTGGTAAACGACGCCTGCTTCAATATTGCCGCATCGGCGGCCATCATGCGGGTCTACCTCACGGAGAGCCATGGCAACTTGATGGCCGCCATCGGCCACTACCACTCCCACACGCCTGGCCTGAGCGCGGCCTATCAGGACAAGGTCGTCGCTGCCGCAGGCGCCTTGTTCGCGCAGCAACACAATCGGCGATGACGTGCGAGGGGCAGCCACAACCTTATGTCGGGCGGTGAGGTCGCGTATCATGGGGCGGCGCCCTGGACAGCAGCCGGATGTCCGCTCTTCTCGGAACGGTCCAGCTAACCGACGTATGGTGCAAACCACGGCGTCGACCCTGCGATCATAATGTCGGGACTGCGCTGTAGAGAGCCTGTACCGCCGCGGACTCGCCGGCGTTGTCCCATTTATTGTTGTAGATGAAGGTCCCGACGTAGCCGCGACGACGGGTCGGACTGGCCGGATGAGCCAAGACTGTTGAGCATGTTGGGCACCGCCGCCGCGTTGATCAGCTGATCGCGCAGGTCGTCGGTCAGCGCACGCGCGTCACGCTGGTCATGGATGACGTGCGGCGTGATCAGGATCAGCAGTTCGGTCCGCTGCCGCGTATTGTTCTGGTTGCCGGCCAGCAGCCCCAGGATCGGCACATCCTTCAGCCACGGAATTCCCTGGTTGCCCAAGGATGCGCTGTCCGTGATCAGACCCGCCAGCCCGACCGTCTGCCCGTCCTGCACCACGACGCGCGAGTTTACGTTGCGTTCGTCGAATGTTGGCGAGTTGATCCCCTGCGTCGTTAGCCCCGACGCGACGCTGCTGACGTCCTGCATCACGTCGAGCGTAACGAGACCGCCGCTGTTCACACGTGGCGTGACCTCCATGATCACACCCGTCTGCTGGTAGTTGATCGAGCTGACCACCGGCGCGTTGCTGGTGATCGTGCTCTGCGATGTCTGGCTGAGGTAGGGCACGACGCTGCCCACCTGCAGCCGCGCCGGCTGGTTGTCGAGCACCAGAAGTTCTGGTGAGGAAAGGACGTGTACCGTCGTCACCTGCTGCAGCGCCTGGATCGCGAACGGGGCTCCACCGGCGCCGGTTCCACCGACGAAAAAGCCCGGAAATGCCAGATTGAGACTGGCGGCGCCGGTGTTCGCGGGGGCCTGCGACGCGGTGCTCAGGATGCCGTTGATGCCGCCCGACTTGAAGAAAAACTGCGTGCCGTACTGCAGCGCGTCGTTCAGCGTCACCTCCGCGATCACGGCATCGATCCTGACCTGCAACGGCAGGATATCGATCTTGCGCAGCATCGCTTCCATCGTCCCGAGTTCCCGCTCGGTTCCATAGACCAGCACAGCGTTGTTCTGGTCGTCGGGGATCACGCGCAGCGTATCGGTCCCCTGATCTCCACCGCCGGGTTCCAGGCCGCCGAGCAGTGGATTGGCTCCGGGCGCGGGCACGCCGGGGGACGCCGGGCCGCCGGTTTGCTGAGCCCCCATCGGTGCCGGGCCCGACGTGGAAATCCCGCTGGACAGACTGGTCCGTCCGAGGGCACCCGCGGACCCGCCGCCCAACCCGCCGGTGCCACCGCCGAAACCGCCGCCGATGCCGCCTCCACCGCTGTTGCCGATCATCCCGCTGGACTGACCGCCCGCCGACTGCGCGGTTGGTGAGCCTCTCTGTCCAGTTGGCTGTGCCGTTACATTGCCGGGTGTGAACGCCTGCTGCAGCACGTACGCGACGTCTTCTGAATGACTGTTCTGCAGGTAATAGACGTGCCAGCTACGCAGTGTCTGGCGTCTGGCACGATCAATCAGTGCGTAGACCCGCCGCGCTTCCTCGATGTACCGCTGTTGCGAGGAGACCACCAGCACGGCATTGATGCGCGACAGCGGCACGACTCGCACCAATCCGGCAAGAGCGCCCCCTGCCTGGCCCCTGAAGGCATCCTGCAGCGCCGAGGCGAAGTCCCTGACGTCGCCGCTGCTGACCGGCAGCAGCGCATATGACTGCCTGGCGAGCACGTCCACGTCGAACGCCTGCACCAGGCCGATCAGGCCATCGCGCGCCGCCGGCTCCCCTGCGATCAGCAGTGCGTTCCGGCCAGGATCGGCGGCGATCCTGCCGCCGTCACCAACGTAAGGCTGCAGCACTTTGACCAGATCGTCAGCCGACGCATAGCGTAGCGGAACGACCACCGCGCCAGCCGTGCCAGTTCCGCTCGCCGGAGTCGTGACCGCCTGTGCCGCCGGCACCACACGATACAGCGTGCCGCTCGTCACCAGCGCAGCACCGTTCTGCGAAAGAAGCGACTCCAGTGTTGGTATCAATTCGGAACGATTGAGCGGCCGCACAGTATGCAGGGTCGCGGTCCCATGCACCGCCGGATCGATCGTATAATTGACCTTCAGGATCGTCCCGAGAACCTGTGCCACGACCTCCCGAACGTCGGTGTCTGCGAAGTCCAGGCTTATGTCGCCCGGTCCTGATTCCGGCGTCGGACCCTGTCGTGTTGGCTCGCTGTCGCGGCCGTACGCCGTCTGCGCCGGCGGCAGTGCGTCCGGCGCTCCGATCGTGCCATTGACGCGCGGCGGGGCGGCTGCCGCGGCGCTCGGCAGCGCCGACAATGAAGGGATTGCCGGCGGCGTCGGGTGGCTGCAACTGGACATCTGAACGAGGCCGAGCATCAGCGCCAGCGAGCGGCTGGAGCGCCTGCGAAGGATGTTTTGTCGCATTCCGTCGTTACACCCCGCACCGCGCTCGCATCCCGCCCCTGATGACCCAGGTGCCGGGCGGAAGCGACGCAAACCCTTGTGATCCAGTCATGCGCCATTCACCGTTCGATGTGCCAGCGCATCGCCCGGACAGGCGGTGTCCTCTTTGTCCATCCCGAAAAAGCACCGTCATATAATTCAAGTAAAATAACGTATTATATGAAGTATGATAGCAAATGGCAACGGAAACTAGCGCGCGCCTGAGACGTTTACGACGGAGGCTGTCACGGGACTGCCACGTTCTCGCAACAAGATGTTCATGTGCGGCCGCGGGTTCTGAAAGTCGGCGGACGCAACGACAACGATGGAAAACCGAGCGGGACCGCCGCCGAGGGCGGTCGCACTGATCCGCAACACCTGATCGTCCGCCGTCTCTTCCCCTGTAGCGACATCGGCGACGCCGGCGACGTCGGTCAGTGCCTTTGCGACGATCGGATCGCGGGTCGACAGGTCCGGGTCGGCGTCGCTCAGGACGGTCAGATGCGGTGCCATCCGCGCAAAAAGATCGGGCGTCATTCCAAGCACATCCGCCAGTTCCTCAACGCTTTGAAACGGTTCACCGGGAGGTCCGTAGCCCCGGCCCGCAGCGCGGTAATCGGCGGCGCTCGCGCCGTCTCCCCCCGGGGTGGCCCCATTGGCTCGCCAGCCCAGGATCGCGGCGGCGACCTTGCCGGCAATTGCCGGGGGTGCACCAAGCTGGATCATCAGCGCACGCAGCAACGCGCCCGATGCGGTGTTGAGATTGATCCTGTCGCTCTCCTGTTCAATACGGACCAGAACCGATGTGGCGCCGACGCGGACGTCCCGCACCGAACCGTCTGTCTGCAAGGACGGATCCCGGGCGGCCATCATTTGGAACATCACTTGGGAGATCGCGCCGTCCGCGGCGGCCTCCAGCACCGCCTCCTGCTTCAGATCGTCCGCCATCCGCGTGTCCGAACGGCCGGCGGTAACGATCCGGGTGCCCAGCAGCGCGAGAAATCCCATCGTCCAGAGCACGATCAGCAAGGCGAACCCGGCCGCGCGATCGCTCATGGCCGCGACAGCAGGGGGGCGACGATGATGTCGGGCCAGCGCGGAGCGGCATCGCCGGCGAACGTCACACGCATGCGCACCAATAGCGGAAGATCCGGCGCATGCCACGAGGAGGTCCAGGCTCCCGAGCGCTGCCAATATGCGATCCCGAGGTGGGCGACACCGGCGATCAATTCCGCCTCGCGCGGCGGCGGTGCCGGCCCGAACGGTTCGGAGTGGTGATAGGGGCGCCATCGCAGGACCAGGCGGTTGCCGGAGAGGGCCAGAGCGGCTTCCACGCGAACCGGCGCCGAAGCGGCGTTCGGCAGGCGCAACTGGGTCAGCCCCGTCAAGCTGTCCGGCGTTCCGATGATTGCCGGCTGTACGGCATCGTCACTCGGCGCGAGGTGCTCGATGATCAACCGGATCGCCCGGTCGACGGCCTCCAGATCGGTCTTCCCGTCCGACAGCCGGGCGTCCTGACGCCACGCGGTCAGCCCGAAGCGGACGGTCTGGCTAAGGCCCACCAGCAAAAAGCCAAACACTGCAAGGGCCACGATGACCTCCAGCAGGGTGAAGCCGGCGGACGAGCGCGCCTTCATCCGCCAACCTGCTCCGTATCCAGCCTGACCTGCCGTTCGGCGCCACCGTCGTTCCAGCCGATCCAGACCGTGACCCCGTAAAGCACCACCGGAAACGACGCGCTTGGGCGAGGCCCAGCCTGCCCGCCCGGGCGCAGCGTGGCGCTGGCGACCGGGGCCACGCGCAGGCGCCAGGAGAACCCGCCGCCGTCGTCGCCGCGGCGGTCCGATGGAACAAGCGCGGTACCATGCGTCGCTGCGGCGAGGCGTGATTTGGCGCGCACAATGGCCTGATCGTACATCGATGCTGTCTGAGTTGCATGCAGACCACTTCCCACAGCCTCGAACAGTGCAGCGGCCGCGATGCCGGCAATGATCAGCGCTATGATCACCTCAAGCAGCGTGAAGCCGCCCTGTGGCGCACTCGACGTCCGACCGGTTCCCGACCGCTCGGCGCAGGTCCGCTCGGCGCAGGTCTGCCCGGTCCGCGCCCCCCTGGTCCGCGCCCACCCGGCCCGCGACCACGCACTTGGCGCCGGCTCAGCCCGCAACCACGCACTTTGCGCCGGTCCACTCCACGTCCGCCCGGTTTCCGACCGCTCAGGTCCCGACCGCTCGGTGCGCGTCCGCTCGACCAACCCGCGTCGGGCCAACGGCCGCTGGGCCCATGCCCGCATGCGGCGCGGCTCGGCGGTCCGGCGGCTCGCGCAAGGCTGCCGGATCAGGTGGCTACTCGAAAGGAAGATCCGGAGGAATCCGATCCGCGGCGGCCTCATCCGGATGCCAGATCGTTCAAGCTGAGCATGGCGTTCATCAGCGATGCGACGATGCCACCGACCGCCACGCCCATCAGGATCGTCAACGCCGGCACCAGCAGCGACGTCAGACGCTGCGTCGCGAGCCGGGTCCTCTCATCATGGATGTCGGCGGCCCGCAACGCGGTGGCGGCGAGTTGCGCGGTCTCCTCGCCGAGTCGCAGCAGATGGATCGTCCGCTGCGGAAACACGCCCGCGGCCTCCAGCGCCGGCGTCAGCGATCCGCCGCCCCGCGCGGTCAGGCTCGCGCGCTCCACGGCCAACCGCGCCGCCCGATTGCCCATCGCGTCGCGGAGGATCGCCAGCGCGGGGATCAACGCGACGCCGTTCAGCAGCAGCGTGCCCAGCACACGCGTGAAGCGCGCCGCCAGCACTTCCTTGGTCAACCCGCCGATGACCGGCAGGCGCAGCACGAGGCGATCCGCCGCCAGTCCGATCCCGCTTTGTCGCAACGCGGCGCGGGCCAGCACCACGGTTGCCAAAAGGCCCAGCAGCATCAGTGACCCATAGGCCTCGACGAACCCGCCGGCGGCAATGAGGAACCGGGTGGAGGCCGGCAGGGCGGTGCCGCTCTGCTCGAACATCGGCACGAACTGCGGCAGCACCTGGGTCAGCAGCAGCATGACAGCACCGATCATCGCCACCAGCAGGACGGCGGGGTAGATCATCGCCGACGTTACGGTGGACGCGAGGGCGCGCTGCCGGTCCTGCAGATCGGCGATCCGCGCGAGGGTCGGCCCCAGTTTGCCGCCCGCCTCGCCGGCCCGCACCAGCCCGACATGCATCGCCGGGAAGCTGGCGGGATAGCGCTCCATCGCGGTCGACAGCGGGCTGCCGTCGCGCACCGCGTCGCGCAGGCCGGTGATCATCGGCCGCACCCGCGGCGACGCAGCTTCCTGCGCATAGCGCAGCGCCTGGTCGAGGTCCTGACCGGCCGACAGCATGGTCGCCAGTTCGCGGATCAGTTCGGCGACGTCGCTCCTGCGGGGGGCGCGCCACCTGCCGAGGTCGAAGTGGGCCAGACCGCGCCAGTTCGAGCCCCTGTCAGCCGGTTCGGCGCGCAGCGGCATCGAGCCCTGCCGCTGCAGCCGAACGATCACCTCCGCCTGGGTGGTGGCCTCCATCATGCCGGCCAGGCGCTCGCCGCCGGCGCCGATCGCGGTGTAGCGAAACGTCGTCATTGCTCGGTTCGGATGCTGCGTGTGACCTCCTCGAGCGTTGTCTCACCGGCCAGTACGGCCGCGAGCCCGGCGTCGAACATCGGTTCCATGCCGGCTGCGACGGCCGCCCGCTCGATCGCGCTGTGATCGGCGCGCTCGAAAATCAGCCGTTCGATCTCCGGACCCAGCTCCAGGAATTCCGCGATGGCCGCTCTGCCGCGGTATCCGGTCTGCCGGCACGCGGGGCAGCCAACCGCATGGGACAACAGGATTGGTCTGTGTATCGCACGGCGATCAAGTTTGAAACGTTCGACCAATTCGCGGGGCGCTGGTTCAACTCGCTTGCAGTCGGGACACAACCGGCGGATCAGCCGCTGCGCCATGATCCCGCGCAGGACAGCGGTGAGCAGGTAATCCTCCACACCCATGTCGCGCAGCCGGGTAACCGCGGCGGCGGCTGAATTCGTATGCAGCGTCGACAGCACGAGATGCCCGGTCAGCGCCGCCTGCACCGCGATCTGTGCGGTCTCACCGTCGCGGATCTCCCCCACCATGATCACGTCCGGATCCTGCCGCAGGATGGACCGCAGCAGGCTGGCGAAGGTCAGTCCGATCTGCGGCCGCACCTGGATCTGGTTGATGCCCTGAAGCTGGTATTCGATCGGATCCTCAACCGTGACGATCTTGCGGGTCACCGCGTTCAGCGCGAGCAGGCCGGTATACAGGGTCGTGGTCTTGCCGCTGCCGGTCGGTCCGGTCACCAACACGATACCATTTGGCAGTTCCAGCGACGTCCCGAGCTTGCGGATCACGGCAGGCGACAATCCTAGGCGGCCATAGTCGAACACCACCGCCGTGCGGTCGAGAATGCGCAGAACCACCGTTTCGCCGAACAACGAGGGGATCGTGGACACCCGGAAATCCACATCCTGGCCGCGCACGGCCAGCTTGATGCGTCCGTCCTGTGGCATGCGCCGCTCCGCGATATCGAGCCGCGCCATGATCTTGATGCGCGACGTGATCGCCGCGGCGAGACCGCGCGGTGGCGACTCCGCCTCGTGTAGCACGCCATCATAACGATAGCGGACCCGCAGCCGGTCCTCGAACGGTTCGATATGGATGTCGGAGGCCTGCGTCTCGACTGCCCGCGTAATCAGCAGATTGACCAGCCGGATCACCGGCGCCTCGCTCGCCAGATCCTTCAGCCGTTCGGTGTCATCCTCCAGCGGCGCGCTGCCTTCCGCATCTGTCGCCGCCTGGTCCGTCTCGGGATAAAGTCGGTTCAGCGCGGCTTCCAGTTCGATCGGCACCGCGACTTCAAGCCGCACCTCGCGTCCGGTGGCAACGGCGACGGCGGACGCCGTGAACGGGTCCAACGGATCGGCCGCGGCGAGGGTCAGCGTTGCATCGTCAGCGACCAGCGGCACCGCGCGGGCATGGCGCAGGAACGCGGCGCTCAGGCGGTCGGGCAGCACGGGTATCGCGGCGGGATAGCGGTCGGCCGGCGTGATGGGCAGCGACAGCAACGCGGCGTAGGCGTCCGCCAGCCCGCGTTCGGATACCAGCCCGAGCTGGATCAGCACGGCATCCAGGCGTTGATCCGATTCCGTGGCGACCCGGCGGGCCCGATCCAACGTTCTGCTGTCACAAGACCCCTGTCGCACCAGGATCTCCCCCAGAGCGTCCAATCGCCGATCGGTGACGGTGGTTCCCATCCAGCCCGCGTCCCTCTATCGAGGGTTCGAATAGGTTGACGGCGAGACCGCGGGCAAATGACAGCTCAGCGATCCCGCCGCCTGGCGAAAGATGTCATGTGATCGACACATTACTGCAACAGGCGTCGTTTCATTCCGGCTTATCTTGGTCCGGTCTTCCCGAATGGCTGTGGCCGGTCCTGACGGCGCCGTTCATCGGCAGTTTCATGGGCGTGCTGATCATGCGTCTGCCGCTGGGCGACCCGGTTGTCCTGGGCCGGTCGGCCTGCCGTCACTGCGGCACCCGACTGGGCGGATGGGACCTGGTTCCCCTGGTCAGCTTCTTGGCGCTGCGCGGACGGTGCCGGCATTGCAGACAGCCCATCGGACCGCTGCATCCCATGATCGAGGCCGCGGCGATTGGTGTCGCGGCATGGGCCGCGCTGGCCGATGCCGATCCGATCCGGCTTTGGACGGATTGCGGTCTCGGCTGGACCCTGCTGACCCTGGGCTGGATCGACTGCAGCAGCTTCCTGCTGCCGGACGTGCTGACCTTGCCGCTGCTGCTCGTCGGCCTGGCAGTGACCTTCATCGAGCAGCCGGAGGCGCTGGCGGACCACAGTCTGGCAGCTGCCATCGGGTATTTATCGTTTCAAGGTCTTGGATTCGTCTATCGGCTGTTGCGTGGGCGCGATGGTCTGGGCGGTGGTGATGCCAAGCTGATCGCCGCCGCCGGAGCATGGTGCGGCCTGACTCTGCTGCCGTTCATCGTGCTCGGCAGCGCCGTGGCCGGGCTGCTCGCGGCCTTGGGACTGGCGCTGGCGGGCCAAGCAGTGACATCCAGGACGCGAATTCCGTTCGGCCCCTGCATCGCTTTCGCGTTCTGGCTGGCGTGGCTGCACGGCTTGCTGTTGGACCCGTGGTCCGGGAGGTTCTGATGCGAGGATCGTTGCATAAAGTTGCGGGATATTGGCTGGTTCCCGCCGTTGTGCCGGCAGCGCTGGCGGCTGTCCTGTGTGCCGCCCCGCCTGCGTTCGCCGGGGAGCGTGGCGCGGTCTGCCGCGAGCCGTCGGTCGTCGATGAGATGACCCGGGAAATCCGCGACCACTATTACTACAGCGAGGTCGATCCCCGCCTCGTCACCGAAACGCCCACGTCGGACGCCGTCCTGGTGCATTGCCAGGTCTGCGTTCAGTCGGCGCCCTACGACACGATTCGTTCCGGGGAGCACCCGATCGCGCGATGCCTGGCGCATGAATTCGAGGTACGGATCCTGCACAGCGGCTTCCGCGTGCGCGATCTGCAGTAGGCCGGGCGTGCCGACGCAGACCATGCGGCGCCAGGCTGGCTTCACCCTGATCGAAATGATCGTGGTGATCGTGATCATGGGTCTGGTCGCGGGACTGGTGCTGGTCCGCCAGCCCTTGCACAGCGCCGGAATGGACGCGGAGGCCACCGTCCGGGCGTTGACCTCGGCGCTCCGCTCCGCCCGGACGCGTGCCATTGTCCAGGGGCGCGACGTGGCGGTGACGACGGACACCGGCGGCTTCACGGTCGACGGCGGTTTGATGCGGCTGCTGCCGCCGGGCGAGGCCCTGACAGCCGCGCAGGTCGTCTTCACGCCGGAGGGCGGCTCTTCGGGGCGGACACTCCTGCTGACCGCCGGAACCAGGCGGATCGTGGTGTCGATCGACTGGCTGACCGGGCGCGTCGTGTCGCGGGAAGTCCTGGAACAATGAAACGATTCTGACATATATTATTATAACGTAATATAAACCAGAACTTAACGAAGCGTGTCGGGACGCGGCCGCTCTCGAATTCGCGACTGGCGTTCACCGACGGCCCGGGCGATGGTGCGGCAGGAGATGCTGACCCAACACCGGGGCAGGGGAGTCGGACCTGAATGCTGGCCAGCTTTGTTGCCTGGTGGATCACTCGGATTACCGAACTGTTGCCGAGATCCTGGATCAACGCGGCGGCGGGCCCATCAGATGGTGTCGTTGTCGATACCGACTGTAATCATAGTGTCACAGTATCGATACGACGGGGCGGACGGCAGGAGCCGGTGACGCTGGGGGCCGCCGCGCGGCTCGCTGCCCGCATGCCGGTGTTGCTGCGGCCTCCCCCGGAACAGGTGCTCGAGAAGCTCCAGGTGGTGCCCGCCGTGCCGCGGCGCGACCTCGACCAACTGCTCCGGCATGAACTCGCGCGCATAACCCCTTTCTCCGCCGCCGATTTGTTCTGGCGCTGGGACAGTCGGCCGAAGACCGGCGACAGAAGCCGCATGACTGTCGCTCTGACCATGGTGCCGAAAATCGCCGTGGCCCCGGCGCTCGGTCTGCTCGCGGAAGCCGGGATCCGGCCGAGCTTTATCGAGGCGGGTCCGACGCAACGGCCACGGCTGCTGTCGATCGAGGATGCGACGACACAGCCGGGCAGCTTGCTGACGCTGCGCAGCCTGGGGCGCATCTGCGCGGGTTTCGCCCTCGTTGCCGTCGTGCTGCCTTTCGCGCTGCAGGAACTGGCTCTGCATGCAACGAACAACGCCATCGACGCGCTGCAGCCCCAGATTCGGCAGGTCGAGGCGCTGCGTCGAGGCCTCACCGCGAACGATGCCGGACAGGCGCTGCTGGAGCGGGAGACGCAACGCACCGGCGACGTCCTGCAGGTGCTGGCCACGGTGACCCGCATCCTTCCGGATGACACCTACCTCACGGAATTCTCGTTACGGGACCGGCAGATCGTGCTGAGCGGGCGATCGGCCGCTGCCGCCAGACTGATTACCGGACTGTCGACGGATCCGACGATCCGCGACGCGGCTTTCGCGGCGCCGGTCACCCGCACCGCGGCGGCCGCGGCGGACGTGTTCTCGATTCGCGCGGACGTCGCCCAGTGACCGCCGACGCGTGGCTGACCGGCCGGCGGGGCCAGGCGCTCGCCGTTACGCTCGGCATTGCCGGGCTCGCGGTGATCTGGTTCGGCATCGTCGGTCCGGCCTGGTCGTGGTTCGACGATCGGCAGGACCTGCTGGAACAGCGGCAGGGACTGCTGCTGCACATGCGTGACCTGGCGGCCAGTCTGCCGGCGCTGCGCGGTGCGTCGGCGGACAAGCCTGATGCCGCTGCCGCTGCCGCGACGGCGATGCTGCCAGGCGAGTCGGACGCGATCGCGGCGGCGGATCTGCAGGTGCGGGTGCAGCAGATGGCGGCGGACGCCGGTGCCAGCCTGACCGCGGTTGAAACGCTGCCGCCGACGCCGGCTGCGGGACACTGGCACAAGGTCCCTCTGCGCGTCAGCCTGACCGCGCCCTGGCCCGTTCTCATGCAACTGGTCCGTTCCGTCGAACTGTCGCCGACCCGGATCCTGATCGATGACGTCCACTTCCGCAGCCCCGTCGTGGCGGGCGGACCGCCAGCGGCGCCGATTCAGGCGTCGATGGTGCTATACGGCTTCAGGCCGGCGGACTCCGGCGCCGCCGGAGAGTCAAATCGATCAAACACCAACTGAAATCCTGACAGGCACCACCGCCGGCTACCGCTGCCGACGCGCCGCAGGTCCGCAGGCTCGGCTCCCGTAACGATGATGGTCCGCATCCGGCCGGGCACGACCCGAGGGGCGGAGACGCTGCTGAGGTTCGCCTGAGACCGCCTCATGGCCGATATCCGCCAAGTCTAAAAAGTGATTCCATATGTAACTATTGAGCGCCAATTCATATTGTGGCCGGATGGACATCGGCGAGATTCGCAACCTTCGATCACGACTCCGCGCAGTGTGTCCGGGTCAGCAAACGGCAACAGCGGCTTAACGGAATCGTCATGGATCGACCGTAATGTCCCGCCGTCTGCGAAGACAGTTTTCGTCGGCACAATTCGTTGTCAACGAAACGACCTCGAGGCCGTATCCCTCGGCCTCGCCCGCGTACCTGGAGGAATCCATAATGAAACGACTTTGCTTTTCGCGGCCGTCGTCGGCGCTCAGCAGCGCGATGGCCGCGATCACCTTCTCCTCAATGACACTGGCACCCGTCTGGCAGGCGGTTGCCCAGCAGCCGCAGTCCGCGGGCTCACACCACTCGCACAGCGGCGCCAGGACGCCGATCGAACATGTCATCCTGATCATTGGCGAGAACCGCACCTTCGACCACGTGTTCGCCACCTATACCCCGAAGCCGGGTCAGACCGTGCACAACCTGCTGTCCGAAGGGATCGTCAACGCTGACGGCACGCCCGGCCCGAACTACGCCAAGGCGGCGCAGAATCAGGCGTCCGACACGACGACCTTCCAGCTCAGCCCGGACGGTCAGACGCCCTATTCTGTGCTGCCGCCGGCGATGACAGACGGCGCGCCGACTTCTGCCAACGACGAAAATCCGCCGCCGTTCGCGACGCTCGCCGCCGCCACCGCGATGGAAGGTCAGATCAAGGATGGCCTGCCGGTTCGCGACTACAATCTGCTGACGACGGGCGCCACCGGTTTGCCGAACGACAGTGTCGATACGCGGGTGCCGAACGCAACGAATCTGCCGAACGGCCCCTGGCAGATCTCCGGCGCGAATATGCCCTATGACAGCTACACCGCCAGCCCGGTGCACCGCTTCTATCAGATGTGGCAGCAAGCGAACTGCTCGGTGGCGAGCATCACCGACGACAACCCGTCGGGCTGCACCAGCTCGCTGTTCCCCTGGGTGGAAGTCACCATCGGAGCCGGCAGCAACGGCCAGCCTCAGCCGGCAAACTTCACCAACCAGACGACCGGTGAAGGCTCCGCGGCAATGGGCTTCTTCAACATGGCGCAGGGCGACGCCCCCTGGTTCAAGCATCTCGCTGACACCTATGCCATGAGCGACAACTTCCATCAGTCGATCATGGGCGGCACCGGCGCCAACCACATCGCTGTCGGCACCGGCCTGGCGATCTATTACACCGACGGTCAGGGCAACGTCGCGACCCCGCCGGCGAACGAGATCGAGAATCCTAATCCGCAGCCCGGCACCAACAACTACTACACGCAGGACGGCTACAGCGGCGGCTCCTACAGCAACTGCTCCGACACCAGCCAGCCGGGTGTTTCCGCCGTGACGGCGTATCTTGCCAGCCTGCCGTACACGCCGGCGACGCGTTGCAAGGAAGGTGCCTATTATCTTCTGAACAACTACAACCCGGGCTATTTCGGTGACGGCACGGTCAATACCTCGACCTTCACCATCCCACCGTCTTCGGTGCGCACCATCGGCGACACGCTGAACGACGCCAACATTTCGTGGAAATATTACGGCGCCGGCTGGAACAACTACGTCAAGGATCCCAGCAGCGAACTCGGATCGATCTACTGCAACATCTGCAATCCGTTCCTCTACGAAACATCGATCATGACCAGCGCCGAGCAGCGTCAGGCGCACCTGGCGGACGTTCCGGATCTTGAGGCGGACATCAAGTCGGGCGATCTGCCGGCGGTGTCGATCGTCAAGCCGGATGGTCTGCTGGACGGTCACCCGGCTTCGTCGAAGCTCAACCTGTTCGAGGCCTTCACGCGCAAGATCGTCGAAGGTGTGCAGCACAACCCGGATCTTTGGGCCCATACCGCGATCATCATCACCTTCGATGAGGGCGGTGGATACTGGGACTCGGGCTATATCCAGCCGCTCGACTTCTTCGGCGATGGCACCCGCATTCCCGCGATCGTCGTCTCACCGTACAGCACGGGCGGCCACATCTCCCATGTTTACGCCGACCACGTGTCGTTCCTGAAGTTCGTCGAGCGTAACTGGCACCTGCCGCCGGTGTCCGCGAACGGCCGCGACAACATGCCAAACCCGCGCACCCGCTCCTCGAACCCCTACGTCCCGATCAACAGCCCGGCGATCGGCGACCTGATGGACCTGTTTGACTTCCACCCGCAGCACTAACCGCTGCCCCGGCATCCTGCCCCCGCCGTCCGCCGCCTCACAGGCGGACGGCGGGATCAGCGGGCCGCCGAGACCCATCGATGCCGACACGGAGGTTCGCCGGCTCCGGCGAACTTCCGGTTCGGGATATCCGGCACTGCCGCTTATCACCCGGGCGGCAGTGCGCCCGTTTTGTCCCGGCCTTTTCTCCGGCCACTTCTCCAAGGTGCGGATCCAATGATTGCACGGCGTCCATGACGGCTCACGATGATGCCCCCCAACCGCCGGAGCAGGCGCTGCCCACGCACTTCGCAGCCGCCGGGGGGCTGGTTCGGCCACTTTCGCTGCTGGCGCTTCTGACTGTTGTCGCGGCGGCTGTCCCGTTCAGTCTCTCGCGCCCCGGCCTGTTGCCCGGCATGCTGGCGCGCCGGATCCCCTCTCTTCCAGGGTTCGGCCTCGGGATCACCACGTCGTCGCTGCTGCTCGCCGCGTGTGGCCTGATCGCATGCCTGTTCATGGTCCTGGCGCGCCGGCGGGAGATGACCGCGCGATCCGCGGGCCTCAGCCGGCGGCGGCCGATCGCCGGCTGGCCACAGACCCTCATCATCCTGGTCGGTGCGGCCGCCGCCGTTGCGGCAGTCGTCGGGGACTGGCCGCACCAGACCACGGCGAGTGCCCTGGGAGGCATCAGCGGCTTCACCGTGGCGAGCGTCATGCTGCTGCTGGCGACACCATGGCTCCTGGCCGAACGGATGATCGCGGCGATGGCCACGCAACGACTGCCGGAAGCGCCGGATCTGGCGAACCTGCTGTTCCTCCCGGTGGCGTGCCTGAGCGTGCAGGCGGTACTGATGGTGGCATCATCCATGGGCGGCGACTTGCTCTACTGGGGCCGCCTGGCGCTGTCCGTCGTCCTGCTGGCGATTTCGGCGGAGTTGTGCCTGCGCATGCTGGCCAGCCGGTTTCTGCCGCCGCCCGACAGCGCCGCCGCACGCGCACCGATCGGCAGCGTCGTGGCGGGGCTGGCGCGCGGGCGGGCATTGTCGCCCGCCGCCATGGCCAGCACGGTTCGATCGCAGTTCGGCATGGACTTTTCCCGCAGCTGGGCGTTGCACTTCATCCGTGCCTCCGCGGCCCCGGTCGCACTGCTGATGCTCGCGTTCTGCTGGTTTCTCACCGGCGTTACCCGCGTCGATCTGAACGAGCGCGCCGCGTACGAACGTTTGGGCACCGTCGCGACCGTCCTGAAGCCGGGCCTGCACCTGCTGCTGCCATGGCCGTTCGGCGCGGTACGTCACGTGGCATTCGGTGTGATCAACTCCGAACTCATCAGCACCGGCGATCAGGCCGCGGCGCCCGACGTCGTCGACCGGTCCACGGCGGAGGGCGATGCACCGGCGAGTGCCAACCGGTTGTGGGATTCAGAGCAACCGACCGACGTGTCCTACATCATCGCCAGCAGCGAGCAGGGGCGCCAGAGCTTCCAGACGGTCAGCGCCAGCGCCCGCGTGCTGTATCGCATTGGCCTGGAAGACGATGATGCCCGCGCCGCGCTGTATCACGAAGCGGACCCGGCCGCGTTGGTTCACGCGCTGGCCGGCCGCCTGTTCGCCCAGTACTTCGCGTCCCGGACCTTGCCGAGCGTGCTGGGGGAGAGCCAGAGCGTCATCGCCGATGAGGTCCGGACCCAGTTGCGCCAGGCGCTGGAGCAACTGGGATCCGGCATCGACATCGTTGCCGTAACGATCGAGGCGATCCACCCGCCCGCCGGCGCCGCCTCCGCCTATCGCAATGTCCAGGCCGCAGAGATCGAGGCGACCACGTCGATCGCCGCGGAGCGGGGGCGGGCTCAGACGACACGCAGCGTCGCCCAGCGGGATGCCCACAGCGCCACCGATGACGCAACCGCCGCGGCCGCTGAAACGGTCAGCGGGGCACAGGTCGATCTGACCGGCATCATCGCCGACGATCGACCCTACCGAACGGCCAGCCGGCCATTCCTGCTGGAACGCTACTTCGCGGACGTGACCGCGGCGCTGGCGGATGCGCCGCTCGAAATCGTCGATCACCGGCTGGCCGGCGCGAGCCTGCCGACGATCGATCTGCGGCCGCCCGGCATGTCGCTGGATGCTTCGGAACGACACTCGGGTCAACAGGAGAAGACGCCATGAACCAGTCCGGCAAGTCACCCGGCGGGCGTTTGAGAATGCTCGCGCGCATCGCGCTCGCCGCCGTGGTCGTGCTGGCGGCGGGAGCGGCCTCTTCGCTGATGATGGTGGGCCCCGGCCAGGCTGTCGTCGTCACCGCGTTCGGCCGTCCGGTCCGGGTGCTGACCCAGCCGGGTCTGGCGTGGAAGATCCCGGCGCCGATCGAGGGCACCATCCCGGTGGATTTGCGGCTGCGCACGACCTCCAGCGGCCTGCAGGACGTCGGCACGCGTGAGGGGCTGCGTATCCTGGTGCAGGCCTACCTCGCCTGGCAGGTGGACGACGAGCCCGCGCATATCGAGCAGTTTCTGCGTGCCGGACGCCGTGATCCGGACGACATTGCCCGACAGCTGCGCAGCTTCATGGGCTCCACGCTGCAGGTGACGGCCAGCAATTTCAGCCTGACGGATCTGGTCAACACGGACCCTAAGAAGGCGCGGTTCGTGGCGTTCGAGCAGCAGTTGCAGGCCAGCCTGGCACAACAGGTGCTGGATACCTACGGCATCCGCATCGTTCAGACAGGCGTCGAGCGCCTGAGCCTGCCAGCCGAGACCCTCGCCGCCACGGTGGCAAGGATGCGCGCGGAGCGTGAGACGGTTGCCGCCCAGCGGACCGCAGACGGGTTGCGCACCGCCGCCGCCATCCGTTCCGACGCCTCACGCGATGCCCGTCTGATCGCCGCGGAGGCCCAGCAGGCGGTTGCCGAGATCAAGGCCAAGGGCCGCGAACAGGCCGCGGCGATCCACGCGGCGGCGTATGCGGTCGATCCGCAACTGTATACGCTGCTGCGGTCACTCGACACGCTGGGATCCACGGTTGGTCCGAAAACCCGGGTGATCCTGCGTACCGATGCGGAACCGTTCCGAGCTTTGGTGGAGGGGCCGCCCGCGCCGCCGAGTGCAGTTCCGCCGTCGCCACCCGATGCGGCGCCGCCTGCTCCGGCCACCTCGGGCTGGCGGTTCAGCGGTGCTGACACGCCGGAACCCCCTGCCTCCGGCACGCCCGAAACCAGCGTGCCCGACACCGGCATGCGCGACACCGGCATGCGCGACACCGACATGCGCGACACCGGCATGCCCGACGTAGATAAACCCGACGCAGAGATCCCCGACGCAGGCAAACCTGATGGACACACGCGTTGAGGGACGATCTGGACATGAACGGCGTCGATTTCCCTGATGCGGGGCATTTTGACCCGGCACGGTCGAACCCGATGGGAGCCGACGCGGCGCGGTCTCATCCGTCGCCGCCCGACGCGGCGCGTTCCGATCCGCGGCTGGCCGGCGAGGGACCGTCCGATCCGCGGTCGCGTGCCGGTTTCGCGCTTGCCGACGCGGTGCGACTGGGCTTTCGCGCGGGCTTCGTCGCGGTGCTGCTGCTGGCTGTCGGCTGGGCGGCCGGCGGGCTGCGGCAGGTGCCGCCCGACAGCCGGGCAGTGGTGCAGCGGTTCGGCCAGATCGAGCGCGTTCGCGAAGCGGGTCTTGTGCTCGCCTGGCCGGCGCCGATCGAGCAGATCACACTGGTGCCCGCCTACGACCGCCAGGTCGCATTGAAGGTCGCGGTGCCGCTGAGTTCAGGTCCGTCCGCCGAGACCGACTTTCAGATCCATCAGCCGGACGACGTGGTGACCATACGACGTCAGAAGGACGCCTGGAACGGCCAGTACTTCCTGACCGGCGACGGCAGCGTGGTGCGGTTCGACGGCACGATCTACTATCGTGTCACCGATCCCGCCGCCTACGTGCTGTCGCGCGACCACGTCGAGCCGGCGTTGCAGCGCCTGTACCGGGCCAGTGCGGCGATGATCGCGGCGCGCTACGATCTGAACGATTTCCTGGTCGCCAGGCCCGAGGATTCCACCCACCCGGTCAGCGCCGAGGTTGCCGGACGGCGCCAGGCACTACGCGGTGAACTGGTGCTGGCGATCAACCGCCGCCTCGCGGCGTTGCAGCGGGACAGCGCCGACCTCGGCGTGGAAGTCAGCCGCATCGACTTCGTCGCCTTGTTGCCACCGCTTGCGAAGGCAGCGTTCGACGACGTGCTGACGGCTTCGCAGATCGCCGATCAGACCGCCGCCGCGGCCCGTACCGACGCAGCGCATATCATACAGAACGCGCAGCGCGCAGACGACCGCAGCCGCAGCGAGGCCGCCGCCGCCGCCGAGGAACAGGTCCGTCTCGCGGCCAGCGAGACCGCCGACGTTGGCCTGCTGCACGCCGAGATCACGCCGGCGAACCGCGACAGCCTGCTGGCTCAGTATTACCGCGACCGCATCGGTGCCGTCCTTCGCAAGATCGGCCATGTCACGACGGTCGACATGCGTGGCGGCCAGCCCGTCATTATTCAGGGACCCGACGAATGACCGCGATGACCGACACCGTCGTTTCTGGCATCGACGCCGCATCGCCCGGCGCGTTCGATGCCGGCCCGATTGGCCTGATCGGGCCCGGAGCAAAATGGTCTCTCGGGCTGCGTATGCTGCTGTCCATGATCGCCGCCGGACTATTGTGCGTCGCTGTGCTGTGGCGGGTAGCGTTTCCAAACGAGCAGTACCTGGCGGATCTGGTCGCCGGAGGTGCTGCGGTGCTGGTCGCCGTTCCGGTCCTGTCGGCCGGCTGGAACAGCATCGTGCGGCCCAGCCTGCATGGCATGACCGACCTGCTGGTGGCGATCGCGCTGATCGCCGCCTGGGCCACGGGCGATCTGATGACCGCGGCGATCCTGCCGATCGTGATGATCATCGGCCACGTGCTCGAAGAACGCAGCCTGCTTGGCTCGCAGGAGGCGATCCGGGCGATGGGCCGGCTGGTGTCCAGCACCACCCGCCGCATCGCCGATGACGGCAGCATCGCGGAGGTTCCGACGGCCCAGATCCGGATTGGCGACCGGATCGAATTGCGGGCGGGCGATCGTGTGCCGGTCGATGGGGTGGTGCTCAGTGGCCATTCCAGCGTCGATACCGCCTCGCTCACCGGCGAGTCGGTGCCGGCCGAAGTGAGGGAGAACGAGCCGGTGCTGGCCGGGTCGATCAACCTCGACGGCCGCCTGGCGGTGCGGGTGAGCCGCGTCGGTCAGGAAACCACGCTGGGGAAGATCATCGCGCTGATGGAGACGGCCGAACAAGCCAAGCCGCCGGTGACGCGGCTGCTGGAACGCTACGCCGGCGCGTATATCACATTGGTCCTGCTGATCGCGGCAGGGGCGTGGCTGACCACGCAGTCATCGCAGGCGATGCTGGCGGTTCTGGTTGCGTCCTGTCCCTGTGCGCTGGTGCTGGCGGCTCCGGCGACCGCGATCGCGGCCATCGCGGTCGCCGCCCGGCATGGCATTCTGATCAAAGGGTCAGCGTTCCTGGAGCACGCCGCCGAGGTGACCTCGATTGTCTTCGACAAGACTGGCACCGTCACCTTGGGGGAACTCTCCCTGGTCCGCGTGGACCCGGTTGGCGATGCGCGCGATATCGTGCCCCTGGCGGCGGCACTGGGTGCGAACAGTTCGCATCCGGTCAGCCGCGGATTGGCGCGGCTCGCACGTCCGACCGATCACGTCAGCCTGACTGATGTGCATGAGGCGGGCGGCCTTGGCGTCACCGCCATTGAAGCCGGCGCGACGGTGGCGCTGGGGCGCCTGGAACTTTTCGAGCGCCTCGGCGTGCCGGCAACGCCGCCGCCGGATCATGACGGCCCGATCGTCGGGGTCAGCCGTGGCGGGAGCTTCCTCGGCTGGCTGCTGCTGGCCGACAAGCCGCGCCCCGAGGCCGCCACCGCCATCGCGGATCTGCGCTCGCTCGGTCTCTCGCGTCAGGTGTTGCTGACCGGCGACCGAGCCCGCGTGGCGCATCGGATCGGAGAAACGCTCGGCATGACGGAGGTCCAGGCGGAGGCCCTGCCGGAGCAGAAGATGGAACGCGTGCTCGAGGAGGTGCGGACCGGCTTCCGGCCGCTGGTTGTCGGCGACGGGATCAACGACAGCCTGGCGCTCAAGGTCGGCGCGGTCGGCGTCGCGATGGGCGCGCAGGGAACAGACGTCGCGCTGGCCTCGGCCGATATCGTGCTGATGAGCAGCGATCTGCGGCGGCTGGCGACCTGCCTGCGGCTAAGCCGCCGCTGTCGGCGGACGATCCATGTCAACGTGGCGATCGGGCTGGGCTGGACGATCATCCTGGTCGGCCTCGCGGCCGGCGGCGCACTGGGGGCCGAAGGGGCCATCATTGCCGCCGTCTTCCACAACCTGAGCACGTTGTTGGGCATGGCGAATGCGGGCCGCCTGCTGCGCTTCAACGAACCGCTGGAGCCGATGGCCCTGGAGGTCGCCGCATGAAGCGCCTGCTGGCACTGGGCTGCGTTGTGCTGCTGGCGGTCATCACGGCCGAGGTGGTGGGCGGGGCCGACACCGGAGCCGATGCGAGCCGGCGAGCCGCCGCGGTTCGGCTGTTTCCGCCGGCGCCAAAACAGACTGTCGAGGCTGCCGGGTCGCCCGATGGATGGTTGGCCGAGGTCCTCGCCCGGCCGCTGTTTGCACCGGATCGCAAACCGCTCCCGGGCACAACCGCGGCCGATCCCGGCATGCCGCGGCTGACTGGGATCATTGCGTCGGCCGACGCGAAGGTGGCGATCTTCCAGCCGGCCGGCGACGCCAAGCCCCTGGTGGCCCGTTTCGGTGAGATGGTCGGCGGTTGGGAGGTGGCGGCGATCTCGGCCAACGCGGTGAACCTGCGCAAGCAGAACGCGGTCGTCGTCCTGAGCCCTCGGTTCAATGGCACCGCACCGGCCGCTGCCGCGGTGCAGGAAGTCAGAAAGATTCGGCCGCGATGGGAGGTCGCCGCATCGAAGGGCCTGTTGCGTGCCCGCTGGTCCAACCCGCAGCTGCAGCCCTGATCCTGATCCGGCTGGCCGATTGGCGGCGTGTCATCCCAGCCGGCCGGGTTACCAAGCCTTCTGCGATGGCCGGCCGGCTGGAAGCTCAATATTGATTTTGCGTGCAGCCGCCACGCCGACCCTGGGCGCATGCCCAGATTCCCACGCCGACCCTGGGCGCATGCCCAGGCTCCCACGCCGATCCCGGGCGCATGCCCGGACTCCATGGGCGCGCGCGTTGCCGATTGATTGGGAGAGCCAACTCACTTGGCGCCCGTGCCAGGCGTCAGGATTGGACGACTACGCGTTGGAGATGCGGCCGGCGATCCGGTCGATCGCCGCCAGCGCGTCGTCGTCAAGCTTCCAATCGCCCGCCTTGACGTTCTGCTCAATCTGTTCGGGCCGGGTCGCCCCGGCGATCACACTGGCGACCGGGTTCTGGGCGAGCAGCCACGAGAATGCCAGTTCCAGCATCGTGCGGCCTTGCGCTTCGGCGAAATCCCCGAGCTTCTCGGCGATCGCCCAGTTTTCCTCGGTGAGATACCGGTCCGCCAACCGCTGCGTGCTGGCCAGCCGCGTGCCGGCCGGCAAGGGAGCGTTGCGCCGGTACTTGCCGGTGAGCAGGCCGCTCGCCAGGGGAAAATACGGCAGCAGCCCGAAGCCCAGCTTGCGCGCCGCCGGCAGCAGTTCCGCTTCAGGCGCGCGGTGCACCAGCGAGTATTCGTCCTGGCAACTGACGAAACCGTTCAGCCCGGCGGTGCGGGCGGTCCAGGCCGCCTCCGTCATCTGCCAGGCGGGGAAGTTGGAGCAGCCGATATAGCGCACCTTGCCTTGCCGGATGAGGTCGTCCAGCGCGCGCAGGGTCTCCTCGATCGGGGTGCGCGGATCGGTCCGGTGCATCTGGTACAGATCAATCCAGTCGGTCTTCAGGCGCCGCAGGCTGTCCTCGACCGCGGCAATGATGTAGTGGCGCGAACCGCCCATTTTCTCGCCGCTGTCATCCATCGGGGCGGCGAACTTCGTCGCCAGCACGATCCGCTTGCGGTCGTCGCCGAGGACCCGGCCCATCACCGTCTCGGAACCGCCGCGTTCGCCGTAGACGTCGGCGGTGTCGAACAGGGTAATGCCAGCATCCAGCGCCTTGTGGATGACGGCCCTGGTCGCTGCCTCATCGATGCGGCCGCCGAAGTTGTTGCAGCCCAGGCCGATCGACGATACGCGCAGGCCCGACTGGCCCAGATTGCGGATTTCCATGGCGGCATGCTCTCGATGGTGAGTGGACGAGCAGATTCACCGCTGCGGCGCGTCACGTCAAACCGCCGGCGGATCCTGAGCCAGCCCGCCGGCGGCCATCAGGGCCTCTGCCGGACCGTCAGAAGACGATCAGCTTGTCCACGCCGCGGTCGCGGTCCGCCGGCGCCTCGAAATCCAGGACCGGCCCGACGGGCACGATTCCGGTCGGGTTGATGCGCCGATGGCTCATGTAGTAGTGCCGCTTGATGTGACCAAGGTCGACCGTCTCGGCCACGCCTGGGATCTGGAAGATGTCGCGCGTATAGGCCCAGAGGTTCCGGTAATCGGCGATGCGTCGGAGGTTGCACTTGAAATGGCCATGGTACACCGCGTCGAAGCGGGCCAGCGTCGTGAACAGCCTGATGTCCGCCTCGGTCAGCGTGTCGCCGCATACAAAGCGGGTCCGCGACAGCCGGTCTTCCAGCCAGTCCAGTGTCTCGAACAACGGACCGACGGCGGCCTCATAGGCCGCCTGGGTCGTGGCGAAGCCGGCCTTGTATACGCCGTTGTTCAGCGTGTCGTAGACCCGCTGGTTGACCTCATCGATCTCGGGACGCAACGCCTGAGGATAATAATCGCCTGGTTTGGCGCCGGCCTGATCGAACGCTGAGCCGAACATCCGGATGATGTCGGCCGATTCGTTGTTGACGATGGTCTGGGTATGATGATCCCACAGGATCGGCACCGTGGCCCGGCCGGAGTACTGGTCGTCCGCGCGGGCATAAAGCTCATGCACATATCGGCTACTGTACAGCGAGTCCGGGATCACGCCCTCTCCTGGGGCGAATGTCCAGCCTTGCTCCGCCATCAGCCAGTTGGTCACTGAGATCGGGATGATGTCCTGCAGCCCTTTCAAGGTGCGCATGATCAGCGTCCGATGTGCCCACGGGCAGGCGAGTGAAACATAGAGATGATAACGCCCGGCCACGGCTCGGAATCCGTCCTGCCCGGTCGGCCCGGGGCGTCCGTCCGGCGTGATCCAGTTGCGAAACGCGCTCTCCCGGCGCTCGAAATGACCGTCTTTGGTGACCGCCTGGTCCTGCTCCTGCCACACGCCGTTGACCAGCATCCCCATCCGATATCCTCCTCAAATCCTGGCCCCGGCGTTCGCCACGCTGATGCGGCGGACGCTGGGGACGAGCATGCAACGGAAACCCGACCCGTCCAATCCTGTCGGAAGTCTTCGCCAGGGCCGACCGGCGACTGGCGGTAACGGATCCCTGACTCACGATCACCAGTCCCTGCGCCCTACGATGGCGCGCAGATCGCTGCTGCCAGTCCCCGCGCATCGTCGATCAGTGTAACGGTTGCAAGCGCGTTGGCGTCGCGCTGATGGCTGGCGCGTCGCTGATCCCCGCCGCAGTGACCGGATCATCCGGCATATCGTCGACCGGAGCATCGGCGCCCGGAGCGCGCATAACCAGAACGTCAGCGGCCCGAACCGCGGTGCATCGGGGTCAAGGGCTGGCGGCGAATCTTGGCTTTGACGGTCCGATGGCGATCTCGTCCACCAGCTTGCGGGTCATCGCATCGCCGAACGACGAAAAGTCGTGAACCTCCAGCACGAAGCTGCCGGGCCCACCGGTTACGTTCTCGCGATAGTAATTGGCAAGGCCGCCCGGAGGCTGCACATGCGCGAAGGTCCAGGACACCGGATGGTCGTTGATGATCGCCAAGCCATTGATCGTGATGCCGGCCTTCACGGCGTCGTCGCGAGCCTCCGCGACTTCGCGGCCGGCGTTGTTGGTGCCGTCGCCGCAGACGTCGATCACATGGCGTGTCGCGTTCATCCCGGTCTCGGCCAGAAGCTGCACTGCCTGATCGACGCCGGCGCTGATCGCGGTGCGCCCCCAGAATGAGCGCGGCGCCGCCACAAGCTTGTCGACGAAGGCGCGTGCCGAAGCGCCATCCCGGATCACCGTCCAGTCCAGCACCGTGCGAACTTCGAAGCTGCTGGCAAACTCGACATAGGCCACGGCGATCCGTCCCGCGGGACCGCCCTGGATGGCCTCCAGCACGCGCTGGTTGGTGAAGGCGCTGGCGTAGCCGTCCTTTTCCAGTTTGAACTCGCTGTCATCGATGCTGCGGGACACGTCGGTGACCAGGACCAGAGCGACGTCGACGTCCTCAGCCGCCCTGGCCGGCGCGACGGTCGGTGAGCCAAGCAGCAGCGTGAGCAATGGCACCCAGGCGATCCGAAGCATCGGAGTAAGCCTCCTGCGATCGATCTGGCGCCCGGCACCGGATGTCCAGCGTCAGATTGCCGGTATCAGACCCATGGCAGCCCCCGCCGTCAAAGGAAATCCACCCGGCGAATGTAACGCCGGGGGTTGAGATTGTAACGGGACGCCTCACTGGCTGGCCCAGATGATGCGGTGGATCCAGGCCACATCCATCAGATCGAAACTGTAGTCGGGATGCTCCGGGTTGAAGCTCTTCAACTCGACACGCCGGGCGGAGCGGCGGGCCAGTTGCTTGGCCATCACTTCGCCGCCCAAGGTGCGGACGACCACGCGATCACCGCGGCGGATCGGCGCCGCCGGTGAGACGATCACGAGGTCACCATCACGATACACCGGCTCCATCGATTCTCCGCTGATCTCCAGGGCGTAGGCGTTGGGATCGGCAATCTCGGGCAGGCTCACTTCATCCCAGCTGCCACCCACCTGATAGCCGCCGTCGTCGAAGAAGCCCTCGCCTCCGGCCTGTGCCAGGCCAATCAGCGGGACCCGGCGCGACAGGCTGCGGGCGCCTGCGCTGCTGGCGAGCGCGCGTGCTCCCGAAACCAGCGATGTGAAACTCTCCAGCGAGGCTCCGGTCGCGTCCAGGACCTTCGCGACACTTTCAGTGCTCGGCCAGCGTGCGCGGCCATCCGGCATCCGCCGCTTGGAGGGGTTGAACGTCGTGGCATCCAGCCCGGATCGCTTGGCGAGGCCGGAGGCAGACAAGCCGTTTTCGGCGGCCAGTGTATCGATGGCGCGCCAGACATCCTCATGTTTCATCCGGTCGGTTCCTGCTGCCTGGGGGATCAACGGTGACCAGGCCTTCCCCGTGAGGCTTTTGATGGCGATGACCCGATGCGGGCGGTGGTTCGGTTTTGGCAGAGTATCATAGGATTTCGTGCCGATTGGAATAGGAAAATGAGCCACACTTGCTTGCGTTTGTGTGCAACCTATGGTAGGCGTTATGACGTTATTCCTGACATTTATTCGAGCCGGAGACATTATTCATGCCCGTTTTTGCTTATCAGGCGCTTTTCATGGACCGAAATCCGGCGCGACCGGACCCGAGGCTGCAACCCTTCAAGAGCGCGGAGGAGGCATGGCTTTGGACAATGGCAGCGTTGATCGCGCGACGGGAAGGGGCGCGGTACACCGCGAATAAAGGCCTGACAAGCCGTCCTTGCGATCCCGACGATGTGGTGAAGTGCCTCGACGGATTGTATCGTCACCGACGCATCGACCTCATGCATGCCCGCATTCTGCGTATTTGGGGGGAGCGGCAGATGGCACCCAGTCGCAGCGTGGCCGCGGAGCGTCACGACCATAGGTTGTGGTCTGAGGCCCTGGAGAGGCTGGAGTGGCCGCTGCGGATCAAAGGGATCGTCGCCTGACTACGCGATGTACTAGGAACATTATCCTTGACTTTGAATTGCGGAGTCCTCTAATGTTCTCCAGTCAACGGGCCAGTTGCGCCTGTTGATGATTTCCTCCCCCCAAACTTGCAGCCGCTGCCCTCGGGTAGCGGCTTTTTTTTATGGAAGGAACGCACCTTGGCCTTCGCCATCCGCAATCTCTCAGTTCTCGCCTACGCGAACGGCTTCACCCTGTGGCACTACAAGTCAGGCAAGGATGCGCTCGATGGTGTCAGCAGCGGCAATTACCTCGCCGACGCCAGCGATATGCTGACTGCCGGCGATCTCATCATGGTGAGCGCGGCCGACGGCGCCCGGATCATATGCGTGACGCTCGCTGACGTGGAAACCGTGGTCACGGCACCGCTGTCGTAGGTGCAGCGGATCTGACCGCGCTTGGCCGGCGAATCCCCTGGTCGCGACACGAGGGCCGGCGTTTCGGTGGCGTGCTG
>DASWON010000091.1:0-3116 GCA_036398735.1 Rhodopila sp.
TTCGGCCCGGTGGCGGCCGGAGGCCAGGTTCAATCCCACCGGTTGGGCACTGAGCCAGGAGAGCCAATCCCTGGCGGGTTCGGGGGCCGGCGCTGTCAGGGCCCGCGGTGCGGCGAACCGGGTCGGGATCTGATGATACAGAGCCGTTCCGGACAAGCCGATGCCGACGGCCGCGACAATGGTCAGCCCAAAAAGCGTCCGCTGCCGGTATGGACGCATGACTTGCTCCTCGTTCGCTGATGACGTGCCGTAGCGGCGCACGCCAGCGAGGCTGGACCCGGCAGGATACAGCGACGGTGAGCAAACGATAAATTGGATTTAAGCAAAGGCCGCGCTGCGCCGCCGACCCGGATGAGCGGACGTTCGGCGGCATCCGTGGATCACCCCAAGTCGACGCCAATCTTAAATCCAATTGAACATCGGCTCAGCGCGGTCTTATCGGGCCTGGACCATCCTCCTCATGTCACGCCGAGCAGATCCTGCCAGGCACACCACAAAGGAGATGGACGATGAGCACCGAAACACTGTCAATGATGGGCAGCCCAATCGACTTTTACTCCACGACCGGCGCATTTTCCTCCACGGCGGTGCATGCGATGCCGGACCTTCGGGCGATCCCTGATACAGCGACGCCTGACAGCAACGAGGCCGCCGACAGGCCTGGCTTCTTCGGTCGCATGTTCGATTGGTTTGGCCGGGCCTTTGCGCCGCCACCCGGGTACGAGTTCATCTACTTCGGATTTTGATGCGCACGTTCAAATACAGGGTAGTGCAGCTGACTGAATTCCCGCACTTATCCAGGTGCACAGGAATGCCGACACCGTGCGGCCATGAATTGCGCCAGACGCCCGGTGTCGGTGTTCACGGCGAAAGAAGGACCCTCCCATGAAACGCATTCGGTTCCTGCTCCTCATGCTCGGCGTTGCCTTGCCGCTGGCCGGCTGCGTTGTCGAACCACCGGGTTACTATCCCGCCGGCGGCTGGTGCTACTGGCACCCGTACCGCTGCCGCTGAGCCGGGGGTTGAAGACACGGGCGAAGCTGGGTCCAGAGGGGTCCGCCGGCGAACGGCAGCTCGGTTGCACCAGTCTTTGCTCGTATCCTCACCACGTCCCGCTACGCTGCCGCCCCGAGCGGACAGCGGATAGATCGTTTCAAAAGAAATTGGTTCATTGCTATGATGAGTTTAGAATTGATAAACCAAGCTGCCGGCGAACGACTGCGCCGGATCAACCGATGCGAGGGGGATGCCGTAGGTCAGCGTGCCTTCGATGCCGAAGGCTGATCCGGCGGGGTTCCTTGACGAAAGTATCCGCCGCAGCCCCTGTATGGGCCGCGCTCGCCGGGAAGGCGCGCCCTACGACGCGCGCGACGCACTCCCGGTCATGCCGCACAGCGCGGATCAGAGAGAGCGGATGCCGGCACGATCAATCGGAGGTGCGGGAGATCAGGCTGAGTGCCGTGGCTGCCGGCCAGCCATGGTGCAGACGGCGACGATCGCCGCGGCGAAGCCGGACGCCGCGCCGACGCAGAGCGCCCAGCGTGGCCCGAGGTGGTTGGCGACCCACCCGACGATCGGCGCACCGACCGGCGTGCCGCCCAAGGCGATGCCGACGCGCAGCGCCATCACCCGCCCGCGCATGGCCGGTTCGGTTGAGAGCTGCATGAGGCTGTTCGTCGTGTTGGCGAAGGTCAGGGCGGCCACGCCGATGACCACGAGCGCGGCGGCGAACAGCCAGTAGTCCGGGGCAATGGCCCCCAGTGTGCAGCCCAGGCCGAAGATGCCGGCTCCGACGGGAAGCAGACCGAACCGCGGGCGCTCACGGCCGGCGCCCAGCAGCGCGCCCGTCACCGTGCCGATCGCCATGATCGACGACAACAGGCCGTAGCCGCGCGAGTCGGCGTGAAAAACGCCAACCGTCATGGTCGAGATGAAGATCGGGAAGTTCAGGCCGAACGTGCCGATCAGGAACAGCATGACGAGGATCGCCCTGAGGTCGGGGCGGCCCCACACATAGCGGAACCCCTCGGCGAAGCTGCCTCTGGCACGGGGTGCCCTGGCATTCGGACGCAGCTCTGTGGCGCGCAGGAACGCCAGCGAGATCAGCACCGCGACGAAGGAGGCGCCATTGAGCAGAAAGGCCCAGCCGGTGCCGATCGAGGCGATGACCAGGCCGGAGATGGCCGGGCCGACCATCCGTGCGGCGTTGAACGAGGTTGAGTTGAGCGCCACCGCGTTGTGCAGGTCGTCATCCCCAACCAGCTCCGCGACAAAGGTCTGACGCACCGGCGCATCGAACGCCGCCGCGCTGCCGAACAGGACAGCGAAGACGTACACGTGCCAGAGCCGGACAATGCCGGCGATGGTGAGCAACCCCAACCCCAGGGCCAGGGCCCCCATGGTCGCCTGCGTGGCGATCAGGAGCTTGCGCTGATTGAAATGATCCGCGGCGAAGCCCGTCCAGGGCAGCAGGAGGAGCTGCGGTCCAAATTGCAGCGCCATGACCAGGCCTACGGCGGAAGCGTCGTGATGGGTGAGCTGCGTAAACACCAGCCAGTCCTGGGCGGTCCGCTGTACCCAGGTGCCGACATTGGAGACAAAGGCCCCGGCAACCCAGATCCGATAGTTGAAGCTTCGCAGAGACCGGAAGACTCCCGCAAAGGGAGCCTTCATGGATGCTCCGGCGCGTTGCCGCCATGGAACCGCCCGAAGTGCCGGGCAGCAAACAGCGAGATCAGGAGCACGCCGGCGCCGCACGCGAGAATGTCGCCGGTGTTCTTCAATCCAAAATCACCCACGCGGCAGACGAGAACATAGCCGACGACAATATTGAAGAAACCCCAGAGGACGTTGACAGTCGACGAGGAAAGACCTATGCCCGGCGGCCTGGCGAACGGGCTCTGAAACGACCTGCCCGTCATGCCGCTGACGAAATGGGGGATCGCGTTCGCCAGGAAGATGCCGCCGAAGAAATACGACAGGAGCGAGAGCCACGGCATTTCAGATACTCCTCCGGGACAGCAGATCGACGATCTCCCGGGTTGTCCCCGTCTCGCCGAGCCGCGGAAAGATGTTCCGGATGCTGTAGTCATGTGCCTCGGAGCGTGCATCGGTCA
>DASWON010000092.1:0-5201 GCA_036398735.1 Rhodopila sp.
CACGCCGCGTCAGGCCGTCGCCCGCGGCTCTCTCTCCGTTCCGCTACGCTTCACTGCGAGAGAGCCGCGACGGGGTTGCTGCCAACCGCTTAGGGGAGGTACAGGGGACCACCTGGCAGGGCCACCCGGAACTGGGCGTGCATCACAGGATGCGGATCTGCCGTGGATGATGGTGGCGACGTTCTGGTGGTCCGATCGCAATGCTCGCCTCCCAGCGTGGTGGGTCGATCGGCCCGCCGAACCGACAGCCGGCGGACCGATCGGACGATGTTCTCCAACCGATCTTGACCGCTGATTACCGTGGGCAGGAGGGTGTCGGCCCACGTCTGAACCGCCCGCCCCGATTAGTTCGTGATAGCAATTTCATCCGGAAATCGGTGCGGGCAGGCGCCGCGGCCGTGCTACACCGAACCGGTCACAGGTCCAGGCAGCGCGACACGATGGTCAGTCCGTACGTTACCCTTTCCAGCCGTATCGCGTACGAAAATCGCTGGACCAGGGTTCGAGAGGATCGGATCCGGCGGGCGGACGGCTCCGATGGCCTTTACGGCGTGGTGGAACGGGCCGATTTCGTCGTTATCGTCCCGTGGCAGGATGGGCAGCTCACCCTGGTTGAGCAGTATCGCTACCCGATCGGTGCTCGCATGTGGGAATTTCCGATGGGCATGTGGGAGCGGGCACCGGGCACCGATCCAACGGTTCTGGCGGCGGCCGAGTTGCGGGAGGAGACCGGCCTGATCGCCGGACGGTTGACCCATGAAGGGGAGATCTTCCAGGGGCCCGGCTATTGCAACCAGCGGGGCCACATCTTTCTCGCCACGGACCTCACGCAAGGTCAGACGGATCGCGAGCCAACGGAGCAGGACATGATCTGCCGAAGCTTCGGACTTGCGGCGTTTGAAGCGATGGTCCGCGATGGTGTCGTGCGGGAGGCGATGACGCTGTCGGCGTTCGGCATGCTGCGGATCAAGGGGCTGCTCTGAGCCACGTCAGCGCAGGCGCGCGCCGGCGGCTGGAACGATGCGCCCGATCCAGATGGCGAGCGGACCAGTATGACTCGGGCGACGAACACCACCACGGTCCGCAGCTTGTTCGCGGACTCACAATGGCCCGAAGTCAAACCCGATGGCCCGTCAGGGCCACGGGTCAGCTGGCGAGGGGCCGCCGGCGGGCGTTGGTTCCGTGCTGCAGCGACCGCGGCCGGTTCGACGCGGAAACGTCGGGGACCATCGCCGGCGGCCGCCGCTATCAGAACGGCGTGTCGGCCCGTGCGATGGCGTCACCGAGACACACCCGCCCTGGCCGGATCACCCGCGCGGTCATGCCGCCATGGCCGCGGACGGCGTTGTAGCCGCCGGTCCCGAGGATCTCTTCCATCCGCGAGCATGGGTGGCATTCCCCGGTGGCCACCAGCAGCGCCGTCCCAAGCTGGAACCGCTGCCCTCGCAGGGCATGCAGGTTTATCCCGGACACGACGATATTGCGCCGCAACAGGCCGGGATCGATCGCCCCGGTGCCCAGGTGACTGGCGATGGCGGCGATGTGTTCGGCCTGGATCAGCGTGACCTGCCGGGCATGATTGGTACGGCTTTGGTAGTGGTCTCCGATCAGTCCCAGTACCGGGTCGAAGTTGGCCTGCGCCACCGCCAGCAGGGGTTTTCGCCGCGCTGGGCGAAGACCGATCCAGGTCACGCTGCCGGGGCGCATCGGTGCGTCCAGCAGCCTCGCGAGGGGAGAGGCGCGGTTCAGGCCGGATGCCGTCTCCGTCACGCCTTCACGCCTCGGACCGTACGCCGCCGGTTGCCCAGGCCGCGGGTCTGGCGGCAGGTTGGCGAGTTTCTGATCGGAGGATATTCACGGTAACGCCTGCCGAAGCGAGAAAGGACCGTCCCAATGAGCCGCCTTGTCTATGTCCTGAATGGCCCGAACCTCAACTTGCTGGGCAAGCGCCAGCCGCACATCTACGGTCACGAGACCTTGGCTGATGTGGAGCGTGACTGCCGGACGCTGGCCGCGGAACTGGCACTCCATCTGCGCTTCCATCAGAGCAACCGGGAATACGAGATCATCGACTGGATTCATGAAGCGCGCGACACCGCCGGAGGGATTGTCATCAACCCGGCGGCGTTCACCCACACGTCGGTCGCGATACTGGATGCTTTGAACACGTTCGACGCTCCGGTGATCGAGGTGCACATCTCGAATGTGCATAAGCGCGAAGAGTTCCGGCACCATTCTTTCGTTTCCGGCCGGGCCGAGGCGGTGATCGCCGGATGCGGAACGCAGGGTTATCTGCTGGCGCTGCGCCGCATTGCCAGGTTGATCGACGAGCAGGCGCCGCAGAGCTAGCGGAAGCTTCGGCGCACGCTCGCGCCCGTCCCGACGATTGTCGGGCGCGAGCGTGCGCGACATCATGCGCAGCACGTCGGGGACTGCTGCGCGCCCGGAGCCGTTTGGCCGGGCTTTCAGGACGCCGGGGCGGGTCCGGATCTGGTCCCCGCGCTTGGCCAACCGGGTGCCGGTCCAAGCTCAGGACGCTGAGACAGCCTCGGATGACAGCCACATCCCGCTGACCCCGGCGCGTCGTGGCCTGACCCGGCCGCGGCGACCGTGGCGGTCCAGCCCTTCCCCAGCCGCGACGGCCAGGGGCGCGAGACAGCCGGCGCAAGGGTGCGGCATCCGCCGGCGGTGTCAGGTTCGGTTGGCGCCAACCGTCTGATCGAACTCCGCGTCGCTGATACCCAAGGTGGCGGCGGCCGCGCGGATGTCGCGCCAGGTCGTGTCGTCAACCTCGATGCCTTGTTCGGTGCGCTTCGCGGCGTAGCGTTTCTCCGGCTCACCGGGCGTGAGGACTTCGTCGAAGCCGGGGCCGGGCCGGGCGGACTTCACGTGCGATTTCACCGCCTGGATGTCGGCCGCGATCAGCGCGGGGTCGCCCAGCTTCGACAGGTCGATGACCGTCGCGAGCATGGAGTTCAGAACCCCGCCCTTCGCCTCGTCGAACGCGCCCTGGCCGCCCGCCACGGCCGCGGCCATGATCTCGCACATCACCGCCAGTCCGGACCCCTTGTGCGTGCCGAACGCCCGCAGCGCGCCGGTGTGGTCGCGAATGAAGCCGGTGGGGTCGTTGGTCGGGTTGCCCGCATCGTCGATCAGGCAGCCATCGGGAACCGGCACGCCCTTGTTGTAGGCGACGCGCGCCTTGCCGGCGGCGATCGTCGTGGTCGCCATGTCCAGCATGACGGCCGGTCCGTCGGGGCCGGGCACCGCGGCGCAGAACGGGTTCGTGCCGAGGCGCGGTTCCGCCGCACCCCAGGTCGCCTGCACGTCATGGTGGTCTGCGACATTGACGAAGGCGGTAAAGGCGCACCCCTCGGAGGCGGCAAGTTCAGCGTAGGTGCCGATGCGCCCGATATGCGAGGAGTTGCGGAACGCCAGCACGCACGCCCCGACCTCCTTCGCCCGGGCGATCGCCCGCCGGACCGCGTCCGCGGCCATACGCTGGCCGTAGCCGCGACGGGCATCGATCACCAGCAGGGCGCCGGCATCGAGCACCGTCTCGGCGCTCTGGTTGGGCACCAGCAGGCCCTCGTGCAGCAACCGCACATAGGTCGGCAGCATGCCGACGCCATGGCTGTCGTGGCCGGCGAGATTGGCGCGCACGAGATGATCGGCAACCTGGGCTGCTTCCGCCTCCTCGCTGCCCATGCGGCGGGCGATCAGGTGGGTGACGGCTTTCAGCGCATGGGGCGGCAGCGTGGGCATCGGAATTGCGGTCTTTCGGAAATTCCCCCGCCCCGGTCATTGCGAGGGCCGGGCCGGGGGCTGCTGCGACAGGTGGTCCGGCAGCCCGCCTCCGCGAAGACCATGCACGCCGGTTCGAGTGGTTCGAGGGCCGTCGCCCTCAGGGCCACGGCGCATACACGCATACCGACCGCCGGCATAACCGTCGAGACACGACGACCAGGGGGCCGACGATCCGGCAGCGACAGCCTGGAGCCTACCTCGGTGACAGGACCATCACCATCTGACGGTTCTCCATCCGGGGCATCTGCTCGACCTTGGTGGTGGTGTCCATCTCCGCCCGGATACGCTCGAGCACGCGCACACCGATGTCCTGGTGGGCCATCTCGCGCCCCCGGAAGCGCAGCGTCACCTTGACCTTGTCGCCTTCCTCGATGAACGACTTCATGGCGCGCATCTTCACCTGATAGTCGTTCTCATCGATGTTCGGCCGCACCTTGATCTCTTTGATCTCGATGACTTTTTGTTTCTTCTTGGCTTCGTTCCGCTTTTTTTGCTGTTCATATTTGAACTTGCCGAAGTCCAGGATCTTGCAGACCGGCGGATCGGCGTTCGGGCTGATCTCGACGAGGTCGAGGCCGACGGCAAAGGCGCGTTGCATCGCCTCACGGGCGGTCATGACGCCCTGCATTTCACCATCCTGATCGATCAGGCGCACCTGCGGGATTCGGATTTCCTCGTTTACGCGGGGGCCGTCGCGGGTTGGCGGGGCGGCCATTGGTCCTCTGGCTATCGTTCTCTCCTGTGTCTGTTACAACAATGCGGGGCGGCACGACGTAGCGTGGCGCCGTTTACCATCTGACAGTGTGGGCGAAAGCCGGGCCCAAAATCAAGCCACCCTGCCCGGAATTAGATCGGGCGGTGTTGCCTCGGATGCAAGTCTGGCGACCGCTTCGTCCAGCGAAAGGATCTCCTGCGCCTGGCTCCCCAGCCGGCGCAGCGCCACGGTGCCGGTCTCGGCCTCCTTGCGGCCGACCACCGCGAGCACCGGGACCAGGGCGAGACTGTGCTCGCGGACCTTGGCGTTGATCTTCTGGTTGCTGAGGTCGGTGTTCACGGCCAGGCCGGCGCGCGCGAAGGCGGCTGCGGCCTCGTTGGCATATTCGTCGGCGTCGGACACGATCGTTGCCACCACCACCTGCACCGGCGCCAGCCAGAGCGGAAAGCGGCCCGCATATTGCTCGATCAGGATGCCGATGAAACGCTCAAAGCTGCCGAAAATGGCGCGGTGCAGCATAATCGGGCGATGCCGCGCGCCGTCCTCGCCGACATATTCCGCGTCCAGGCGCTCCGGCAGGTTGGGGTCGACCTGCAGCGTGCCGCACTGCCAGTCGCGGCCGATCGCATCGCGCAGCACAAACTCCAGCTTCGGGCCGTAGAACGCGCCCTCGCCGGGG
>DASWON010000093.1:0-5943 GCA_036398735.1 Rhodopila sp.
CGCCGAGTACGTTATCGGCTACTCCATGGCCTGCGAGTTCGTGCCGCCGCAGCGCCGCGGCCGCGCCCTGGGCATCATGGCCTTCGCATCGATGTCGTCCGGCTTTGTCGCCTCGCTGCTCGCGGCTCTGATCATCCCGGAGCTTGGCTGGCGGCCGCTCTACCTGATCGGCGGGGTCGGCGCCCTGTACGTGTGGTTCCTCCGCCGCAAGCTGCCGGAATCGCCGCGCTGGCTGGAGAAGATGGGCCGCCTCGAAGAGGCCGAACAGGTGATCGGCGCAATCGAGCGGGAAGCGTCTCCTGACGCGAAGCTGCTGCCGGCGCCGGTCTCGGCGGCCGGGCTGCCGGAACGCTGGGTGCCGGTTTCGGTGCTGCTGTCGCGGCCGGTGATCCGCCGGACGCTGCTGGCCATGATCACCAATATCGCGGTCATGGTCGGCTCGTACAGCTTCACGTCATGGGTCCCGTCGCTGTTTGTCGAACAGGGCTACAGCCTCGGGCGCTCGCTCAGCCTGACGACCATCATGACGTTCGGCAACATCGTGGGGCCGGCGACCTGCATCTTCATCTCCGACCGAATCGGGCGCCGCTGGGCGATCATCATCGCCGCCTTGTGCTGCAGCACCACCGCCTTGTTCTATGCCCAGCAGTCCGCTCTTGTGGGGCTGGTGGCACTGGGTTTTGGCCTGACGACCTTGATGTCGCTGATGATGGGCCTCGGCGTCGGCGGCTACTCGCCGGAGCTGTTCCCGACCGAATACCGGCTGCGCGGCAACGGCCTCGCGCAGATGGTGGGCCGCACCGCGGTCGTGCTGTCCCCGTACGTCGTCGTCGCGCTGTTTCACGGCTACGGCATCGTCGGCGTGACGGGCTGGATCGCCGGGATCTACCTTACGCTCGCACTGGCGCTTCTTCTGTTTGGAATCGAAACCAACCAGCGGTCGCTGGAAGCGCTGGACCCGAAAGTCACCGGATCAGGGAGCGTCCAGACACGGCCGCGCGAGGTCTGAACCGCATCTCCGGTCAGCGCTTCTCCGGCCGGCCGGGGTCGCCGCCGGCCGTGCGTTCATCGGCCTGGGCTTCATCGATGATCCAGGTCCGGAAGGTCTTCGCCGCAACCGTCTCCCGGTCGCGCCGGCCTGCCAGGTAGTAGTGCTGCCCGGTGCGCACGACGAGCGGATGGCAGACCACCAGACGACCGGCGGCCACGTCATCGCGGACGAACGCGGTGTGTGCGATGGCGATCCCCGCGCCGTCCGCCGCGCCCTGGTAGGCAAGCGAGGAGTTGCCGAAGGTCAGCCCCGCGTGCAGTTTCCCGGGCGCCACGCCAGCGGCGCGGAACCAGGTGTGCCAGTCATCCGGTCGCTTCATGGAGTGCAGCAGGGTGCAGCCCGGCAGCTGCTCGGCGTCGCCGGGAGGGGCGATCCGGCCGAGGTAGTCAGGGCTGCAGACCGGCACCAGGGCGATTTCGAACAGCCGATCGTAGCCTATTCCAACGGCCGGGGCATTCGACGTCTGGATGGTGAAGTCGACGTCGTCGCCGTCGAGGCTGACCATGCTCGACGTGGTTGTGATCTGCACGTCGATGCTGGGGTGCAGGGCATGAAAGCGGCTCAATCGGGAGATCAGCCATTTCATCGCAGCGGTGGGAAACAGCTTCAGCCGCAGCGACCGGCGCTGGTGCAGCGCGATGTGCGCGCGGGTTGCCTCCTCGATGCGATCAAAGGCACCATGGATCATCAGAGCGTAGTCTGCGCCCTCGTCGGTCAGCCGCACCCGCGCGCCGTTGCGTTCAAACAGCGGCATGCCGAGGAAGTCCTCGAGCTGCGCGACGTGCCGGCTGATCGCGCCCTGCGAGACGTTGAGGCGACGCCCGGCCTCGGTGAAATTCCCTGCCTCGGCGGCCGCGTCGAAAGCACGCAATGCGTTCAATGGGGGCAGCTGCCGCCTCATGCCGGCCATCCGCATCGGTGAACCTTCGACGGCGGCCGGCCGGCTGGGATCGCATTGATGTGCCGCCCGTCCGCCCCGCCAGCCCGCCGCGCAGACCACTTGACGTCAGCGCTGACCGGTATCATTCGCAACCTGCTGTCCGGCTTCGGGCCGGACCGCTCCCGGTCCCACCCCGGGACGCACGGCGTGTCTGGCGCGCATCGACCATGAACGATATCCGCTTCTGCCTCACGACTGGCCTTGCTCTTCTGGTTACCGACCGCTCGGCCACCCGTCGATCGGAGCCGGCGGGAAGCTGACCCGGCACACTCGATATAGATCATCATATCGCGCCGCCCAACCGCTGGCGGTTTGTCCGCGTGGCGCATGGTCGGCAGCGGCGCTGCCGTTCCTCGGGGGGCTGTGGGGCTGCTCAGTGCGCGATGGCCTCCAGTCGCAATCCGGCCGTGCGAGGGCCCATGACGGCGATCACCGAGGCGACGATCACCATCGCGGAGGCGATGAACACGAACACGCCGACCGTGCCGTAGTTTCGCAGACAGAACGCGATCATGAAGCCGACAAAGATGGTGCTGAACCGGCTCCAGGAATAGACGAAGCCGATCGCCCGGCTGCGAATTCGCGTCGGATACAGTTCCGCCTGGTACGCGTGGAAGGAATAGGAGAGGCAGGCATTGCAGACCTGGACCAGGATGCCGACCAGGATGATGCCCGCCCCGGTCGTCTGCTGGGAGAACAGCAAGCCGAACGAGCCGATCCCGATGGTGGACGCCACCACCTGCCATTTCCGCTCTACCCGGTCGGCGATGCGGCTGACCAGCAGTGGCCCGACCGGAGCCATGATCGCGACCAGGAAGGTGTACTGCAGGGACTTGGTGACGGTTATCCCCTGGGAGACCAGCAGTGTCGGGATCCAGCTGGCGAATCCGTAATAGCCAATCGACTGCAGCAGGTTGAAGATGATCAGCATGATCGTGCGATTGCGGTAGGGAGGATGCCAGATCTCCATGAACGAACCCTGCTCCACCTCGACTTCGCCATGGATCGTCACCGGGGCCGGCAGCGGCTTGCGGGTATGCGCCACGGCGCGCGCCTCCATCGCCGAGACGATACGATCGGCTTCCTCGGCGCGGCCGTGCTGCGCCAGCCAGCGCGGGGATTCCGGTAGTCCAAGACGGATCCACCAGACGAAGACCGCGCCGAGGCAGCCGATCAGCACAACCACGCGCCAGCCGTCGTAGCCAAGCACCGTCCGCGGAACGAACAGCCACGCCAGGAAGGCGACGGTCGGAGAGGCTGTGAACTGGATCGATTGATTGAGTGCGAACGCCTTGCCGCGCCTGCCTTTCGGCATGAGCTCCGACAGGTAGGTGTCGATCGTGACGAACTCGACACCTATGCCAATCCCGGCCAGCAGCCGGAAGACGTCCAGCCCGATCGCCGTCGACTGGAAGGCCATGAACAATGTCGCGGACGAGTACCACAGCAGTGCGAAGGTGAAGATGGTGCGGCGACCAAACAGGTCGGAGAGCCAGCTGAACACCATCGTGCCGACGAACATCCCGGCGAATGTCGAGGCGACGAGGCTGGCATAGCCGTTCAGGTCGAAAAACCCGCTGGTCGTCGGGCTCATGATGCCGGCCTTGAACAGGCCGGGTGCGATGTAGGCCGTCAGGGCGTTGTCATAAACCTCGAAAAATGCGCCCAACGAAAGGACGATGATCAAGCCGTAGGTCGATCGCGTCGTCGGCAGACGATCGATTCGGGCGGCGATTGTTGCGCTCGCTGCTGTGGCGTCCAAGCTGAGGCCCTCCCGGTGGGGACAGCTTGATGCGATCATCCGTCCCTGTGTTATTGGACGGAAGCCTTGCATGGTAGAGGCAACGACGCCAGAGCGACGTCGCCGGCCGGCCCGGTCCAGGGATCTCATCGAGACCACGGCGCCGTTGCGGACCATCGCCGCCGCCGGCCCGAATGCGCATCACCACTCCGTTGCCTATAGGAAACGACTATGACGAATCCGCGAGTCGCTCACGATATCGGGGAGCGCCGCCAGCAGGCGGGATGCCGAGGCCGGTCTGCTAGGGCGACGGACGAAGTGCGCTATCCGCGGGCGCTCCGGCATCGCCAGGCGCGGCGCCGCAGCCTTAGGCGGCTCCATCGGTGCTCGCTGCCGCGGCCGAATTCCGCAGCGGTCGCGGGCCAGCCAAAAGAGGGGAGGGCGGCACCGGACAGCCGATCGTCCGGCACTCATTCATTTCGGGCTCCGCGGATCAATCCGTCTCGCTGACGTGTCGGCGGCCATAACCCCGCCGTCACAGGGGCTCGGTCCAGCAGAGGTCGGTGCAGCGGGCGTTCGGTCCAGCGGGCATTCGGTGCAGCGGCTACGCGGCAACCGGTAAAATCCGCGGCATCTTGTGGTCATCCAGAGCCACCGCGACGAACTCAGCCTCGGTGATGCGCACAAGCTCCTCCAGGTCGCGGCGCTGCACATACACCTCGACTGCCACCGTGATTGAAGTCTGGCCCACCTTCGCGATATCGGTGTACACGCATACGACATCACCTGGTTTCAGTGTCTGAACGAACGAAAAATTCGACACGGATGCAGTCGCCACATTCCCTTTCGCTCGGGTGGCGGCCGCGAGGCCCACGGCCTGGTCCATCAAGTACATGATCCATCCACAGAAGATATCGCCCGAGGGGTTGGCGTCCGCTTGCATGGCCACCGTCCGCAGGGACAACTTCCCGCGCGGCTGTGCGTTCCGGTTCCGCATATCCAGTCTACTCCACAACCTGGTGTTCATCGCGATGAAAATCGGTCCCGGTACGTCGGCCGGGCCGGTTATTACTCTCTGTTCGTCTCCGGCGTGACTGCGTGCAGCAAATCCCGCGGCAGATCCGACCATGGCCCGTCTGCGGCCATTACGGGCCCGTCCGGAAGTGACGGGTCGGCTGATAGATCCGCCCAGGATCCGTAATAAAGCAAATGGCCGATGTCCCGGGACCGCGGGGGCCTGAGCGGAACCCGGATCTCGCCGGGTCGGTTCAAATGAAACCAAATTTCCGCCGGATCGCCTGTTCTACGCGCGGCATCGCGGCTTCGTTGCGGCACGCGGTAACCCATGCAAATCGGCTGACCATCGTCACGTGTCACCGTGGCCCGGAGGGGCGAGGCCAGATCCGGCGCGTACCAGGCATCAGGATCGGGGCCGTGGGAATCCGACACCGCGTTGGCGAACTGATTGACGTATGGATCGCCGGACCGATTGAGCAAGGCGAACGTGACGCCGCGGCCGGGGGCCACGTCGGGCGCATGGTGTGGCCCGACATCACGAGCACTATTGCGCATCCTCGGTGGGCCACTGACACTCGGGTTGGTCGTGGCCCCGCTGGTTGGCATAGCCTTGCCTGCGATCGAGGCTCCCTTGCCGGGCGCGTTGCCTGCCGACGTCGTGGCGGTGAAATCCCCGTGAACCCCTGCAAATGCGTTGCGGCGCAGGACATTCGCCGCCGAGCCGCCGAAGGCGGGATACTGCCGGAAGTAGCTGGCGAGGCGCAGCGCCTCGAAATTCCCAGCCTGTCTGCTTCCTTCGCCCGTATCGGCGGTCGTATACGTGGGCGTCGCATCGGCGGCATTCCGGCTGTCGCGGCGCATGATGGCGTTGCAGGCGGCTGAAACGATGTCCACGTCCGGCGTATGAAACGCTGAGGGCCGGCTTCCCGCCGCGGCGGCAGCGAGGACGGTGGCGACTTCCCCGGCGTTGCCGACGGTGTCCGGCTGCACCCGAAATGCGGGTGTTGTGGCCTCCCAGGATGGGCTTTCTGGCCACAGGGCCAGTGTCAGACCGGTGGTCAGGCCCAAAATGGCCGTGCCTGCCACGATGAAATCGCGCATGGACGTCTCCGGTAGAATGATCGTGATATCGGCTGTTTGACCTGCCGAAGTATCGATCTGATTGGGCCGCATCCACGGCCTTGGTCCTGCGAT
>DASWON010000094.1:0-19241 GCA_036398735.1 Rhodopila sp.
TTCCGCCGAACGTGGACCGGTTGACGATCACAAGCCCGGACATCGATATGGATCTGCCGATAACCGCCGAGAAATCAGGTGCTTCCTACAGCATCATCGCCGGATTCCAGCTTTCTCCCGACGAACTGGCGGCGAATCGCCATGCGAGCGGCGGCTGATCAGGCTTCATTTGCCAGCGCCGGCATTGTCGGTTGCGCCGAAAGGTCCGATATAGGAGGACTATGACCGATACGCCACCGAAGGGCCGCCCGAACCAGGGAAGACGTCGAGGCATGAAGAAAGAAGACTGGGAGATCCCGTCCAATCTGCAGCCCGACCCCAGCGATTACTCGTTCGACCTCGAGCGGGCGCTGAAGGCTGTCGTTAATCTGAAATCGTATGTCCCGACGGACGCGTTCACAGCCAACACGCTGGGAACCGAGCGTGCGGGCAGCGGCGTGATGATCAAAGGCACCGGACTGATCGCGACGATCGGCTATCTGATCTCCGAGGCTGAGACCATCTGGATTACCTCGAACGACGGTCAGGCCGTGCCGGGGCATGCACTGGCCTACGACCAGGAAAGCGGGTTCGGCCTGGTCCAGGCGCTCGGCAAGCTGGACGTGCCGACGCTGGACCTTGGCGACTCGGATCGGCTGAAGGTGGGCGATCAGGCTGTTCTCGCCGCCGGCGGCGGCCGCTATCACTCGATCGAGACACGCATCGTGGGCCGGCAGGAGTTCGCCGGCTACTGGGAGTACGTGCTGGACGACGCGTTGTTCACCGCGCCGGCGCACCCGTTCTGGGGCGGCTGCGGCCTGATCGGCACGGACGGCAAGCTGATGGGAATCGGCTCTCTGATTCTGCAGCAGGGCGACGGCAAGGGTCGGCGGCTGGATATGAACATGGTGGTGCCGATCGGCCTGCTGGCGCCGATCATGGACGACCTGCTCAGCTACGGCCGGGTCAACCGCCCCGCACGCCCGTGGCTCGGCATGTATGCCACCGAATCGGATGAGACGCTGGTCGTCGGTGGCCTTGCCGATAACGGACCGGCGGAACAGGCGGGCGTGCGCGCCGGTGACAAGATCCTGACGGTGAACGATGAGGAGATCCCGGATCTCGCGGGATTGTGGCGCCGGGTCTGGTCCTCGGGCAGCGCCGGCGCCGAAGTACGGCTGCGGATCGAGCGGGATGGGTCACCAAAGCGCGTGTCGGTTCGTTCCGCCGACCGGGCAAGTTTTCTGAAGTCGCCGAAACTGCACTGATCACCGGCGCGCCGCTGAACCGCGGCCACCGAGCCGAGGCCGCCCAATCTGACGAGCGGGCGGCGGGATCTCGCAGTCCTGAACGCCCGGTACGGGAGGACGCCGGGGGTCGTGAAGGCGACCTGCTGACGCCGTCGCCTGATTTGCGCCTGGCGTTCGTTCTCCGCTGACGTCGCGTTCATTGCCGCGTAAACTGATTTCTGTCTTGTCGCGACGCCGAGAGTGGCGCCGCGAGCCAGGCTTGTATTGAGCGATAGGTCCGCCGAGTGGATACGGCATGAGGAGACCTGCTTCAGACGCCCGGCCACGCCAGACTTCGTCCACCTGCCGGTGGCTGAGATATCACGCGCGCGTCCAGCCCACGGCGTGCGCGGCGGTACACAACGAGACTCAAATCACCTATCGGAACCTCGCGACCCATGTCCTGGCGGTCATGGACGACCTGACCGGCCATGGCATCACGGCTGGCCAGATCATCGGGGTGGAGACGGGCGACCGCTATCTGCATCTGCTGATCGTGCTGGCAGCCGAAGCTCTGGGCGTCACGACCATGTCCCTGGCGCCATCCGAACTCGGACCACCGGCCAGCCTGGGGCGGTTGTGCGACCGGATCATCGTATCGCAACCCTGGCCGGACGCCGGGCCGCAGCAGATCGTCGTGATGTCGCCGGAGTGGCTCGCAGATGTCGTGAACCGTCCGGAGACGGACCCCGCGTTCCACGGGCTGCAGCACATGGCCGACCCGGGTGCCATCGTGCGCCTGATCAAGTCATCCGGAACCACCGGGGTTCCGAAAGTGATGGGGATCACGCAGCGGGTGCAGCAGGCGGTGATCCGCAAGGCTCTGCTGCATGCTCCGTCCTGGGCCCTGTCGCGCCCGGTCTATCTCTGCCTGTACAATTTCGGCGTCCGCGCATCGCACTCCCGGGCGATGTTGACCTTGCAGCTGGGGGGCACGATCCACTTCACGGGAGCGAACGCCATAGGCGAACTGCTCGCGGCCGGCATTGGCACCTACGCCTTGTTCGTCGCAGGAGATTTGGAACGCTTCGTCCGGACGCTGCCGCACGGAAGCGGGCCGTTCAGGCTTTGTCTCGATGTCATTGGTGCCGCCGTCCCACCGCGCGTGCGGCAGGCGGTGCGTGCGCGCGTGACCGAACACATCATGGTCACCTACAGCTCCAACGAGGTGAACCGCGTGTCCCTGGTGGATGACGACAACGTCGGCACTCTGTTTCCGGGCGTCAGCGTCAGGATTGTGGATGAACGGGGACGACCGGTGCCGCTGGGCCGGACCGGCCTGATCCGGATCAGGAGCGATACGATGACCAGCGGGTATGTCGACGCGCCGGACCTTGCCCGAGAGGCTTTCGTGGACGGCTGGTTCCACACCAGCGACATTGGCTTCCAGCCGGCGAAGGGAAAACTGGTGGTGCTGGGTCGCGACGACGACATGCTGAACATCGGCGGCGTGAAGATCGCACCCGGTCCGATCGAGCAAAGCCTCAAGGCGGTCAGCGGCGTCCGCGATGCCCTGGTGACCAGTCTCGAGGACCACCTCGAGACGCGGACCATGCTGATCGCCGTCGAAGCCGAACCGCAAGCCGACGCGACGGAACTGGCGGAACGAATCACGCCGATCATCCATGGGCAGGTCAGCTACTACCAGCTTGTGGTGATGCCCGAGTTTCCACGCACGGAGACCGGCAAGATCCAGCGGGAGGCTGTCAAGCAGCTGTATCGGCGGAAGGCGCAAAGCCTGTAATGCCGGCTGGGCGGTTTCCCGGCCGGATGTGTGGCATTCCTGGGCCCTGGGTTTCGGCATCGATCCCGGGCGTCACCCTGACACGGGCCACAAGCCAGGAGCGGCGGGCGAATCACCCGGTGACAGCGTCAGGGTTGAAGCTGGTTTGCTCCCGTGCTTGATGTTTCGATAGCTTATCTCCGTCGACTCGCGTCCGGTGCGAAAGCCGGACGGTGCGTACCATCCTGAAAGGCGTGAACAGATGAGTGGACTACGCGGCACGATCGTCCCGGTGACGCCATTCCAGCAGAACTGTGCGATCCTGTGGGACGATGACAGCCGTGTCGGCATCGTGGTCGATCCGGGCGGGGACGTGGATCGCATCCTGGCCGCCATCGACAAGACCGGCGCGTCGATCGAGAAAATCGTGCTGACCCACGGTCATCTGGACCATGCCGGCGGTGCTGCCGCTCTCCGTGCCGCACTGGAAACCCGTTCGGGCGCCTCGGTTCCGATCGAAGGACCGGATTCGCGCGACGAATTTCTGTTGAACGGCATCGCCGAACAGGCCGCCGGCTACGGGTTCGAGGCTGCCAACGTCACACCGGATCGGTGGCTGGCGGAGGGCGATGTGCTGATGGTGGGGCCGCATCGCTTCGACGTGCTGCACTGTCCGGGTCACACGACGGGCCATCTGGTCTTCGTCAACCAGGCCGCGCGGTTCGCGCTGGTGGGTGACGTGCTGTTCCAGGGTTCGGTGGGGCGCACGGACTTCGCGTACGGCGACCATGCGGCGCTGATTTCGGCGATCAAGACCAAGCTGTTGCCTCTCGGCGACGACCTGTCGTTCATGTGCGGGCACGGCCCTGGCTCGACAATCGGAGCCGAGAAGGCCAGCAATCCCTTTCTACGGTGAGCGCTGCTCCTGCGCTGAGCGCGGCCGCGCGGCCTGCCCTGCCTGACCCGCGGCGCGAGGCGGTGCGACCGGCGCATTTTTCCGATGCGCTGCGCCAGTTCAGCCTGGACGGTGCGCCGACAGGGGCGTTTGAAGAGGCTGGCCTGAGCTATTTCGTGAACGCATTCTGGACCGCACGGCAGCGGCGCGGCCACAGCATTCACGAGATCAGCTACCGCGCGTGCTTCAAGGCGCAACTGCCGGAATTCTTCATCGATCGCCTGACGCTTTCCGGCGACCGGGTCTACGATCCGTTCTCGGGGCGAGGCACCACGTCCGTGCAGGCCGCGCTGATGGGCCGGGCCCCTGCGGCGAACGACGTGAACCCGCTGAGTGCGATGCTGTGTGCACCCCGCCTCGAACCTCCGACTGTGGCGGCGGTGCGGGCACGACTGGCGCAGATCGACCTGTCCCGGGCGGTGCCAGACCCCGGGGAGGCCGATCTGCTGGCGTTCTATCATCCCGAAACACTGCGCCAGATCAGTGCGTTACGGGCCTGGTTGCTCGGGCGTCCGAGGCTTGACCCGGTGGACGCGTGGATCAGGATGGTGGCGATCAACCGATTGACCGGCCATTCGAGCGGGTTCTTCTCGGTCTATACGATGCCGCCGAACCAGGCGGTTTCGGCCGTCTCGCAACGCAGGATCAACGAGGCGCGCGGACAGGTTCCGCCGCCGCGCGATATTCGCTCGATCATCCTGAAGAAAACGCTCAGCCTGCTGGCCGACGGCGTGCCACCGGTACATCCTCCGGCGATCCTGCTGACTGGACCGGCTGAACGGACGCCCGGCCTGACGGATGCGTCGGTTGACCTGATCGTCACGTCACCGCCGTTTCTCGACGTCGTGGATTACGAAGGTGACAATTGGCTGCGGTGCTGGTTCGCGGGCATCGACCCGGCTGGCGTGCTGATCGACAGGCACCGCAACGTCGGGGCATGGGAAGGCTTCGTCCGACGCGCCTTCCATGAATTTGCCCGGGTGGTGCGCCCGGGCGGCTTCGTGGCCTTCGAGGTGGGCGAAGTCCGCGGCGGCAAACTGCTGCTGGAACGCCATGTCGCCGCGGCGATGGAGGGGCTGCCGTTTGACCTTCTCGGCGTGATGGTGAACCAGCAGAACTTTACCAAGACCGCAAACTGCTGGGGTGTGAACAACAATTGCAGCGGCACGAACACCAACCGGATCGTGATGGCGGTGCGGCGCCAGGATGGCCTCGCCGGCGCCGCCCGATGACCTGGGACTGCCGGATCCAGCCCGACCAGCGGCTCATCCTTGCCCCGGGGTCCCGGCCGGCGGCTTCGGACCGGGTATCATCCCTGCCGACCGGGAGCTTGCTGTCCCGGCGTAAGCCTCGCACCACGGCACAGCGGGATAACCGCCAGCCGCATGGTTGCGTCATCGGCGGCGGGCAGTTGACTGGAGTCTCGGTGTTTTCGCGCGCTGCCGCCGCGCCTTGATTTCGCGCGCTGCCGCCACGCCTTGATTTCGCGGACTGCCGCCACGCCTCGACTTCGCGCGCTGGCGCCGCGCCAACCCGGCGCGCATCCGCGTCGGCGCCAACCGTGATCGGTATCGCACTCACGATATGCCACTGCCGACGCTTCATTCCCGGTCCGAACAGAGGCGTGGGCGGCGGACACGCCTGGCCGCGATGCGCGACGCAGGCGATGCCTCGAGGTCTGCGCTGACCTGGCTTATTCCGCGGCCGCGACCTGCCGCGCTACATCGCCCTCCGGCCGGACCGACATCTGCCTGATGATCCCAAGGATCCGGGATCGAGTGTGGATGGCGCCAAACTCCCTGGCCAGGGATGACGCCCGGGCCCGGTAATCCGGTTTGTCGAGTACGCGTCGCACGGCTTGGCGCAATGCCTGGGGGCTCGGCGCGTTGGTCGCGAGGTCGATCCCGACGCCGGACCATGCGACCCTGGCGTTGACGTCAGCCTTGTCCTCCGTCAGCCCCGCCGTCACCAGGGGAATGCCAAAACTCAGCGCCTGGTTCACGCTGCCATAGCCGCCGTTCGTGACGAACGCGTCGACCTTCGGCAGCATCCATTCGAACGGCAGATAGCTGGCCAGGCGCACATTCGCGGGGATCGGGCCGGGGATGGCCTCGACCGGGCGACCGCCGGCGGTCACCACCACCAGCAGATCAGGTTCATTCGCCAGCGCCACCAGCGTCGGCCCGATCAGCAGGCCAAAGTCGTGGTTGGCGACTGTTCCTTGCGTGACCAGGACAACCTTGCGCGAGCCATCCAGTTCATGCGCCCAGGGCGGCAGTGGCGCCTGATTGGGAATGATCGGAAGGGCGCCGACGAAATGCACCGAGGGCGGGAGCTTTCGTGGAAACTCGAAGCCCGGAACCGACAGCTGCAGATAGGCGTCTGCGAGTTGCACAACCGAATCGAAAAGTGGCAGCGCGAGCGGGCCGACCCCCAGGTGTTGCAATATCGGGTTGAGGCGCCGGGCGACGGGTTGATCGACCATCTGATCGTGCTGTTCGGCGATGGCGGCGTATTCATCGAATTGCGCCTTGGTGGTCGCAGGCGGCAAACCAGCGAAATGCGGCGCCCTGTCATTACGCTGCCAGTGCATAATTGATGTTCCGCAAAGAACGAACGGAGGCCGCTTTGACTTCTGTCCGAGCAGCATGGGCAGTACACCAAAGAACATGTCGTCGGTGATGACGACGTCGGCCGGAAAGTCCCGCAGGACGTGTTGCAGACCTTCGTGCTGTGCCGGAATGGTATCGACGAAAAAGCGCTCCATTGCGATGCGCAGCCATTCGGGTCCCGGTGGGACGCCTTTCAGTTCAGGAGCCAGCGCCAGGATGTCGGACAGGTCCAAATCCGCTCCCGCGGGGAGGCAACGGAATTCAGCCCCGAGATTTTCAATTCTTTTCCGGAATGGTGACCCTGACAGCACGACGACATCGTGGCCTTCCGCGATCAGGATACGCCCAATCGCGAGCAACGGGTTGACGTGGCCCATCGCTGGCGTTGAAGCAATGAGAATTTTCATGCGATCTCCTCTCACTCGATTTCAGAACAGGCGCGGCCAGGACCATTCCGTTCACAACACGGTCCAGCTGACCGGCTCGGCCAGAGAGGAATTTTGCGGATCGCGGTTACGCGTCGACTTCCGAATGGATGGAAGTCGCTACGGCTGAAATGCGCCTGTATCGCATTCTGCTTGAGCGGCGGTCGTGGCATCCGGCACGTTCCGCGCCGCGGGCGTGTCGCGGCGGCGGGCCGTCAGAGGCGGGAGATCGATCCGTCCGCCGTCCGGCAGGGTCTTCACCGCCGCTGCGGAAGGCTTTGGCGGCCTGGCAGATCCTGTCCACCGGATCTTCGTGACCGTGCCGTCGCGGCTGCTGAGGATGGCAGACCGGCCGGCCGGATCGCGACCATGCCGCGGGTCAGCGCACCCCACGGTTCAAAGGATTTGCCGCGCCGTGGGCTGACAGGACAAACGACGGCGCGGCGCGGCGCTGCCATGTCCTGTTCCGTGCCGGCCAGGTGGGGGTGCATCCGGCGATCCTGGCGCCGGTAAGCAGCCGCCCCGACGCACCGTCCGCGGGATCGCATGCCTGGTGACGGGAGAACGACAACATTCGTCGGCGCGCTCCGCCCTGATCGCCCTGACCGTCCGGCTCCATCGCCGTCAACGAAGATCTTTCCTGGCCTGTGCCGAGCAGGTCCTCATGCCGACGCTGAGATCGGGCGACGGCGTCATCATGGACAGCCTGAGGGGTTAAACGATGGGGAATGTTCCGAGGGACAGCGAGGCCACCGGAGCGACGCTGCTGTTCGTTCCGCCCAATTTCCCCGGCTTGACCGCGATCGAGTCAGACCACTTTCGGGGTAGCTGGAAACGCCGCCGGGCATTCGCCCTCTGTGTCATCACCGGGCGGCGGCCCGGTGACCCGCGACTTGCACGCGGAAATCCCGCAAGCCGTGGGTGGCCAGCGAGCGCGTCGACTACGTTCGCCATGACGCTCATTTCCAGACCGGGTGAAAACGCGCCAATGCGAACACCACCGGACGCCGAGGGCGCCGGTTGATCGACACTTCGGGCCAGCCATGAACGAAGATCAGCGGCGTAGGCTTGCGTCGCGGCTCAAGTGTCGCGAGCGATTCGCACGACCGGCCCTGTTGCCGGAAACATCATGGGCCATAATCCTCGCCGCGCACACAAGCACCGTTCCGCCCCTGTGATCCGGCGCGCGAACAGGCAACCGCCTGACCAGGACTCGAAAAGCCCGGCTCCGGAGCCCTGTCACGGGCCGCTGCCTCTCGCCTGCTCGCGACGGGATTTGCAGCGCATTAGCGCATTTGCCGGGAGTCGGACGCCTCCAGCCAGGGTGAACCCGGGCCCGCGACTACCGATCGGACCGGCGACCGCAGGAGTTTGCAGGGAAACCCCTGCCACCCCTGCTATCGAAACCTCAGGGACGGTAATGTCGCCCCTGCCGGGTTACTGCAAAGCACCGGTCTGCTGCATCCGCGTGGCCTGGGCGTCCCCGGCGACCGTGCTCCCGGCGTTCGCTACCGGTGCGATGGCTGCCGTCAGGCTCAGAGCCGCAAAAGCAGCGAGGATCATGTTTTTCATCGTCATTCTCCATCAACCAGCCGGACGCGGCGTCCGGCTGCCAACGGCCGTGCAGATGGGCGTATGCGGGGCCATTAATAATGCCGCGGCGCAGCAATGGACTTATGCACCAGGTGGGGAAATACGCGCCGGTTGCACGTTTCAGGGCGCTCCCGGCATCTTCGGCGGCCTCCCTCGGAGGTCTGCCGGAGCCGTCTCTGATCCCCCGTGCAACCATGCCGAATGGCATGCCAGGCGCTCGGTGCTCCGGACCAGCGGGATTCGCACCCGCCGCGCCGTCAGGTCGAAGCGGACTTGGCGAGCCTCTTGGTCGTCCGGGGCGGCCCGCCGAGGGCGAAGCCCTCGACGCCGGTGGGACGCCGCCGCAGCAAGCCATCCGGGCGCCACAGCACCACGGCGACGATGATGAAGCCGTAGATGATCAGCCTGAACTCGCTGGCGAACCGGAGAGCCTCGGGCAGGACGGTCAGCAGCACCGCCCCGAGGATCGGGCCCCAGATGGTCTGCAATCCGCCGAACAGCAGGAAGATGATGTAGTTCAGCGAAACGAAGAACCCGAGGTCGGATGGGCCGACCACCAGCACGTAATGTGCCTGCGCCGCCCCGCCCATGCCGACGACGGCGCCGCCGACCGCGAAGGTGATGACGCGGATCGAGACCACCGATATCCCCATGGCCGCGGCCGCCAGCGGATCGTCACGCACCGCGCGCGCGGCGAAGCCCAGCCGCGACCCGTCGAAACGCCATGCGACATAGAACGCGATCGCCACGGCCGCGGCCGCCGTCGGGATGCCGGTTTCCAGCCGCAGCCCGGTGAAGCTGTTGGCGCCGCCGATGTAGTCCCAGTTGAACGCCAACACCGACAGCGCCTCGCCGAACGCCAGCGTCGTCAGCTTCAGGATGAAATCACGCATCTTGGCCGTGAGAGCCGCCAGCACGCCGCCGACGCAGCAACCCGCCGCCGCTGCCGCGACGACGGCCGGAACGAACGGCACCCCGAACTTCACCGTCAGCACGCCCGACAGATAGCCGCCGACCCCGGCGATCGCCGCCGTCGCCATCGACAACTGACCCGACAGCGCGGTGATATACAGCCCCAGCGCCATCGTCACGTTCAGCAGGGTGAAGATGATGATGGGCTCGAAGAACCCGAAACTCGGCATGTCCTGTCCCCTCCCCTACGTCCCCGCCGGGACGTTCCCGCTGGCACGTTCCCGTCGGCTCGTCTCCGTTGGCACGCTCCCCAGCGCGTTCCCGCCGGGACGTTCCCTGGGCGCGTTCCCTGGGCGCGTTCCCGTAGGCACGTCCGCGTCGGCACGCTTCCCGTCGGCACGCTTCCCGTTGGCACGCTTCCCGTTGGCACGCTCCCCGTTGGCACGCTCCCCGTTGGCACGCTCCTTGGGGGAGCGTCCGCAAAACCATGCCGCCTGCGGCATGGCTCCGAAGGCTTGTCCCCAAAGACATCTCCTTGGCGCCTGCCAGTGCCCCTCGGCTGCCCGTTGGCGCGCTGCCGGAGCGCCCCGGTTGACTTGGCCCGTTGGCGCACCGCCAGGCACCCTTCTCAGCACGCTCGCACGGCGCGCCCGCTTCGCTACGCCGCGTACGACCCGAACATGCCGCTCGGGCGCACATACAACACGCCGATCAATACCAGGAACGCCACCGCATCCTTCATGCTGGAGGAGACGTAGCCGGTGACCAGCGCTTCAATAATGCCCAGGCCGAAGGCAACCGCGACAACGCCCTCGATGTAGCGGTTGCCGGCCACCAGCATGCAGGTGAATGCCTTCAGCCCGTACATCAGCCCGACAAAGGCCGATGCCGATCCATACAGAGTCCCGACCGAGACCGCGGCGATGCCGGCAACGCCTGAGGCGAATACGATGGTCTTCTGGCACACGCGCGGCACGTCGACGCCGAACGCCGCCGCCACGTCAGGCCGGTCAGCGATGGCACGCGTCGCGCGGCCCGTGCGGGTCAGCCGCACGAAGCCGCTGACCAGTGCCAGCAGGAACAGCGACAGCACGAAATCGGCGATCTGGCGCAATGTCAGCATCACCGGCCCGATGTCGTAGAACCGGCTCGGCAACAGCGCAGGATAGGGCACCGGATCGGGACCGACGATCAACGCCATGCCGTTCTGCAGGATGATCGACAGCCCGAGCGTGCCGATCAGCGTGGTGAGCATGTCGCGCCCGCGCAGCGGCCCGATGATGGTGCGCTCCGCCACGTAGCCTAGTGCGCTGGCCCCGGCAGCACCGCCGATCAGCGCGACCACCAGCGCCATGCCCGGCACCGCGTTGGCGGCAACGAGGCCCGCGAACATGCCCACCATGAAAATGTCGGGATGGGCGAAATGCACCACCCGCAGCACCGAGAACGCCAGCGCGAAGCCCAGCGCGACAATCGCGTAGGTGCTGCCGATCACCAGCCCGTTGCAGATCTGTTGCAGCAGCAGGTCCATGTGCCGGTCTCCCTCCTACGCCGAACCGCCAAGGAACACCGCCTTGACGCTGTCGCGGCCGGCGATCTCCTGCGCCGGACCCTGGTCCACCACATGGCCGGTCTCCAGCAGATAGGCCGCGTCCGCGACCTTCAGCGCCTGACGCGCGTTCTGCTCCACCATCAGGATGGCGATCCCCATCGCGTTGATCTCCCGCGTCAGGCGAAACACGTCGCGCACCACGATCGGCGCGAGCCCCAGCGACGGCTCATCCATCAGCAACAGCCGCGGCCCCGAGATCAGCGCACGGGCGATCGCCACCATCTGCTGCTCCCCGCCGCTGAGCGATCCGGCAAGCTGATGCTGGCGCTCGCGCAGCCGGGGAAAGCGGTCGAACATCTCCTGGATACGGCGCTGGACAGCGACCTGGTCCCTGGTTTCGAACCCACCCATGCGCAGGTTGTCCAGCACCGTCATGGTCTGCCAGAGCTGGCGGCCTTCCGGCACCCAGGCGATGCCCAGCCGGTGGATCTCGTGCGGCTTCAACGCCAGCAGGTCGTGCGTGCCGTCGAAGCGGATACTGCCGCGGCGCGGCCGCTTGAGGCCCAGGATCGCCTTGATGATCGTCGTCTTGCCGGCACCGTTGGCGCCCAGGATGACGCGCAGCTCGCCGGCCTCGATCTCCAGGCTGACATTGTCCACCGCCGGCACGGCGCCGTAGGAGACCGCGAGGTCGTCGATCCGCAGCAGCACGGTCATTCGTCGTCGGTCCCCAGGTAGGCCTCGATGACCTTCGGATTGGCGCGGATCTCCGCCGGCAGGCCCTCGGCGATCTTCTGGCCGGAACTGATCACGACGATCCGGTCGGATGTGCTCATGACGACGTTCATGTTGTGCTCGATCAGCAGCAGAGCGACGCCGCGGGCCCGCAGCTGGGCGATCAGACCGATCACGCCATGCGCCTCCTGCGCGACCATGCCGGCCGTCGGCTCGTCGAGGATCAGCAGCTTCGGCTGCAGCCCCAGGGCGCGCGCAATCTCCACCTTACGCTGATCGCCGTATGGCAGTTGCGTCGGCAGCCGGTACCGGTTCTCGCCGACGCCGACCCAGTCCAGCAGCGCGTGCGCCTGATCCACGAGTTCGCGGCGATCACGCCGGTCGCGCGGTGTGGCGAACAGCACATCCAGCACGCCTGAACCGGTCTTCGCGATCAGCCCGGTCATGACGTTTTCCAGCGCATTCAGATGTGCGAACAGGCGGATGTTCTGGAACGTGCGGGCCATGCCGAGCCTGGCCATGCGATGCGGTGCGAGGCCGGTGACATCGACATCGTTGAACAGCACGCGCCCGCCGTTGGGCCGCAGCACGCCGGTGATCAGATTGAACAGCGTCGTCTTGCCGGCGCCGTTCGGGCCGACGACCGAGACGACCTCGCCGGCGCGCACCGTGAAATCGACGCCGTCGACGGCCACAAGACCGCCGAATCGCTTGGTCAGGTGGGCAATCGTCAGCATTTCAGATCAGCGCGCAGGTTACCGGCCGCGGCACCTACGCGCAGACCACCGTCGGGTCCAGGTTCTCCCCGTTCGGCGGGTTGCTGAAGCGCACATGTGTGCCGATCGGGGTGACCAGATCGATCGCCGCCAGAGCTTCACGCAGCGCCGCCCTGTCGACCTTGCCAGCCTTCTGCAGCCCGCCGATCAGCGTGCTGACCGCATCGGCGCCGTAGCCGCAGTACACCGTCGCCTGCTGGCCGTATTTCGCCTGGTAGGCATCGAGGAAGGATTTCAGCGCCGGCGAAGGGGTTTGCAGATCGCCGGCCATCCAGCCGTAGCAGCCCATCACCCCGCCCTTGCAGCCATCCCAGTAAACCGGGTCGAAGAACGACGCGACACCGCAGATCAGCGGCTTGTCGATGCCGGCCTCGCGGATCTGGCTGACCACCTTGACCCCGTCGCCGACCGCCGCGGCCACGAAGATCGCGTCCGGGCGCACGCTGCGGATCGAGGAAATCTGCGCCGAGAAGTCCGGGTCGCCGGTGCGGAAGGCCTCATACGACACCAGCTGGTAGCCGATCGAGGCGGCTTCCGCCTTGCAGACCTCGGCATCGGACCGCTGCGAGTCCTGCGTCTGGTCGAAGATCACGGCCAGCCGCTTGACCGCGGCCTTCGCCACCACCTTGCGCAGCAGGATGGGCGTGCCGGTCGAGTTCACCGGATTGACCCGCACCACCCAGTTGTTCCACGTCTTCAGCGGCACGCTGGAGCCATCGCCGACCAGCGGCAGCCCGAGTTGCTCGACCACCGGGACCATGGCGACGAAGCCGACCGAGTTGGTCGGGCCGATCGCCGCAACCACATCGGAATCCGAAGCGTGTTGCCGCACCAGCGTCACCGCCTGGCGGGCATCGTTGGCCATGTCGTTGAACGCGATATCCAGGGTGTAGGTGGTGCCGCCGACGGCGAACCCGGTCTTGTTCACCAGTTCCTGCGCCAGGCGGGCGCCATTGGCCGCCCTGATGCCGTATGCGGACGACGGTCCCGTCAGGGCCTCGGTCTGGCCCACCTTGATGACCGCCGGCGCGGCCCGGCCGATGACCGGCGGGCAGAACAAGGCGCCCCCGGCGATCATTCCGCCCAGCCGGCGGCGCCCGAACGCGGGCCTCATGGCTGCCTCTCTCGCCGTTGATGCGACGCGAGCGTGTCGGACACGGGTCTGTCAAACAGGGGCCTGCCGGAGGCGGGTCCGTCGGACGCGGGTCCGTCGAACAGGGGCCTGTCAGACGCGGGCCCGCCGGCCGCGGGCCTGTCAGACGCGGGTCCGTCGAGCGGGGGCCTGTCAGACACGGGCCCGCCGGCCGCGGGCCTGTCGGACGCGGGTCTGTCCGATAGGGGCCTGTCAGACACGGGCATAGGCACCGGGCCCGGTCACCTGGATCGGCACCACAGTGGGGTCCTGGTTGTCGCCGCCGGGCGGGTTCTGAAAGCGCACATGGGTGCCAATCGGGGTGACCATGTCGAGCGACGCCAGCGCCTCACGCACCGCGGCGCGATCCGGCTTGCCTGCGAGTTGCAGCGCCTTCGCCATGGCGTAGACCGCGTCGGCGCCATACGCGCAGGTCGACGCGGCCTCCTGCCCGAAGCGCGCTCGGTAGGCGTCGAGGAAGCTCTTCAATGCCGGGGTCGGCGATTGCAGGTCGAGGGAGATCCAGGTGTAGCCGCCACTGATCGCCCCCTTGGTGGCCTCCCAGTACACCGGGTCCTGAAACGATCCCGAACCGGTCATCAGCGGGACCGTCAGGCCGGCCTCGCGCACCTGACTGACCACCTTGACGCCGTCTCCGATCGCCGCGGCGATGAAGATCGCGTTCGGCCGGCTGCTGCGGACGGTGGCGATCTGCGGCGAAAAGTCCTGGTCGCCGGTGCGGAACGCCTCGTACGCCACAACGTCATAGCCGAGGGCGGACGCCTGCGTCTTGCAGACTTCGGCGTCGGCACGCTGGCCGTCCTGGGTCTGGTCGAAGATCACCGCGAGCTTCTTCACCTTCTCCTTGGCGACGACCTGGCGCAGCAGCACGGGGGTGCCGGTGCTGTTAATCGGATTGACGCGATAGGCCCATGCATTCCAGGTCTTCAACGGAACTCCGGACCCGTCGCCGATCAGCGGCAGGTGGACCTGCTCGGCGACCGGAACGATCGGCACGAAACCGACCGAGTTTGTCGGGCCGATCGCACAGATGAACTCGGGCTGCGCGGCGTACTGGCGCAGCAGGGTGATGGCCTGCTTGGCGTCGTTGGCCATGTCACCGAGCGAAACGTCCAGCTGGAATGTGGCGTCGCCGATCTGCAGGCCGGCGGCGTTGATCTGCTCCATTGCCAGCCTGGCGCCGTCCCGGCCGCGATTGCCATAGGCGGCGGACGGTCCGGTCAAGGCCTCGATCTGGCCGAAACGCAGCGCCGCCGGCGCGGCCCGGCCGACGATGGCGGGAGCCAGCGCAGCCGCGCCGCCGCCCAGCAGCAGGTGACGGCGACGGATCATGCCGGGGATCACGCGGCCTCCATCACATGCGAACGGCTCCGCATCAGGGGCTGAATCCGCTGCCCGAACATTTCCATGCCGATCAGGAAATCATCGAACGTCAGCATGACGCCCTTCACGCCCGGCACCTCCGCCATCTCATCCAGCATGCGCGCGACAGAGGCATAGGAACCGACCAGCACGCCATGGCTGCACGGCAGCCGCGCCGCGCCATGCGACAGTCGCCGCCGCGCGGAGGAGAATGGATCGGGGTTGGTGTCGATGGTCGCCTGGCCGTCGCGCCACGCGAGGGCCTCGAAGTCGGTCCCGGCGACATAGTGCTCCCACTTTGCCATCGCCGCCGCATCGGTCTCATCGGCGATGATCGTGGTCAGCACCAACGCCGGCACGTCGCGGCCCGACGCCTTGTTGGCGGCGACAAGGCGCTGGGTGCTCTGCGCGACCCGGGTCGGTTCGTTCACACCGGCGCTGGCGCAGAAGTTATAATCGCCGAACTGGGAGGCGAATTGCGTTCCGCGATCGCTCTGCGCCGCGCAGATGATCGGGATCTTGTGCTGCGGCAGCGGACTGAGGCGGCAGTCCTTCATGGTGAAATAGTCGCCTTTGAAATCAGAATGGCCGGTGGCCCACAGCTCCTGCATCACCGTAACGTATTCCGAACAGTAGTCGTAGCGATGCAGGTAGTGCGCTTCGCCCGGCCAGATGCCCATCTGGTCGTATTCGGCCATTTGCCAGCCGGTGACGATGTTCAGCCCGAACCGGCCATGCGAGATGCTGTCGATGGTGACCGCCATACGCGCGGCAAAGGCCGGCGGCACCGTCAGCACCGCGACCGAGGCAAACAGCTGAATGCGGCTGGTGATCGCGGCCAGCCCGGCCATGAGGGTGAAGGATTCCAGGTTGTGATCCCAGTATTCCGTCTTGCCGCCGAAACCATGCAGCTTGATCATCGAAAGCGCGAAATCGAGATTGTACCGTTCAGCCTTGCGTACGATTTCGGCATTCAGGTCGAAACTGGGCATGTACTGGGGGGAGTTCGTCGACACCAGCCAGCCATTGTTGCCGATGGGAATGAAGACGCCGACATCCATATTTTCATCATCCCTGGTTGGGGCCGCGAGAGGCAAGGAGCTCCGACCAAGCAATATACATGCCAGGATACACGCCACGCACGACAGACGCTCGGGATGCGCGGCCCACGCGCGCGCAGCGTCGTCTCGGCTTGGCAACGAAACGTCACCGGGTCCTGTGGGAAACAGTCTCGTCGCAGCCAGGAGCGGTCCCGGCGCCGCCGGGCCGGCTCCGACGGCGAGCCTCCTGAGCCAGCCGCGCGGTCCGGCGGCAAGCGATCAAGACCGAGGCAGCCGGAATCGCACGTCCCATCCGAAGATGGCCGGCACGACATATGACCAGCGCGACCATGACCAGCGCACCAGATGGCCGGCACGACACATGACCGGCACACCGGATGACCCACGCAACAGATGACCAGCGCGGCACATGACTGGCGCGACGCATGACTGGCGCGACGCATGACCAGCGCACCGGATGACCGGCGCAACATATGAGCCACGCAACAGATGACCGGCACGACACATGACCGGCGCACCGGATGACCCACGCAACAGATGACCCACGCAACCCGGGCGGCCTCAACCATACGCCGCCCGCGCGACGGTCGTGCAACACGTCCGCAAGCACGTCGGCGAGCCACGACCCCGGGCGGGTTACCGGGTGCGCCTCATGGCGATCGCGGTCAAGGACGATCGCGGTCAAGGACGAGACGAGGCCGCCGCTCGCTGGCGGTGATCCACACCCCGACTGGGCCGAGGATGTGGCGACCGCGACCAGCACGCGGCGACCGCGCCGGCAAAACGATGCCTGCATCGAACAGGACCGTCTCGGCCATCAGCCGGGGCGTGGTCACTCCGCAAACGGATTGAACACCGCCTCTGTCGCCGGTCGTGGCCCGACTCATCCCGGCACATAATACTCGCTCGTATTGTCCAGCGATACGCCTAGACCAGGATTGATCTCAAAGAGAAAGCGGCCGGATCCGTTGAAGTCAAACGTGCGGCGGATCGAGAAGGCCACGACACGCGACCGCCCGATTCTTGGGCATAGTGTAGTTTCGTATGCATATACTCCTGTCATTCGACAGAGGCCGGCGCGGCCGGCGGCGGTTCCCCGGCCGCAGGTCCCGCCGCGGACCCTGTGGCGCGGCGCGGCCCGGTGCCGGCGCCTCGCGGTGCGATGAAGTGCATCGCGATCCCTCGCCGGCATCGTGGCACGGGAATTGCGAACGGTCCCCTCGGAGAGTGGGGCAGAATGGTGTCGGCATCAGCGAGTCAGCCATCGTGAGCAGTCACGGAGATCTCGTTGCCGAGCCGGCAATCGGCAGGCAAGCCTTGCCAGTGCATCAGCGCCCGGCCAGCGCGGCGAAGCGTCGTCGCTTCACGCTGGAGCCGGGACTGTTGCAGCTGTCGCCGACAGCGTTGCTCATGTTGCTGTTTCTGATCGTGCCCCTGGCCGTGATGCTCGGCATGTCATTCTTCCGTTCGACCATCTTCGGAATCGAGACGACACCATCCCTGGCGAACTACGCGAAGCTGTTCACCGAACCGATGTACAGCATGCTGCTGCTGAAGTCGTTGCGCATGGCGTTGCTGGTCACCGTCATCGTGCTGCTGATCAGCTTTCCGGTCGCCTTCTGGCTGGCCAAGGTGGTGCGCCGCTGGAAACTGCCGTTGCTGACGCTGATCTTCATTCCCTACTGGGTCAATTACGTCATCAGAACGTACGCGTGGATGCCGCTGCTCGGCCGTTCCGGCGTGATCAACTATCTGCTGCTTCAGCTCGGCGTGATCGATCATCCGATCGACGCCCTGCTGTATGACGAATTCGCCGTGCAGCTGGTCCTGGTCTACGTTTTTCTGCCGTTCGGGATCGTGCCGCTGTACTTGTCCCTGGAGCGGCTGGACAACAACCTGCTGCAGGCATCCGCTGATCTCGGCGCACCACCGCTGGCGACGCTGCGCCATGTGATCCTGCCGCTCGCCGCGCCCGGCCTGGCCGGCAGCGCAATGACCGTGTTCGTGCTGTCCGTCGGCTCCTACGTCACCCCGCGGCTGGTCGGCGGTCCGACGGGAATGATGTTCGGCAACATCATCGCGGATCAGTTCGGCGCCAGCTTCAACTGGTCCTGGGGGGCCACGCTGTCGGTCGCCCTGACGGCGGCGACCCTGATCCTGGTGGCGCTGGTCGCCCGCAAGGTCCCGATCGCGCGGGTGTTCCTCAGCTCATGACCGGCGCCGGCCGCCACTCAATCCTGTTCGGTGTGTTCGCAGGCGCTGTCTACGTCTTCCTCTACATGCCTGTCGTTACGATGGTCGTGCTGTCGTTCAATGACAGCATCAGCATCGGCCTGCCCTGGGGCGGCTTCACCACGAAGTGGTACACGCAAAGCCTCGCCAACACGGTGGCGCTGCACGCCTTCTTCGCCAGCGTGGAACTCGGGGTGGTCGTCAGTCTGCTGTCCTCCTGTCTCGGCCTCGGCACGGCGTTGGCCTTCCGCCGCGCGTTCGGCGGCAAGGGACTGGTGCTCAACGTCCTGATCCTGCCGCTGCTGATCCCCGGTATCGTTCTGGCGGTGGGACAGATAACGTTCTGGAACCTGCTGGGCTTCCTGCCGGGATTGTGGGGCTCGACCCTGCTCGGCCATCTGGTCTACACGGTCCCGTTTGCCTTCCTGAACATTTTCCCGCGGGTCCACCGTTTTGATCCCAATATCGAAACCGCGGCCGCGGATCTGGGCGCCACCCCATGGACGGTGTTTCGCACCGTCATGCTGCCACGCATCATGCCCGGTCTCATCGCCAGCGCGCTGTTCTGCTTCACGCTGAGTTTCGATGAGTTCGTGCGCACGCTGTTCCTGATCGGTGCGCAGAATACATTGCCGCTGTATTTCTGGTCGATCATCCTCACCAATCCTTCGCCAGAGGCCAGCGCGATCGCGACGATGTCGGTGCTGTTCTCGCTCAGTATCGTCGGGATCGGCCTCGTGGCGCTGCGCCGCGGCGGTCCTCGCCAGACCGCCCTGCCAGGAGCCCATTGAATGCCGTCCCTGCCCTCCAACGGCCCTGATCTCGAACTCACCGGAATCTGCAAGAGCTTCCATGGCAAAGCCGTCCTGAAGGACGTCTCGC
>DASWON010000095.1:0-3547 GCA_036398735.1 Rhodopila sp.
GTCGCCGAGGTGGCCGCGAGCCGCGGCGTGCCACCGGACAAGCTGGTCATCCTGCCGATCGGCGTTGAGATCCCGCAGACGGCGCCTGCCCGGCACCCTACGACGCACCTGTTCGTCGGCCGCTTCGTTGAGAAAAAGGGCCTCGCCGTCCTGGCAGACGCGGTGCGCCGCCTGCGTGCGCGGGGTGACCTGACCGAAGTGGTCTGCGTCGGCGACGGGGTGCTACGGCCGGCGCTGGAAGCCCTTGCACGCGAGGTCTCCGGCGTGACGCTGACGGGCTGGCTGCCCCCCGATGCGGTCCGCACCCGCATGACCGAGGCGATATCATTGGTCGTGCCCAGCATCATCGCCGCCGACGGTGACGCCGAGGGGCTGCCTAGCGTCATCCCCGAGGCGATGGCGCAGGGCTGTCCGGTGATCGGATCGGATCAGGGGGGCATCGCCGAGGCAATTGGCGGCGGTGAAACCGGCTTGCTGGTGCCGCCGGGAGACGCCGCCGCGCTGGCCGACGCCATGCACCGATTGCGGCAGGATGCGGGATTGCGCGACCGCCTCGGCGCCGCCGGCTTCGTTCACGCCGCTACCACGCTGAACGCGCGCACTCAGTCGGAGAAACTGGAAGCTCTGCTGCTGTCGCCATGAGCGCAACGACGCAGCCACGCAAATGGCACTGCCGGGCAGCGCATGGCCGGCTGCGCAGAACCGTCAGATGATGTGGTCGGGGGCGGACACTCTGACGCGAGGCTGCGGAGCGCGAGCTACGCCGGGGCGGAAGCGACGCGCGCGGAAGACATCCGGAAGGATGCTATCCCTGCCGGCACTTCATACGCGGATTCTTCTTGTTGATCACATAAACGCGCCCGCGGCGACGCACCACGCGGCAGTTCTTGTCGCGTACCTTGGCGGAACGCAGGCTGTTACGGACTCTCATGACACGGGCTATCTAATCCATTGGGAAACTGGAAGGCGCGCTAGGTAGTTGGCTGGTTACCCCCTGTCAAGCTGAACCCGCCGCGCAGCGAGCGCGGCAGGACCGGCAATGTCGCCACACGACCGCTGCCGCGCTGAGCCTCCTCTTGCTTTTCCTCGCTTGGACCGCGACTTTCCCGACAGGAAAGGAGATCCCGACGTATGACAACGGTCTTCATCGACGGCGAGTCCGGCACCACCGGCCTCGGCATCCGCGAACGCCTGGGTGCGATGCCCGAGGTCACGCTGAAAAGCCTGCCGTCAGACCGACGTCGTGATCCCGCGGCGAGGCGTGACATCATGGCCGAGGTGGACCTGATCGTCCTCTGTCTGCCAGACGACGCCGCCCGCGAATCCGCCGCCATGGCCGCCTCGCTCGGCAACGCGGCCCCCAAGGTGCTGGACGCCAGTACCGCGCACCGGGTGGCACCCGACTGGGTCTACGGTTTCGCCGAGATGCTGCCCGGCCAGGCGGATCGCATCGCCGCTGCGAGGAACGTGGCCAACCCTGGGTGCTACCCGACCGGCGCGATCGGCCTGTTGCGCCCCCTGATCGACGCCGGGCTGATCCCCGACGATTACCCGATCACCATCAACGCCGTCTCCGGCTACTCGGGCGGCGGCAAGGCGATGATCCAGGCGCACGACGCCCTCCACGGCCCGGCGTTCGAGCTGTATGGGCTGGGTCTGGAACACAAGCACGTGCCGGAGACGCAGTTGTATGGCGGTCTGAGCCGCCGGCCGATCTTCGTCCCCTCCGTCGGCCACTACCTGAAGGGCATGCTGGTCTCGATCCCGCTGCATCTCGACACCCTGCCCGGCAAGCCGACCGGCGCCGACCTGCGCGCCGTGCTGCAGGCTCGGTATGCCGGCTGCGATCTGGTCGGCGTGGCCCCGGCGCCAGCGGACGGCAAGCTGGAACCCGAGGCGTTGAACGACACCGACCGGCTGGAACTCTTCGTGCTCGCGAACGAGAAGCACCGCCAGGCCGTGCTGGTCGCGCGGCTCGACAACCTGGGCAAAGGCGCCTCGGGAGCGGCGGTGCAGAACATCGCATTGATGCTCGGGCTGCACACTGGTGCAGGAACGCGGGAGCGGGCCAATGCCTGACCGCTTCGGCACCGTCTTCTCCCTGAACGGCGTCACCCCGGTCATTGCCGACGATGCCTTCATCGCCCCCACCGCGGCGGTGATCGGCGACGTGGTGATCGGGTCGGAAACCGGCATCTGGTTTCACTGCCTGCTCCGCGGCGACATGAACTCGATCCGCATCGGGGCGCGGACCAACATCCAGGACGGGACGGTCATCCATATCGACTCCGGTGAGTTCTCCACTTTCATTGGCGACGACGTCACGGTCGGCCACAACGCGGTGATCCATGCGTGCACGCTGAAAAACCGAGCATTCGTGGGGATCAGCGCGACGGTTCTGGACGGTGCCACGATCGAGGAAGGCGGCATGCTCGGCGCCGGCGGGCTGCTCACCCCCGGCAAGGTGATCGGACGCAATGAGCTGTGGACCGGCGCGCCGGCCAAGCTGCGCCGCGTGATGGACGACGCGGAGCGGACCCGGTTCGACCGCAACGCGCTGGTCTACCGGGAACTGGCGAAGAAGTTCCTGACCGGCCTCAAGGTGGTCGCCTGATCCCAACGCCCCGGTTTGCCGACCATGCGGGCAGGTGGGCCGGCGGCGCGCGAAACCGCCACGACATCCGCCATCGGCGGGATCGCCCGGTATGCACGCAGGGCTGGCGCGGCGGCTGTCGCGCGACGTCCGCATGAGGTCGGGTCGCCCCAGACCATCGTCGGGCTGCGTCTGCCTGGAAGACGATCCGGGGCGTCGGCGGGTCAGAGCGGTGTCGTGACGGTGAACTGCGCCGCACTTTGGCTCATGAGTGCCGTCACACCACTGCCATAGTGCTTACCATTGACGTCGATCCCGTTGACATAAAGGTTCCGATCGGTGGTGGCGGTGCCGCCGTATGCGTCGTTGGTGAAGACCACACCGATCTTGTGCGAACCGGCGCCGAAGTCGCCGATAAAGGCGACGTCCTGCCACTGACCGGCGCAGTGCCGGGCTGTGATGGCCTGCGGGGTCGTGATCGTCTTGCCGTCGATGGTCAATTTGAACTGCGCGTTGCCCCTCCAGGCGTCCTCGGAGAGATGCAGCGTCAAACGATCGACTGCCGCGGCCGGAACTGACGGCGTGCTTCCGGCGACCGCGAAATTATGCGACCCGGCGGACAGCATTGCGGTCGGCGTCGCGCTGTAATGCGCCCCGTCGTAGGCGACATCGTTGATGTACAGATGTGAGCCTGCGGTCGACGGACCGGCGGCGCCGTTCAGGAACCGGATTTGCACATCGTGCGCCGCGCTTCCCCAGTGACCGTTGAGGATGAACAACCCGGAGTCGCCGCTGCCGTGCAGGGCTGACGCGACGAGAGTGCCACCGACCTGCTCGCCGTCCACCTTCACGATGAACCGGGCGTTGTTCGGCAAGGCGTCCTGCGACACCGCCAGGGTGAGCGTGTGAGTCGGTGTAGGCGTCGGAGCGGGCGTTGGTGTCGGAGTCGGAGTG
>DASWON010000096.1:0-11547 GCA_036398735.1 Rhodopila sp.
CACCCCGCAGATGCAGACGCCACAGCAGTGCCGCGGCATCGATCATGTCGATCATCACCAATGAGCGTGCGCCATGGATCGGCCCGTCGAACAGCCGCAACACCTCTGCGATATCGCCGAGTTCCAGATGATACAGCGCCAGATGCCACCAGTTGTGCACGGCGAAGAAGTTGCCCTCCGACCACGCCGCAGTATCGGCCCGTAGCCACGCGATGCCGTCCTGGGTGCGTCCCTGCATCTCCATCACATGTGCGACCGCGTGCCGCGCCCACGCGTCACGCCGCTCCTGCTCGATCGCCTGGCGGCCCGCAGCCTCCGCCGCCGCATACTCGCCCATCTCCTCCAGACCGAAGGCGTGCATGCCGAGCAGCACGTGTCGCCCGGGGGTGTCGGCTGGCCAGGCCGGCAGGGCGCGTGCGATGCGGTCACGCAACATACGAGCGTCGCCGGTGAAGAAGTCCAGTTGATGGCCCACCTGCAATGCGAGCATATCCTGCGGATGGGCAAGCGCCACATCCGCGAGAACCTGAGCGGCGCGCTGCCAGTGCCCATCCAGAAGGTGGCCGATGGCAGTGACATGTCCCGCTTCCTGCGTCGTCATGGGCAGCGCCCGAGCGGCCAGCCAGGAGGCATGCGCGGGTTGCCGCGCCGGGGCTTCGGTGCTCAGCAGGAACAACCAGGCCCGCAGCACGTGGCCCATGACGAAGCCCGGCGCAGCTTCCGTCGAAGCCTCGGCGCTGGCCACGGGATCGCCGACAAACAGATTGAGTTCACCGAGCCCCCGCATGTAAGCCGAGACCGCGAGGTCGGTGCCGCCGGTCAGCGGATTGCCACGAATGTCTTGCAGAACCGTCATGGTCGCGATCCTTCGCTAGGTCACCATTCGGCCCTATCCGGGGTCAACCGGTCAACAGCTTCTGCCCGGCGGTGCCGACCTGCCGCCGCGTCTGCCGCTGGGTGACGCTTGTGAGCGATATTGGCTTTTCGGGACCATTCCATAATGAGAAACAGAGGTGGGATGAGAAACAGAGGTGGGATGAGAAACAGAGGTGCGATGAAAACAGAAGGCGATGAGACACAGAAGGCGCGCGTGCGAACAGCGGCGACGCTGCGACACGGTCCGGCCGGATTCGTGAGAGTGCAGCAGGTTGACCCGGCAGCCGCGGCTCGCGCCTGATCGGGCGACGTGAGACGGGCGGCGCCAGCGCTGACGCAACGCTCGCAGGGTCACTGTGGCGGCTGCGCACGAGATCAATGGAAACCGGACGACCGGGCGCCTGTGCAAGAGGCTGTCGTTCGGATGGCTGATGTGAAACCGAAGGTGATTGAATGAGACGTCTGACGATGGTTGCGGCCCTGCTGACCGCCTGCTGGACCGCCCCGGCGACAGCCGCCTCCGAACAGGGCCCCCACGACATGCTGACCATCGGCATCGCGCAGTTTCCCTCCAGCCTGCAGCCCGACATCGACCCCGAGGTCGTGCGCTCCTACGCGATGGGCTTCGTGATCCGCCCGATCACCGCGTTCGACGCCGACTGGAAAAACACCTGCCTGCTGTGTGCCGAACTGCCGACGCTGCAGAACGGACTGGCCAGAAATGAGGACCGGCCTGACGGCACGCGCGGCATGGCGGTCACCATCAAGCTCAAGCCCGGCCTGAACTGGGGCGACGGCCAGCCGCTCACAGCCCGCGACATCGCCTTTACATGGAGACTCGCGCGCGATCCCAACAGCGGCTTTTCCAACCCGAACCCGTGGAACCGGGCGCTCAGCGTAGACGTAGTGGATGACCGGACGGCGGTGCTGCACCTCGACCGCGTCCGCGCCGATTTCGATCAATGGGACCAGATCCTGCCGGAGCACATCGAAGGGCCGATCGTCGCCAAGGCGGCGGCGCCGGGCGACTACATCAACGGAACCGCCTACAATCGCGCGCCGCTCAATCCCGGCCTGTATGACGGGCCATACATGATCTCCGGCTATGACAGCGGCTCGCAGATCGTGCTGGAGCCCAATCCGTACTGGAACGGTGGCAAGCCGGGCTTCCGGCGCATCGTGCTGCGACACATCGAAAACACCGCGGCCCTGCAGGCCAACCTGCTGAGCGGGGACGTGGATATGGTGGCCGGCGAGGGTATCGGTCTCACCATCGATCAGGCGCTGGCGCTGCAGAAGCAGCATCCGGACGCGTTTCACTACACGTTCAAACCCAGCCTGACCTATGAGCACATCGACCTGAAGAGGGAAAACCCGCTGCTCGCCGATGTGCGCGTGCGCCGTGCGTTGCTGATGGCGATGGATCGGCAGACCATGGTGGACCGGCTGTTCCACGGCACCCAACCGGTGGCCGCCACCTGGGTCAATCCGCTGAACCCGAACTATGACGCGACGATTCCGGTGGTGAAGTTCGACCTGGCGGGGGCGAAGGCACTGCTGAAGGAGGCTGGCTGGACGCCCGGCCGGGACGGGATCTGTCGCAACGCCGCCGGGGACCGGCTGAGCCTGGAGTTCAGCACCACCGCCGGCAACCGTCTGCGCGAATTGCAGGAGCAGGTGCTGCAGAGCAATCTGCGGAATGCCTGCGTCGAGGCGACGATCAAGAATGAACCGGCCCGCACCCTGTTCGGCCAGACGCTCAAACAACGCGTCTATACCGGCATGGTGATGTATGCCTGGAGCAGCAATGTGACCGAGACTCCTTTGCGCACGCTGGGCAGCGACCAGATCCCAACGGCTGCCAACAACTACGGTGGCTCGAACTATCCCGGTTTCGCCGATGCAAAAATGGACGCCGACATCGCCGCCGCCGAGGGCGAACTTGACCCTGCCAGACGCAAGGCGATCTGGGCTGATATGCAGAGGATCTATGCCGACCAGTTACCGGTGCTGCCGCTGTTCTTCCGGTCCGAGGCGCACGTGACGCCGACCTGGCTGCGCGGCTACGTCGCGACCGGGCAGGCCGATCCCAGCAGTGACTGGGCAGAGAACTGGCGCCCGGAATGACGTGCCGGATGGTGCGCCGGATGCGGCCGCACCGGCGGGCCGCGAGGTCACCGGTCGCGATGTCGGGCCGGTCCGCGGCGTGGTCATGGAAGCCGGCCGGTCCCGCAGCCGCGCCGGGCCATGACGCCTCCCTTGTGTCGTCGCCGGGCCATGACGCCTCGCTCCTGTCGTCGCCGGGCTGGGGCGCCTCGCTCCTGTCGTCGCCGGATCGTGGCGCTCCCCTCGTGGTATCGCCGGGCCATGGCGGCTCCCTTGTGTCATCACCGGGCTCCGGCCCGGTGACCCACGACTTACACCCCGAAGCACCGCAAACCGTTCGGGGCGGGCTGGCGCGTTCGGCGCCGCTGGCGTGCGCGCGGTCGGCTCGTCCGAGGGCCACGCTTCGCCGCTTACTGGCCGGTCCGGTTCAGACGCTGCTATGCGCCCTGCTCCTTGCGTCCCCGGCCGCGGCGGCGCCGCCGGCGACCCAGCACCCTGACCTGACCATCGGCGTCGCCAGCTTCCCCTCGACGCTGCATCCGGCGATCGATCCGGAACTGGTGAAATTCTACGTGCTGGGGTTCGCGGACCGCCCGGTCACCGCGTTCGACGCGACCGGGACATTGGTCTGCCTGCTGTGCACCGAGCTTCCATCGATCGCCAACGGCGGGGCTCGGCTGGAGGACCTGCCCGGCGGCGGTCACGGCATGGCGGTGACGTTCCATTTCCGGCCGGGCCTGACATGGGGCGACGGCGCGCCCCTGGGCGCCGAGGATCTCGCGTTCACCGCGCGAGCCGGGCACGACCCGAACAGCGGCTTCAGCAACACCCACACCTGGTCTATCGTCAGCCGCGTGGACGTCGTGGATCCCCAGATCGCGGTCATGCATCTCACCGAGGTGAACTATCAGTTCGACCAGCTTGGCGAACTGCTCCCGGCGCATCTCGAGGCTGCGGTTTTCGAACACGCCACCGGCCCCGGCGACTACCCGCGGCAAAGCGTCTACAGTCGTGACCCGACCAACCCCGGACTGTACAACGGCCCCTACAAGGTTGCCCTCTACGACATCGGCAGCCGGGTGGTGCTGGAGCGCAACCCGCACTGGTCCGGCCAGCAGCCGGCGTTCGACCACATCATCATCAAGACGATCGGCAACACCGCCGCGTTGCAGACCAACCTGCTCAGCGGCGACGTGGACATGGTTCCCGGAGAAGGCATCGGCCTCACGCTCGACCAGGTCCTTGCCTTGCAGAAGCAGAATCCCAACCGGTTCACCTACGCGTACAAACCCAACCTGAGTTACACGCACATCGATCTGCAGCTCGACAATCCCATCCTCGCCGACATCCGTGTCCGGCGCGCCCTGCTGCTGGGCATTGACCGCCAGGGCATGGTGGACAGGCTGATGGGCGGGCGGGTGCCGGTCGCCAACAGCTTCGTCAGCCCGTTGCAGCCGATCTACAGCGCCGAGGTGCCGGCTTATTCGTATGACCCGGCCCACGCCCGCGCGCTGCTCGCCGAAGCCGGCTGGACCCCTGGCGCGGACGGCATCTGCCGCAACGCCGCGGGCGACCGGCTGTCGCTGGAGTTCACCACCAGCACCGGCGTCCGCTCCCGCGAACTGCTGCAACAGGTGATGCAGAGCGAGTGGCGCCGCATCGGCGTGGAAACCGTCATCCGCAACGAGCCGCCGCGCACGCTGTTCGGGGAGACCCTGAAGCGCCGCGCCTTCAAGGGCCTGGCGATGTTCGCCTGGGTCAGCAGCATCGAGAGCTCACCGCGGCAGACGCTCAGCAGCGGGCAGATCCCGAGCGCCGCCAACAACTGGGGCGGCGGCGATTACACCGGCTTCCGCGATGCGACGATGGATGCGGACATCGACGCGATGGAGCAGCAGCTGGATCCGGAGAAGCGGCGTCCGCTGTGGGCCGAGATGCAGCGGATCTACGCCGACCAGCTGCCGGTGCTGCCGCTGTTCTTCGGCTCCGAGGCCCATGTTTGGCCGCTCTGGCTGAAGGGCGTGGTGCCGACCGGGTCTCAGGTCAGCTCCCTGTGGGCCGAGACCTGGCACGCCGAATGACCCACGTTCTCAGTGTGCGTGGCCTGACGGTCGACTTTCCGGCCGCCGAGGGCGCCGGGGGTGGCCGGCGCCGGGCGGTCGCCGGGATCGACTTCGCCATCGACGCCGGCCGCACCTTGGGCGTGGTCGGCGAAAGCGGCTGCGGCAAGACTTTGTCGGCGCTTGCGGTGATGGGCCTGGTGCCCCGGCCGGGGCTGGTTGGGGGTTCGGTGAAGCTCGAGGGACGGGAAATGCTGGGCCAGCCCCCGTCCGTCTGGCGCAGTGTGCGCGGCGCCCGCGTCGCGATGGTGTTCCAGGAGCCGATGACAGCGCTGAACCCCGTGATGCCGGTCGGGCGGCAGATCGCCGAGGTCATGGTGCTGCACCAGGATCTGTCATGGCACGACGCCGACGCCCGTGCGGTGGAGGCGCTGGAGGCTGTCGGCATCAACTCTCCGAAGCAGCGGGCGTCGTCGTATCCGCATCAACTCTCCGGCGGGATGCGCCAGCGGGTGATGATCGCGATGGCGCTGGCCTGCCGGCCGGCGCTGCTGATCGCCGACGAGCCCACCACGGCGCTCGACGTCACCATCCAGGCGCAGATTCTCGATCTCATGCAGGCGCTGCAGCAGGAGATCGGCATGGCGATGCAGTTCATCAGCCACAATCTCGCGGTGATCAGCGAGATCGCGCACGAGATCGTGGTGATGTATGCCGGCCGGATCGTGGAGCGGGCACCCGCTGACGCCTTGTTCGAGACCCCGCTGCATCCCTACACGCTGGGGCTGATCGCCACCCTGCCCGATCCCGCGCGACGCACCGCGGTTCTGCCGGTGATCCCCGGCGGCGTGCCGGACCTCGGCCGGGACGCCATTGGCTGCCGCTTCGCCGACCGCTGCGAGCGAGCGGATGGCGGATGCCGCCGGGCGGAGCCGCCACTGGAAGAACTGGCGCCGGCACACTTCGTGGCCTGCTTCAAGGCACGCCAATGATCCCGGCCATGCCGACAACCGCTGCCACGGGCACGGTCAGGGCGCCGCGGCCGCTGGTGGCACTCGATGGCATCCGCGTGCGGTTTCCCGCCGGACGCCGCACCCTGACCGCGGTGGAGAACGTCAGCCTGCATGTCGACCCCGGTGAGACCCTGGCACTGGTGGGCGAGAGCGGCAGCGGCAAGAGCACGCTGGGCAACGTCGTCGCCGGATTACAGCAGCCCACCGCCGGCACCATGCGCTTTCGCGGCCAGTTGCTCGACAAGGCAACGACGCGGGCAGCCCAGCGGGCCATCCAGATCATCTTCCAGGATCCGTTCGGCGCGCTGGATCCGCGCATGCCGGTGTCCGCCATCATCGCCGAACCGCTGCTGATCCAGCGCATCGGCACCGCCGCCGAGCGGGCGTCCCGTACGGCTGATCTGATCGAGCGCGTCGGCCTGCCGCGCGATGCGCTGAACCGCTATCCGCACGAGTTTTCCGGCGGCCAGCGGCAGCGCATCGCGATTGCCCGCGCGCTCGCCCCGGACCCGGCGCTGATCGTAGCGGACGAGCCGCTGTCGGCGCTGGACGTCTCGATCCAGAGCCAGATCCTCAACTTGCTGGGCGAACTGCAGCGGGCGCACGGCCTAGCCTACCTGTTCATCAGCCACGATCTCGCGGTGGTCTATCACCTCGCCGACCCGGTCGCGGTGCTGTATCTGGGCCGCCTGATGGAAGTCGCGCCGCGCGAAGGCCTGTTCGCCACGCCGTCGCACCCCTACACGACGGCCCTGCTGGAGGCGATGCCGCGCATCGGGCGCCGACACCGCCGCGCGGTCGCCATTCACGGCGAGATGCCGAGCCCGCTGGATCCGCCGTCCGGCTGTGTCTTTCACACCCGCTGCCCGAAGGCGCAGCCGCTCTGCAGCGTGGAACCGCCGCGTCTGGAACCGGCTCCGGGCCGGCCGACGCAGCTTGCCGCATGCCACTTCAAAGCCTGAGAGAATGTGCCGGTTCATCCTCGCCCGCTGCGGCCAGGCGGCGATCGTGCTGCTGGTCATGAGTTTCGTCATCTACAGCCTGATCGGACTGATGCCGGGCGATCCGATCGATCTGATGATCGCCTCCAATCCCGGGGCGACGCCCGAGGTGGTCGCTCATCTGCGGGCCATCTACGGCCTCGATCAGCCGATCCTGCTGCGCTATCTGCACTGGCTGGCCGCGGCACTGCAGGGGGATTTCGGGTTCTCCCGCACCCACGCGCAGCCGGTGATGGTCGTGCTGCTGCCGGCACTGCTGCAGACCTGCAAGCTGATGCTGAGCAGCTTCATCGTCAGCATCGTGCTCGCCTTCACGCTGGGCGTATACGCGTCGCTCAGGCCGGGCGGCGTCGCCGACAGCATCATCAGCCTGTTCGCCTTCGCCGGCATTTCGGTGCCGGTGTTCTGGCTTGCCCTGGTGATGATTCTGCTGTTTGCCGTCAACTGGCACGTGCTGCCCGCCAGCGGTATCAGCACGGTCGGCGACGGTGGCTTCGGCGACCAGATCCGCCATCTGATCCTGCCGGTGACGACGCTGGCGCTGGCCAGCACCGGCCAGTTCACGCGCTTCGTGCGGGCGGCGATGATCGAGACGCTGCGGATGGATCATGTCCGCACCGCGCGGGCGAAGGGCGCCGGGGAAGGCCGCGTCGTGCTGATTCACGCGCTGCGCAACGCCATGATCCCGGTGGTCACGGTCATGGCACTGAGTTTCGGCAGCCTGTTCAGCGGCGCGCTGATCACCGAGACGATGTTCGCCCAGCCCGGCATGGGGAAGATGATTTTCGACGCCATCCAGGGCAACGACTTCAACCTCGCCCTCACCGGCCTGCTGTTCGCGACCCTGGTGACGCTGCTGAGCAACCTGCTCGCCGACCTGGCCTATGGCTGGCTGGACCCGAGGATCGCGTTGTGAGTGGCGGAACGGCCGATCCTGCCGCCACGCCGCCGGAAGCCCACGACAGGCGGATCGTCACAGCGGCGATCGCCCCCGCCGTTTCCCCCTGGAAGCTGCGCTGGCGGCGGTTTCGCCGGCACCGCACCGGCATGGGCAGCCTCGTGGTCCTGGGCCTGCTGCTGGTGTTCGTCGCGTCCGCCGGGCCGGTCGCGCATTTTCTCGGCGTCGACCCGTACGAAACGGATCTGTTGTCGCAGTACAGTCCACCCTCGGCCGCGCACCCGCTGGGAACCGATGACGCCGGGCGTGACGAACTGGTGCGGCTGATGCTGGGTGGGCAGATTTCGCTGCTGGTCGGAGTTTTGTCGACGCTGGTCGGCAGCCTCATCGGACTGACCGTCGGCGTGGTCTCGGGATATTTCGGCAAGCGCCTCGACGCCGTGCTGATGCGTTTCACCGACGGCATGATCGCCTTGCCGCTGCTGCCGCTGCTGATCGTCCTCGGCGCAATCGACCTGACCAAGCTGGGCTTCTCGGCGGAGTTCGCACATTCCGGCGCGGCGGGTTTCTGGCGGGTGGTGGTCATCGTGGCGCTGGTCGACTGGACCGGCATCGCCCGCCTGACCCGAGCCGCCACGCTGGCCCTGCGGGAACGGGACTATGTGCGGTCGGCGCGGGCGAGCGGCGGCCGGCCAGCCTACATCATGACCGCGCATGTCCTGCCGAACGTGGCGACACCATTGATCGTCGCGGTCACGCTGACCATCGGCCGGGTCATTCTGTTCGAGTCGGTGCTGAGCTTCCTCGGCTTCGGCATCGTGGCGCCCACCCCGAGCTGGGGCAACATGCTCAACAATGCCCAGGAACTCGTGACCACCGCCCCTGCCCTGGCGATCTACCCCGGCCTGCTGATCTTTATCACCGTCATCGCCGTCAACTTCCTCGGCGATGGACTGCAGCACGCATTCGATCCGCGCAGCGAGCGCTGATCCGGGCGAGCGCCGACCCCGCGATGATGACCGCCGCCGGTGCCGGTCGCGTGCCGATGGTTGTCCGGGCGGCCGTCGCGACGTGCCCGATCGGCGTGGAGCAGCGGGTTCTCCGGCCGTCGCGGACCGGCACGGACGCTACGGAGCGCCGGCCGGGGACCCACGACTTGCGCCGGGGAACCCCGCTAACCGCGGGTAAGCGGGGCTTTGGCCGAGCTCCCGCAATTTGTCCGACAGGGTTGCGACTCGCGATTCACGAATAGCGGTTACTGGACGTGATCCGGCAGCGGCGCGGGACGAAACCCCAGCAAGTCCTCGAACCGGTCCGAATATAGCGGCCAGGCCTCCGGGTTCACCATCCGCGGCGGCACTTCCCCGGCCAGCAGCGCGATCCACTGCTGCGCGGCCCCTGCCGCCATGTCGTGCATCGCCTCCCGCGTCATGCCGGCGATGTGCGGGTTGGCAATCACATTCTCGAACGCCAGCAGGCGATGGTCGGCAGGCGCCGGCTCCTGCAGAAACACGTCCACACCGGCACCGGCAATGCGATTTGCACCGAGTGCGTCGGCCAGCGCATCCTCGTCGTGGATGCCGCCACGTGCGGTGTTGATGAAATACGCTCCCGGCTTCATGCGCTCAAACTGTGCCCGACCGAACATGCCCAGCGTCTCGGCACTCCGCGGGCAGTGCACCGAGACGAAATCGGACAGCGCCAGCAGCGTATCCATATCCACCTTGACGGCACCCCGAGCCGTGACCTGTTCGGCGCTGAGATAGGGATCACAGGCGAGCACCGTCATGCTGAACAGCCCGCCGCACAGCTCCGCGACGCGGGTGCCGATATGGCCCAGCCCGACCAGGCCGACGGTCTTGCCGCGCATGTCGCCGCCGGTGAAGCCGTAGCGATCGAGGTCGCCGCCGCGCCGCATCACCTTGTCCGACTGCGCGATCTTCTTGGTCAGCGCCAGCATCAGCCCCAGCGCGTGTTCGGCGACCGCCTCCTTGTTGGTGCCGGACTGGTTGCACACAATCACGCCGGCCGCCGTGCAGGCCGCCACGTCCACCATGTCGAAACCGGCGCCGGTGGAACTGATCGCCAACAGCCGCGGACAGCGCGCCAGCAGGGCGGCATCCCCGAACCACGGCTCCTTCAATTCGGTGCGCGGCGCGATCTGGTACGCATGCGCCAGCCGCATCTCGGCGTCGTTGTCGGCGACCGGATCGCCATAGCTGAGCCGCACCAGATCGATATCGGGCTGCTCGGACAGGATGCGCTCGCCCACCGGGTCGATCCAGTTCTCGAAATACACGAGCCGCTTCTTGTTGGGTGGCATTCGCTGTCTCCTCGGTCACGCGTGGTTTGGGTTCAAACGGGGTGCGATGCGGGGCCGGCACCCGATGACAGGATCATCCGCCGAGTGCGCGCGGCAGGGCGAGGGTGATCCAGGGGATGAAGGCGATCAGCAGAACCGCGAGGATGAGCACCACGAGATACGGCACCATGGCGCGAGCGGCGCCCTCCAGCCGGCTTTCGGCAACCGCCGCAGCGACGTAAAAGCCGATGCCGATGGGCGGCATGAACGCGCCGATGCCCATCGCCAGGATCAGCACGATCCCGTACTGCACGCCGTTGATGCCGAACTGGGTGGCGATCGGCAGCAGCAGCGGTGCGAGGATGGTGATTGCCGGCAGACCCTCCAGCAGCGAGCCGACGACGATCAGCAGCCCGATCGAGCCGATCATGAACACGATCCGGCTGTCGCCGGCGACATGCAGCACCTGCACCAGTTCCTGCGGCAGGTTGGCGGCACTCAGCACCCAGGCGAACGCCGAGGCCGACGCCAGCACGAACAGCACCATCCCCGCGGTGGCAGCGCAGGTGCCGGCATGGCGCAGCACCGACCGCAGCGGCATTTCGCGATACACCAGGGACGCCAGCACCACGCCATAGATGACGGAGAACGAGGAAACCTCGGTCGGCGTGGCAACGCCGAAGCGGATGCCGACGAGCATCGCCACCGGCATCACCAGCGGCAGGATGGCGCCCGGCAGTGTTCGCGTCCAGTGCGGGCCGGCCGCCTGTGCGGTCGAAGCCGGCATGCCGCGCCGCCGCGCCAGGACGTAGATCAGCAGCATCAGACAGAGTGCGATGACGGCGGCCGGCAGCAGCCCGGCGATGAACAGCGTGCCGATCGAAATCGGCGTCACCGACCCCAGCACCAGCATCGCGATGCTCGGCGGGATGGTCTCGGCCATCGCGGCGGAGGCTGCCAGAACCGCCGCCCCCTCCTCCAGCCGATAGCCCTGTTTGCGCAACTCCTGGCGGATCACCGCGCCGACGGCGGCGACATCCGCCACCTTGGAGCCGGATATGCCGCTGACCAGGAAGACCGTCACGACAACGACCTGCAGCAGTCCGCCGCGCAGCCATCCCACGAGGCTCATGGCGAAGCGCACCAGGCGCAGGCTGATGCCGCCCTTCTCCATGATCAGCCCGGCGAAGATGAAGAACGGCAGGGCCAGCAGGATGAAGTTGGACACGCCGTCCAGCATGGTCTGCGGTATGGCGACCGGCGGCGCGGTATCGGTCACCGAAAGATAGGT
>DASWON010000097.1:0-10763 GCA_036398735.1 Rhodopila sp.
CGGGCCAGCGAATGGGCAGCCGCAGCGGCGGTCGCGTGCTCCAGCGCCATCAGGGGCAACTCCCCTCGGCTGCGCTTGCCGATGGCCGGGCCCAGGGTGCCGGGCCGGTTCAGCACCGTCGCGACGACGCCGTGGCGGTTCATTGCCATCCATGTACCGCCGCCCAGGCGATCCCGCCCGCCAATCACTCCGGGACGGTCATCCCACCAAGCGGCGGGAGGGTCACATGGACGCTCCAGCCGTTCATCACGGTTGGCGGCAAGCAGGATCAGGTCGGGGCGGACCAGGACGACTACGGTACACACGAGCCGCAACATGGCGTGGGCGGACGCGAAACGCCAGAGGCGAGCGCCGGAGCCCAAGCGACGGAGCCGAGGCGACGGAGCCACAGCAAAAGCGCCCATTCGTCGGTGCCCGGACAGAGCCCCCACCGGACGAACCGGTCGACTTGGCCCGCGCCGGTCAGCCCGACCCACTCTTGCCCACCCCGGGTTCGGCCCGAACGGGCACGGAGGGCTGCGGGCACAGCGACCAGCCGGTTCGTCGGTTTCCGCGGGGCGTACCCTTGGCGAGCCTCTGCAGCGCCGAGCGGGGCTGAGGCCTGAGGGGGGCCGAGCCCGAGTGGGGGTCGAGCCCGAGCGAGGCAGAGCCCGAGCGGGGCCGAGCCCGGGCAGCGGGACGGTAAGCGTCGTTCGACGCGGCAATCCGCGCCAGCACGTTCTCCGGTTCCAGGTCCCGATGGCGGACGCGCTGAGCTGGTCCGGGGGCAGCGCCGACGCCGACCGTATCAGCAAGGACAAAGCTCGCCGCAAACCCACCGGCAGGATTTTCCGTGCTGCACATTCACCTGGCGTCGCTGCCGATACGCTTCCATCCCGTCATCGTCGGCGGCATCGTGTTGGAGATCGTCATCTTTCTGCTGGTCCAGCGCCGCCCGTATCTTTGGACCGAGACGCTGCTCAGCATCGGGATCTTCATCCTGCATCTTCCGGAACATCTGCTGCGTCTGCTGTTCATCGCGCCGCCTTTCTCGTGTGGTCGCATCGGCTGACGACGATCCCGCTCGACATGTCTTGGGGGTCGCACTGCTCTTTGTCTGCGAGGCGTTCGCCTACTATTGGTCGCATCATGCCGGGCACAGGTCCGCTGGATGTGGGCCTCGCATAGCGTCCACCACACGCCCGTGTATCTTCATTGAGCGAGTGCGTTTCGACTTGGCGTGACTGAGATCCTGTCGGGGAGCTGGCTATTCGACCTACCGCTGTACTGGATGGGGTTAAACCCGGCCGCGGTCGGGTTCATGCTCCCATCAATCTGTTCTACCAGTTCTGGTTGCACACCGATCTGGTCGGCCGGCTTGGTCCGCTGGAGTGGATTCTCTACACGCCATCCCACCACCAGGTGCACCATGCGTCCAATCCGGAATATCTCCGAGTGGCATGCGATGGGAGGCCCGGGGAGTTTCAGCCGTCCCACCGGCCGGCATTTGCGCGCCATTGACCGGGCCGGCGGGACGACAGGATGCCCTTAAGGTGCGGTTCTGATCGAATCTCCCAACCCGTGATGCGGTCCCCTGGTGACGTCCGCCCAGAGATTGGTCATGCTGCGATGCGGCATGAATGATGGAGGTGCACTTGACGGACCTGGCGGGTCAAACGGCGCTGGTGACTGGCGCCCAGCAGGGCATTGGCAAAGCGATCGCGATCGCACTGGCGCAGGCCGGCGCCAACGTGGCGATCAACTACCTGGACGGCGAGGCGGCGGCCGAGGAGGTTGCGGCATCGGTGCGCGCGGCGGGAGGCGAGGCGATCGTGCTCGCGGGTGACATTGCCGCCGCCGAGACGCCCGCCGCCCTGGTCGACGCGACCGTGGCCGCGTTCGGCAGGATCGACATCCTGGTGAACAACGCCGGGGTGTTCCCGCGTGTGGCCTTCCTGGACATGACCGAAGCGGACTGGGATTTCGTCCACTCGATCAATCTGAAGGCCGGCTTCTTCTGCGCCCAGGCGGCGGCGCGGGCGATGATCGAGGCCGGCGTCCAGGGCACCATCATCAACCTGGCGTCCGCGTCGATGTTCGGAGCGTCGCCGCGCGGCGTGCATTATGCCGCGAGCAAAGGCGGCGTGGTCTCGATGACGCGCGCCATGGCGACGGAACTGGCCCCCTGGAAAATCCGCGTCAATGCGATCGCGCCGGGACTGACCGACACGGCCCAGCCGCGCTACGGGTCGACGGAAGAGGAGCTCGCGGAAAAGGCCGCGACGATGCCGCTGGGCCGGATGGGCCAGCCCGAGGACATCGCCAACATCGCGGTCTTCCTCGCGTCAGGCCGATCCGCCTTCATCACCGGGCAGACCATCCACGCCAATGGCGGGACCTTCATGGCAACATGAGGGATTCGCCTGCGCCGTCAGCTGCCCTATCCCCGGCCGCCGCACCGTCAGGCTTTGTCGTTGGCCCGCCGCCATTGCTCGATCGCGTCGATTGCGGTCGCGGCATCGATCACATCGGCGTACCGGCGCTCCACGTCTTTCAGGTTCTGCTCGTGCGCCGCCTGGTCGTGATCACCGACGCAATCGTGCGGCACCATTACGCGGAACCCCAGCGAGAAGGCATCGATTACGCTGGCTCGAACGCAGCCGGACGTGATGCAGCCGGTCACGATGACGGTGTCGACACGCTCCCTGGTCAGGATCGCCGCGGCCGAGGTGCCGAAAAAGATCGACGGGGCGGACTTCATCAGGGTTACGTCGGGGCCGGCCGCAGCAATGCGTGGATCCAGTTCCACCGATCGCGAACCGCACAACAGATCGAAGACCGGACCGATCTTCCAGTGCGGCGCGGCGCGCGGGCTGTCATAGCCGTTGACGCAGGCGATGATCGGGAGTCCGGCGCGCTTGGCGGCCTCGATCACCGGGACGGTATTGCGCACGGCCGAGTCGACCATAGGAGCGCCGCCCATCGGGAAGTCTGCATCGATGAACCCGCGCTGGAAATCCACAACCACGACGCCGATTTTGGCGCCGAAGCCGAGCGGCCGGCTGCCGTAGCCACGCGCTGCGTAAATGTCGGACATATCGCGCAGTCTCCTTTGTCGTACGCTCGGTGTCCCGCAAAAACCATGCCGCTTGCAGCATACGCTCGTAACCACACCGGGGCGCCCGGCGTGATGCAACACCAATTTGGGAAGGTTGTTCCATGTTGATGCGTGTTCCGGTCATTGACGTAGCGCCGTTTCGCGACGGAGGGGCGGCAGCGCGTGCCGGCGTCGCGGCAGAGGTCGGCCGGGCGGTGAACGACATCGGCTTTCTGGTCATCACCGGCCATGGCATCGATCCGGCGCTGATTGCCGAAGTGCAGGCGGTATCAAACCGTTTCTTCGATCTGCCGCTGACGGAGAAACAGCATGTGGCCAGGCCCGCGCCGGACGTGACACGCGGCTATATCGCGCTGGAAGGCGAGAGCGTCGGTCGCAGTCGGGGCGTGGACCTTCCAGGCGATCTGAACGAGAGCTTCATGATCGGACCGGTCGATGCCGGGAGCGAAGCCTATTTCACTCGCCCGGAGGCGGGGAGCCATTTCCATCCGAATCTTTGGCCGCAACGCCCCGCGGAACTGCGACCGCTGTATGAGGCGTATTTTCGGGCCATGGGTGCGCTCGCCGCGGACCTGATGACGATGTTCGCCCTGGCTCTTGACCTCCCGGAGAATTTCTTCACCGACAAGATCGACCGCCATATCAGCCGGCTGCGCGTGCGCAACTACCCGGCGCCGCTGGTGCCGCCGCTGCCGGGCCAGTTGCGGGCGGGTGCTCATTCCGACTACGGCTCGCTGACGATCCTGCGGACCGAGGACAAGCCCGGCGGGCTGCAGGTGCTGAACAAGGCGGGGGACTGGGTGGATGTGCCGATCGCGCCCGACAGTTTCATCGTCAACATCGGGGAACTGATGGCCCGCTGGACCAACGGGCTGTGGCAGGCGACGCTGCACCGGGTCGTGAACCCGCCCGAGGAACTGGCCGTCGCGTCCCGCCGGCTGTCGCTGGTGTTCTTTCACAACCCGAACTATGACGCACCGGTCGCCGCGTTGCCGGGCACCGTGCCTATCGGCGAGACAGCGAAATTCCCACCGACCACCAGCGGCGACCACCTGCGAAGCCAGTTCGTCCGTACCCAGGTGGCGGCCGCCTGACCGCCCCCGGCCGGCGGTTACTCAAGCGCACCCTGCCGGGTCATATAGCCGGGGCGGCAGCCCCCGGTGCCGCCGACGCCAGGCGCCGCCAAGTCAGGCGCCGCCAAGTCAGGCACCGCCAGCGACTGGTCCGCGCGCTGGCGGTCGAAACCCATTGAAGTCATGGCTGGAAAGCCCACGCTGTCTCAACATAAAGGGACCTTCGCGGGCACAAGAAGCAACAGATGCGGGCCGCGGCATGAGGCAGGCCCCCGTCCTGCTCAAGGATGGCGGTGGCCAGAGCCACCCTCAAGGACGCTGCGCGCCGCAAGCGCGGTGGCCTGTGGCCATTTTTGACCGCGCCCGCGCCCATCGCCGTCAAATACTAGGCCGGGACGAAGAAACGGTCCCGTTCAGCCGAACAAAGAAACATTACTGGTATGCGCCGGGGTTGGCGTGGCGGCTGCGCGCGAAATCAGGGCTGGCGGCCGAGTGCGAAATCAACGGGATACCAGCCGGCCGCGCGTCGCCGGAGTGTCGCCAATCGGCTGGCTGGCATAACGTGCCACGACTTGTGCGCACATTGACGGAGACGAGCCTCGCTCCGACCCAGGTGGCCCAGGACGAGGCACGGCAGCGGGCCTCAATGCCTCCGCCGGTCGAGACTTACGCTTTCTCCACTCCCCAGAAGACCGGTGCGGATCCCTTCACCAGCCCTGTCAGGTTCGATCGCCAGGCCGCCTGGGGTAGATACTGCCCCAGCGGGATGCTCGGCACCGCCGCGAACGCAGCCGTCTGGAACGCGATTTCCTGCCTGCGCCGCTCCGCGTCGTCCGGCGCGTCGATCCAGGCCTCATACGCGGCCTCCAGGGCCGGATCGTCCGGCCAGCCGAACCATGCCTTGGAGCCATTGCTGCGCAGCGTGTTCGCCAGCAGCGGGTCGACATACTCGGGGCCAGGTGCGCCGGCGGGGAACATCGACCAGCCGCCCTTGTCGAGCGGCTCCTTCGACGGGCGTCGCTGCACCACGGTGCCCCAGTCCGTCATCTGCTCATCGATGTTCAGCCCGACCTTGCGGAATGCATCGACCACCACGACGCTGAACGCGTGGTAGGCAACCTGATCGGTCGGATGCAGATAGACGATCTTCTCGCCGCCGTACTTTGCGGCGTCGAGCATCCGTTTGACGTCATCGACGCTGTGCCGCTTGCGGACGAAGTCCATCCCCGCGTCGTTGGCGGCGCGGGAGTTCGGCAGAAAATACCCCATCGGGGCGCGCCAGGTGGTCGGATCCTCGCCCATGGCCGCCAGCATCACCTCCCGCTGGTCAACCGCGGCGAACATCGCCCGCCGCACCCCCACATTGCTGGTCGGCGCATTCAAGTGGTTGGGGCGCAGCACGCCTACCGTGCCGTAGATATCCAGCAGCCCAGTCGTGACGCCTTTCTGCTGCTTCAGCATCGGGACCAGGTCCGGCTGCGGCAGTTCCAGCCAGTCCACCTCGCCGGCGGTCAGTGCGTTTGCCGCGGTCGCGCTGTCGGGGATGACATGCCACTCGACCCGGTCGACGAGCACATTGTGGCCACCGGCGGAGTACGACGCCGGTTCGTTGCGCGGCTGATAGCGGTCGAATTTCTCGAACGCCACGAAACTGCCGGAGACGTATTCCCTGGGCAGGAAGCGGAATGGACCACTGCCGACGATCTCGGTCACCTGCTTGAACGGATCGACGCTGCTGGCGATCCGCTCCGGCATCATGACCGGCTGCGGCTGCACCTTTGACAGGAAATGCGGCAGCAGGGGGAACGGCTTGCGCAGCCGCCAGACAAGAGTACGGTCGTCCGGAGCCTCGATCGCATCGACGCGCAGGTTGATGGTGACGCCGACCGCGTCCCGCTTCATCCAGCGCTGCAGGCTGGCGAGGCAGTCGCGGGCCAGGACGGGGGTGCCGTCGTGCCACATCAGGCCCTCGCGCAGCTTCATCGTCCAGCGCTTGCCGTCATTGTCGACGACATTGCCCTCGACCATCTGCGGGCGCGGAACGAATGCCTCATCGCGGCCGTACAGCATGTCATAGACCATGAACGCGAAGTTTCGCGTGACGGTCGCCGTGGTCCACACCGGGTCGAGGCTGGTCAGGTTCGCCTGCGGCACAAAGATCAGTGGCCTGCTGGACGCCGCGATGGCCGGCCGAGCGAGTGCCGCCGCCGCTGTCGCAGCGAGGAATGTGCGTCGCTTCATCGTTTCCTCCCGTATCGGTTCTATGCCGAGTCAGGGGATGCTAGCAGATACATGCCAGCCAGCCGAGTTGTTAACTCGGCGGCGGGCGGGCGGCCGTTATCTCATTGATTTTATGCGTATCCGCCACGTCAAGCCGGCGCGAACATCTGTCATCGTCAGGGTCTGAACGGCAATCGCGCGCCATGCAGAGGTCCGAACAATAATGAGCCTTGGTGGAGCGGTCCTCGGCCATGACCCCATGGGGTCAGCGCTTCGACCTGTGCATGACGGCGCCGTCCGGTCGGCGATGACCCTGCATTCATGGCGCTGATGCGGCGCGCTGAACCGCGGCTGCTGGGCACCATCGCTTGGCTAGCCGACTTCTGGCGCAGAGTTCCCGCCGATCCGGACGCGGCGGCGAGGGTGAGCGGAACCCTGCGAAGTCGGAAGTCTACTCCGCTGCTTCAGCCAGGTCCGTGGTTCGGGTCAGCGTGCGCAGTGTCACAAATTCCTCCGCCGCGGTCGGATGAATCCCGATGGTGCGGTCGAAATCCGCCTTGGTCGCGCCCATCACAACCGCGATGGCCATGCCCTGGACGATCTCGGCGGCGTCTTCGCCCAACATGTGCACGCCGACCACCTTCTGCGTCGCTTTGTCCACCACCAGCTTCATCGTCGTCTTTCGTGCCCGGCCGGACAAGGTGTGGCGCATCGGGGTGAAGCGGCTCAGGTAGATGTCGACGGGGGCCATGGCGCAGGCCTGCTCCTCCGTCATGCCCACCGTCGCGACCGGCGGCGTGGTGAACACGGCCGATGGCACGTTCCACAGGGAGACGGTGCGCGGACGACCGCCGAACAGCGTGTCCGCCAGCGCATGCCCCTCCGCCGTCGCCACCGGCGTCAGGTTCACCCGGTCGGTGACGTCGCCCATGGCATAGATATGCGGCTGCGTGGTGCGCAGGTGCTCGTCCACCTTGATCGCGTTCTTGGCGTTCAGTTCGACCCCGATCTTCTCCAGGCCCAGTCCCTTGACGCTGGCCCGCCGGCCGGTGGCGAAGAACACCAGATCGGTGGTGATCGTCTGACCGTTGTCCAGGGTCAGGATGCGACGGTCGCCGTCCGCCTCCACCTTCGCCGGCAGGGTCTCCGGGTGCAGGATGATGCCCTGCGACACAAGCGCCTCGACCATGGCCTCGCGAATGTCGTGGTCGAACCCGCGCAGCGGCAGCGGCTGACGATAGACGAGGTGCACCTCGGCACCGAGGGCCCGGAAGATGCCGGCGAACTCCACCGCGATATAGCCCGAGCCGACCATGACGACGTGCCGGGGCATGGTTTTCAGGTAAAATGCATCGTCGGAAATGATCCCGAGTTCGGCGCCCGGGATGTCCGGCCGTTCGGGGTGGCCGCCGGTGGCGATGACGATCTTCTCCGCCGTCACGCGCTTGCCGCCGACCTCGATGGTATGAGCGTCGACGAACGTCGCGCGGCCATCGAACACGGTCGCTCCGGCGCCGGACAGCAGTTTGCGGTAGATGCCCTCCAGGCGGCTGATCTCCCGGTCCTTGGCGGCGATCAGCTTGCCCCAGTCGTGCGGGCCCTTGGTGATCGTCCAGCCGAAGCCGGCGGCATCTTCGGCCCAGCCGCCGTATTCGCCGGCCTGCACCATCAGCTTCTTCGGCACGCAGCCGATGTTGACGCAGGTGCCGCCCCAGTGGCGCTCCTCGGCGACCGCCACGCGAGCCCCATGCCCGGCGGAAATCCGAGCGCACCGCACCCCGGCTGAACCGCCACCGATGACAAACAGGTCGAAGTCCATGCGGGTGATCCCCTCTTGCAGGGCGCTAATGTGTGGCCTGGAGAATGATGGCGCAAGATTGGACGGGTCAGACCCGGATGTGACTTTCAGCCGTCTCACCGGTCGGGCAAACTCCTGTCGCGGCGGTGGGCACCCGCCCCGCATTTTCGTTCCAAAAATATAATAAATACAGGGAGTCCCGACGATGTCTTATGCTTCGCGGTCCGGTCCGGAGGGACCCGAACCCGCACAACCGTGGTGGCGCGAACCCACCCGAGACAACTGGAACGCCTTCATCGCCGCCTGGCTCGGCTGGACTTTGGACGCGTTCGACTTCACCGTGTTCCTGTTCCTGCTGGTGCCGATCGCCAGGGAGTTCAACGCCGACCTGACGCTTGTCGTGCTGGTCGGGTCGCTGACCATGTGGATGCGGTTCGTCGGCGCGATCGCCGCCGGGTGGATGGCCGACCGGCTGGGTCGCCGCGCGCCACTGATGATCTCGATCCTGTGGTACTCGGCCTGCAATTTCATCGCCGGTTTCTCGCCCACCTTCCTGTTCCTGCTGGTGTTCCGCACGCTGCTGGGCATCGGCATGGGCGCAGAGTGGCCGGCCGGAGCGGCGCTGGCGACAGAAAGCTGGCCGGCACGATCGCGCGGCCTGATGGCCAGCGTGCTGCAAGGATCGTGGGCGCTGGGGTATCTGGTCGCCGCGGTGCTCTACGCCACCATGTTCGACGTCATCGGCTGGCGCGGCATGCTGTGGATCGGTGTCCTGCCGGCGCTGGCCGTGGTCTGGATCCGCTTCTACGTGAAGGAGCCCGAGGTCTGGGTGGAAAACCAGAAACTGCAGAAGGCGAACAACACCCAGGTCAAGATGCCGATCGCCGCCATCTTCCGTAAAGGGGTGCGGCTGACGACGCTGTCCACATGCTGGTGGCTGGTCAGTGCCTTTACTGTGTACTACTCGATCTTTGGCCTGTTCGCGACCTACATGACACGTGAATTGCATTTGTCGGCTGCCGCCGTGGGCTGGCCGCTGGCATTCTCCAATGGGCTGACGTTCCTGTTCAGCTTCGTGTGGGGCAGCCTGGCCGACAGCATCGGCCGGCGCTGGGCGATGATCATTCCCGCCATCATCGGGGCGGCGGTGGCTCCGATCTACCTGCTCACGACGGACTACATGACGATCGCGGTGGCGTTCTCGATCCAGGGTGCGTTCGCCGGGGCGATCTATGGCATCAACCCGAGCTACACGAACGAACGCTTCCCAACCGAGATCCGGGCGACGGCGGCGGCCTTCTGCTACCACGTCGGCGCCGCGGCCGGCGGATTCGTGCCGCCGGTGCTGACCTACTTCGCGGTCGAGCGTCAAATGGGATTCGCGCTGCCGATGCTGATCGGCACTGTCGGCGGGCTGATCAGCTTCGTCATCACGCTGTTCTTCAGTCCCGAGACCAAGGGCAAGGTGATGGTCGCTGACCTGGAAATCCTGCCGGTGGCGGAGATTCCTTAAAGCGATACCGGTTGGGCGGGCTTGCGTCTGCGTGGCTCATGGCTCGCCCAATGAACCCGCGAGGGGGGGAGTGCCGCGGGTCACTGCTCGCTCTGCGACAGGTGCCAAACGAGGGGTGGACAGTGGCTGGATCATGCCGAAGGATATGTCCTTGGGCCAGGCCTATTGCCCCGTGGCCGCGCGGCTGTCGCCCCGTGGCTGCGCGGCTATCGTCCCGTGGCCGGAGCGAGGCGCCTCGCTGGCGTTCCGTGCCCGGGGGGCAGTTCCGACCCTATCCCTCCTGCGGCAGCGGGATTGTGGGACGGCGTCCGCCACCGGGCTGATACCGGCTGAGATAGGCGGGCACGATCAGTTCGACCGGCGTCGGGGTGATCCCCAGATCGTGCAGGCCGAGCGCCCCTGGCGACACGATGTTGTCGTGGGAAAGCATTAGCAGCTGGTCCGGTGTCAGGGGCTTTCCCGGCATATGCTGCAGGATCGCCGCCTGCATGCGGGCGATGCCCATCGGTATGTTCATCAGCCTGCGTTCGCGGTGCGTCGTCTTGAGGATAAAGGCCAGGATTTCGCGGAACGTCCACACCCTTGGGCCACCCAACTCGAAGACGGCGCCCTCCGCCGTGGGGAGACGCAGCGCCGCCATCACCGCATCGGCGACATCGCCGACAAAGACCGGCTGCATCTTCGTCTCGCCCGAAATCACCGGCATGAACGGGGACAGCCGGGCGAGTGCCGCGAAGCGGTTGAAGAACTTGTCCTCCAGGCCGAACACCAGCGAGGGCCGCAGAATCGTGGCCCGCGGGAAAGCAGTCAGCACCGCCTGTTCGGCCTTGCCCTTGGTGGCGGCATAACGGCTCGGGCTGTTGGGATCGGCACCGATGGCGGAGACATGGATCAGCCGTGTAACGCCGCCGGCGGCGGACAAGCGCGCGATCCGCTGCGCGCCCTCGACGTGAACCGCCTGAAATGTGGCGCTTCGACTCTCGGTCAGAGCGCCGACCAGATTGATCACCACCTCGGCATCCTCGACCGCCCGGTGCACCGTCGGCTCGTTGGTAACCGAGG